>NZ_CP017014.1:4137954-4444448 GCF_001767395.1 Rhodococcus sp. WMMA185 | reverse complement strand
CAGTATTTGGACGTATCCCACTTGTCAACCGCCGCAATAAATTCCGCAACTCACAGTAGTTGAAACGCCAAGCACTATTCGCAAATCTGCCGATGACGTGCGAGAACATAGCGAATCATGTTCAGCGCCAAAGGTGAACGCGAGTTCGAACTCGAACTCTAGAATCAGTTCGTGCGACGAGGAGGAAGAGCAAGCGACATGAGACCAGTCGGTGAGAGTGGCGGCCGCACTATCAGTTCGGCGTCGTTGATCCGAACTATCCTGTCCCCATTGACGAGTCAGGATGAAAACTAGAGCCTCACTACCTGCCGAGTGAGGTCGGGCAACTCGATGAACAAGATGCCGGGATGAAAGAGGCGTGCATAGGCCACTGTGCGGGCAGCTACAGCGAACGCGACGAACCACCGCGTTGGGAAGAACCGGCGAACAGATCGCGAGCGAATGCGCCTCGGTTCCGTAATCGCCGTAGATACATTAATACGTTGCAGGCATTGGCTTTTGATTTGATCCCACCATTGCCCACCAAATCGCAACTCGGCTTCTCGCGAGCCATCGAGGCATGCGCACTCCCCGGCTGCCCACCGACGATGGACCTGCGAAGCGACAAGAGTTCGGCGTTCGTTCTCGAGACCCTGAGCGACCGTTGCCAACTTTCAAAGGGCGTCTAGCAGCACAGGCGCTGGACTGTGTGCTACTTCCACGAGACGGGCACACGCACCCGTGCTCAGCACCCGTCGACCGCGCTGTCAAACGACGCGAATCATTCGCCGGCCCGCTCCAGAGCCGGCTGGACCGGACTAGCGGGACCTCTCAGTCGAAGAAAACCCGCAAGCTGTCAACCCGGGGAGAGCGTCGACATCGGCCCATGCCACATGTAGGAAGCACAAGACCCCTGCAGAGAAGGTGCCGGTGCGGAGTGAATTACTCCTGCCACGACTGGTGAGGAATGGACTCGATTCATCAACTGTCCTTACAGACCTGCGCTAGGGGCGGACATACTCGTCATGCCAAGGAAGTACTCGTGCCGACCGGCACCTGCTTCTTGGCATCTTCCTGTCCCCTTCTCCTGCTGTGTACCCGGACAGACGACTGAGGACCGCATCGAGTGTGACTCCGACCAAGAATCATGTCAACAATTTTTTTGACGAATCTTGGCATGTCTCCCATGAACGGTTTCCACAACGTTTTAGAGTCCAATTAATCCCCGACCTGCGGTGTGTCTCCCCCAGCTGGTCCACCCGGTCTTGGAGTCCCGCTGATCCCAGCCTCAGGGGGCAAACTTTCCGCGCTTGTTTCACTTTGTCTAGAGTCCTCTCGCCCCCAAGACTGGGGGTGGAAGGACGATGGAGATGATGGCTGAACGGAAGCGGAGCTCTGCAGAGGACATCGTTCGGAAGCTGCGGCGGGCAGACGAGCTGACCGCTACAGGTAAGACGCAGGAGCAGATCGCCGCCGACCTCGAGGTATCGACAGCGACGCTGTACAACTGGCGACGCCAGTACAGCGGCGTAGATACCGAAAGCCGCAAAAGAGCTCGAACAGCTCCGGAAACAGAACAGCAAGCTCAAACGCCAACTCGCCGAAGCCGAGTTGGAAAAGGACGCACTACGTGAGGTGGCCAAGGGAAAATTCTGAGCCCAGCAGCCAAGCGCCGCGCAGTCGAGATGCTGACCTCCACGTTGAGTATCTCGGAACGATTGGCATGCAAAGCTGTTGGGCTCGCCCGATCAACGTTTCGGCGGATTTCCCGCAGCGCACGATCAACCAGATCCCGACGCCGACTTGCGGGCCTGGCTTCGCCGCTACGCCACGGAAACACCCGCTGCATGGATTTCGGCGGCGCATGGGCACATCTGCGTCAGAACGAGGGACTGTTGGTGAACAAGAAGAAGATCCATCGACTTTGGAAAGAGGAAGGCCTCCAGGTGCAGATCCACTGCCGTAGCAAGCGTGTGAACTCGAGTTCGGGTCCTGATGTCAGGAAAATCCTCTAAATACACTGCAAAACTGCATATTTTCGGTTCAGCTGCGTTGTTTGAGGAGATCCGCAATGATCTATAGCAATCCCAAAATTGCTGCCTTGCATAGTTAGTCGCTCTGCGCGCGCAAATACTGACCGAAGTGCGGGACGGTGAATCCGATCGATCCACGCTCGGCCGAATAGATCAGACCCTTCTTGATCAACCCATCCCGCGCGGGTGACAGCGAGGCGGGCTTGCGATCGAGTTCGGAGGCGATTTGCCGCCGTTGCAACCGGCCCGTCATCCGCGGAGAGATCGGCCATCGCTCGCATGTACTCGCGTTCTGCGGGTGTGGCGCGCTCGTACCGCGAGCCGAAGAAGCCGACCGCGAGTTCTTCCTCCGCCCTCGGAGCAGCTACTCGAACATCCTCCTCGGTGATCGGACTCGCCGCAGCCACATCCCACGTCGCCTTGCCATACGCCTGAACGAAATACGGGTAGCCGTCGGCAGCCGCATACAATGCGTCGAGCGCCTCGGCGGAGAACTTCACGTCCTCGCGATCGGCCGGCGCGATCAAAGCCCGATCGGCCGACGACCGGTCGAGGCGGTCGATGCGGTGGTAACTGAAGAGCCGCTCCGAATAACTCCTCGAGGCCGACAGCACGGTGGGAAGATGCGGCAGGCCCGCACCGACCACGATCAGCGGTGCCGCGTCCTGACTGAGTTCGTGACAGGCGCCGCAAATAGCCGAGACGTCGGCGGCGCCAAGATCTTGCATCTCGTCGATGAACAATGCGATCCCGACACCAACGTCTCGGGCCAATGAGGATGCGTCGAGAAGCAACTCCACCAGGTCGATCTCGATGTCCCCGGAATCGGCGCGTCCCTTCACGGCCGGTACGTCGATACCCGGCTGCCACCGTTCCCGCATACCTTTGTCTGCCGTCGCGCGCAGCGCGAACGATTTCAGGGTGCCGAGAAACTCCTCCACCCGGTCGGGGCAGCGATGCGAACCGGCGATCTCTCGAACCGCCATGTGCAACGCAGACGACAGCGGCCTGCGCAACTCCTGGTCTGGACGAGCCTCGATCTTCCCAGTTCCCCATCGACGCGAAATCGCCGCCGAGCGCAGATGGTTGAGCAGTACCGTCTTTCCGACCCCGCGTAGGCCGGTGAGCATCACACTGCGTTCAGGACGGCCACGCGCGATCCGCTCGAGCACGACGTCGAACGCGTCGAGTTGCCTCGTTCGTCCAGCGAGTTCCGGCGGCCGCTGCCCGGCACCTGGCGCATACGGGTTGCGGACGGGATCCATGGCCATGAAGGTAACAACCTCTGTCACAGAATCTGCGCCGATCTAGCGCGTGTCCTAGATCTCGTTATGGAGTTCTCGTCAAGGAGTGGGCACATTCCCACCCTGCGGTGCCTATCACCGCTCGTACGTTCCGTCGATGCTGGATACGTACACACCAGCGGGGAGGAAGTCATGATCGAAGTGGACGTCAGAGCCGAGTTGGAGCGACTCGCGCCGCGCGCCGCGGCCGGGGACACGGATGCCGTGGAAGAGGTCCTGCGCGTCGCCTACCCCGTCGTGTACCGCTACTGCAGGACCCGACTTGATACCGGCGACGGGTCGAATACCGGCGCCGACGACGTCACCCAGGAGGTCTGTCTAGCGTTGGTGAGCGCACTTCCCACATATCAGGATCAGGGAAAGTCTTTGCTGTCGTTCATCTTCGGCATCGCGGCGCACAAAGTATGCGACGCTCGGCGCCGCGCCGCGCGATGGTCCGCCACCACCGCGCGCGTAGCAACCGCACACGCCATCGATTCGATCGGTGTCGAGGACGGACCGGAACACCGCGCATTACGCGGCGATTGGCACAGCGGCATGAGCTCGCTCGTCGAAACCCTCTCGACCCGCCACCAGCAGATCCTCTTCATGCGCATTGTTTTGCAAATGTCGGCGCAACAGACTGCCCGCGTCCTCGGCACCACTCCAGGCGCCGTCCGCGTCGCACAGCACCGGGCACTGAACCACCTGAGGGCCCGGATCAGCTCAGAGGCGTCACAGCATCATCCGCGAGCACCGCGCTGCACAGTCAGAGCAGAATCCGCTCGAACCGGGAACAGCGATCAAAAAAAGCATACGAGAATGTATCCGATGCACTAGCGTATCGAACGTTCCCGTCAAACCCGGATCGTGAGGAGGCGCTATGCCGACATCACCGTCGAGCTCCTCCGAACCTGTCGCCGATGCACCCCGGCGAGTGACGAAACGACGCGGACGTACTCGTCAGCGCCTTCTCGACGCCGCAGTCGAAGTTTTCGCGGAGAACGGATTCGGCCGGTCGACCGTCGAGCAGGTCTGTGAACGCGCCGGCTACACCCGCGGCGCGTTCTACTCCAACTTCGCGTCGCTGGACGAGATGTTCTTCGCCATGTGGGAGCAACGCTCCAATTCGATGCTCGACCGAATCCGGGACGCAGCCGACTCCTCCACCGTGGCCCTCGCCCAGCTCACCCCCGACGACAAGCTGCGGACCGGCACAGCACTTGTACTCGACGCCGTCCCGGTGGACGATTACTGGTACCGGATCAACGCCGAGTTCACTGCCCACGCTCTGCGCAATCCGTCGCTCAAGAAGGCACTCGCCGCCCGTGAAGAGACGATCTTGCACACCATCATGCCCATTCTCGAGAAGGCGCTTACCCGCCTCGGGCGCCGCATCGTCGGCGATCCTCCTGTGCTCGGCAGGGCACTTGTGGCCCTGCACGACGGCACCACGGTCCAGTGCCTGATCGAGGATGACAACGCGTCCGCACGCGAACTCCGCCTCGACCTCTTCACCCACGTCGTGGCCGCATACACCGAACCCGATACCACCAACACTCAACACACCACAGGACAGAGGAGTCTTCGTGACCGAACAAGCTGATGCGATCGTTGTCGGAGCCGGGCTGGCAGGACTCGTCGCCACGTACGAATTGGTCCAGGCAGGTCGGAAAGTCCTCGTCGTCGACCAGGAAAGTTCGGCGAACCTCGGCGGACAGGCCTTCTGGTCGCTCGGCGGACTGTTCCTCGTCGACAGCCCCGAACAGCGACGCCTGGGCATCAAGGACTCGTACGAACTGGCGATTCAGGACTGGATGGGCACCGCCGCATTCGACCGCGACCGTGAGGACCGCTGGCCACGACAGTGGGCACAGGCGTACGTCGAGTTCGCCGCAGGCGAGAAGCGGCAATACCTCCACGACCTCGGCCTACGTCTGATGCCGAATGTCGGTTGGGCGGAACGTGGGCGTGGCAGCGCTCTCGGGCAGGGCAATTCCGTTCCCCGTTTCCACATCACCTGGGGCACCGGTCCGGGTGTCGTAGACATCTTCCTCACCCGTGTCCTCGCGGCATCGAAGCGGGGACTGGTCACGTTCAAGCACCGCCATCAGGTCGATGAAATCGTCGTGACCGACGGCGCCGCCACTGGCGTACGTGGCACGGTCCTCGAACCCTCCACCGAGGCTCGCGGTGTGAAGAGTTCCCGCACCCCAATCGGGGAGTTCGAATTCTCTGCGCAGGCAGTGGTCGTCACGTCGGGTGGCATCGGCGGGAATCCCGAACTGGTCAAGAAGAACTGGCCCGCCCGCCTCGGAACGGCTCCCGAGCACATGCTCACAGGGGTCCCGGCACACGTCGACGGCCGGATGCTGGAAATCACCGAGAACGCCGGCGGCAACATCGTGAACCGCGACCGTATGTGGCACTACGTCGAAGGCATCGAGAACTGGGATCCGATCTGGCCGAACCACGGCATCCGGATCATCCCCGGACCGTCTTCGATGTGGTTCGACGGCAACGGCAAACGACTGCCGAGCCCCAACTTCCCTGGGTTCGACACCATGGGAACGCTTCAGCACATCATGAGCAGCGGTCACCATCACACCTGGTTCGTCCTCGATCAGAAGATCATCGAGAAGGAGTTCGCGCTGTCGGGATCCGAGCAGAATCCTGACATCACCGGACGCGATTTCAAGCTCCTGGCCGAACGAATCAAGAAGGGTGCGCCCGGACCGGTCGAAGCGTTCAAACAGAACGGCGCCGACTTCGTCGTCAGTGACAACCTGCGCGAACTTGTCGACGGCATGAACGCAATCACCCCGGAAGCACCGGTGGCCTACGAGGACATCGAGCGTGAGATAGTCGCCCGAGACCGTGAGGTGAACAACAGCTACAGCAAGGATTTCCAGATCATGGCGATCCAGAATGCGCGGAACCTGCTTTCCGACAAGATCACCCGAGTCGTGAGCCCTCACCCCTTGCTCGACCCCAAGAATGGCCCACTGATCGCGGTACGGCTGCACCTTCTCACCCGGAAGACCCTTGGTGGCCTCGAAACCGACCTCGACTCTCAGGTGATCCGGCCGGACGGCACCGCCTTCGAAGGTCTGTACGCCGCCGGGGAAGTTGCCGGGTTCGGTGGTGGAGGCGTCCACGGATACAGCGCACTCGAAGGCACCTTCCTCGGTGGCTGCATCTTCTCGGGCCGGGCTGCGGGCCGCGCGCTAGCCCGCAAGCTGTAGGCGGCACCGGGTACGACTCCCCGGCAGCCTCGTGCTTCCGGTTGCGGAGATGATGGGCGGGACACGAACAATCGTGTCCCGCCTACCCCGTAATCGGCCACAGTCCGCTGCCACGACCGCTAGTCGCCCATTCTCGCCCTCATCAGGAAGACGTTGTAGTCGGACCAAGTCGAGATGGTGAAGTACAGATCGTCGGCGGTCGACCACGGGTGGATGAAGCCGCCATACAGCTCCGGGTACTCGGTAACGCTGACCATCCGGGCGCCCTCGGACCAGGCGCCCTGCGGCGAGTCGGACTCACGTAGAACGATGGCCAGCTTCGACGTGTCGAGATATGCCATCTGCCACTTCCCCGTGGCCTCGTCGTAGCGGACAGATAGTTCCGCGACGGGAGCATTGACAATCGGTGTCGCTTCCGTGAAACCTCCGACCGGTGTCCAGTTGCCGTTCTGCCAGTACTGGTACGCAGAAGTGTTCAAGACTTGGTCGACCGGAACGCGGGCGAGGCCGACCGAGCCCAGCCTCGTGTTGGGGGTGCCGAACATGTAGACGAAATCACCGACAGGCACCATCGACGCGACTTGAAACTTGGTCACGCCGAAGATGTTCTCCCACTTCGCGTACGGGTCCTTCGTCCAGGTGGAGCCGCCGTCGTCCGAGTAGGCGATACCCCCGTGGTTCGTCCACCACGTGGTAGGGATGCTGTACCACGTGCGGATCGACATATAGCTCATGTACTGCCTGTCTCCGATGGCGAATCCCGACGTCGGAATGGTCGTGATCTCGACGTTGTCGAGCTTCCGGCTGCCCAGGACCTCTGCCGCATGGCAGCGGCTGTCCAGCACCATACTGTCCAAGCTCATCCCATCCGCCAGGTTGCGGTCGGAGCTGAACCCCAGAACGTTGCTACGCCAGTCGCCGCCCTGACCTCCGGGTGGAGTGAAACCCTTACCGAAGGTGTCACCGAACGCAATGGCGATCTGGTCAGGTGCAGATTCCCACATGATTCCGAGATCGGTGCCGTTCACCTGGTAGCGCTTGTCTGTGCGACTGACCGAACCCGGCCCGGTCACCTTGGCAACGCGAGTCACCTCGCCGATCTTCGGAGCCTGCGGCGCCGGACTGCGCGGCGCCTCCACAGTCGCCGGGTGGACCACGGGTGGTGGCGGAGGCAGTTGAATATCGGCTCCCGGCACGGGGATTCCAAGGTGGAACGGCGTGAACTTCAAGCTGACATCCGGAATGTCGAGCACACTAGACAGATTCCCGGGATCCGGAGCGGTCTCGTCGGTCAAGTCAGGGCACGGGTCGGCGCACGGGTCGGCCGGCAATTCCTGGGAAACACGGACGGGGTCCTTGGGCTCCACGGGATACGGGATCGTCGTGATCTTCGGGTACGGAATCGGGATTTCCAGCCTCTCGGGGATGAGAGACGCCGTCTCGTTCGAGACTTCGGCGGCGCAAGGTCCGCTACCTGGCATCCCGTTCCACAGCCCCTCGGGCTCGGCCACGGCATCGCTCTGATTCGAGTAGATGATCGCACCCGAACCTACCGCCACAGCCGCGAACGACGCGATCACCCGCTTCGACATTCCGCCCCCTTTACGTTGGACCTGCCGCTCGGGCGCGGCACCACCGCAGAGTGGAAGGTAGCACCGCGCGGCGCCACTCATCAGGTCACCACGCGCAACCTCGGCGAGAATTTTGCCGGCTGCCTGGCGCGGACGTCGTCTGTGCCCGTTGCCGGCTACACCGTCGAACCGAGGATCGTTCAGATACTCGCACCGAACAACATGCCCAGAAGATAGGTGGCTGCGGCGGCACCGTATCCGATTGCCAGCTGGCGCAGCGCTCGCTTGATAGGCGGAGCACCCGACAGCAGTCCCACCACGACGCCGGTCGAGAGCAGTGCCACGCCCACCAACGCTGCGGAGACGATTACCGCGGTGGTGCCTTCTATCCCGAAGAGGTACGGCAGAACTGGGATGATTGCACCGGATGCGAAGAAACAGAAACTCGCCGCAGCGGCACCGAGGCCGGTGCCAATGGCCTCATGCGCATCGACCGCATCGTCCGTATCGTCCTCCGAAACGAGATCGAGCTGATCGCTTTCCCGCAAGACTTCGGCTGCCTGTTTCTCGGCTTCCGCCACCGACATGCCACGCGCCCGGTAGACGAGTGCGAGCTCGTTGGCGTCTACATCGAGCAATGGGATTGCCTCCCGGGCCCCCTTCCCTGGCATCGATGCCTCGAGGAGCTCACGCTGCGACCGCACGGATACGTACTCGCCCGCGCCCATCGACAGAGCCCCCGAGAGCAGCCCGGCAAGTCCAGTGAGCAAGACGATCTCGTTGGAAGCGCCGCTACCACTGATACCGAGGATCAAGGCGAGGTTGCTGACCAGGCCGTCATTGGCGCCGAACACGGCTGCCCGAAAGGTGCCGGAGAGGCGGTTGCGTCCACGCGTCGCGAGCGCCCGCACCACTTCCTCATGGATGCGTTCGTCCGCTCCCATCGCATCGGTGGCGTCCAAGTCCGTTGGATACGGCGAGCGGGTTTCGGCGCGCTGGGCGAGCGCGAGCACGAAAACCGAGCCGAACCGCCTGGCCAGCACGCCGAGGAGTCTGGTCCGGAGGCTTCCCCGAACAGGCTTTCCGACCTGTTCGCCAAGCAGGGTGCGCCAGTGGGCCTCGTGCCGGCCCTCCGCTTCGGCGAGCGCTAACAGGATCTCCCGTTCCTCACCTGACCGTCGTTTCGCCAGATCCCGGTAGACCGCGGCTTCGGCGCGCTCGTCCGCAAGGTAGCGACGCCACCTCCGGACTTCTCGGGGAGTCGGGTCGGGTCTCGCACCCGAATCGGTCGGGGAAACCATAATCACGCCTCCGCTCGTCGTCCGGAAAGCAGCCTACCGATTTCACCGTCCCTGAATAGCCGATCTTCGTCAGCCCGCTACGTCGAGGGCATTGCCAAGCACATCATCTGATTCGGAAACGACGACGGGGTCTCGTCCGGTCAGGAGGTCGAGAATGGCTTTGGGGCGGGCTAGCCATTCGCGCACGGTATTCCGGGCCATCGTGATGGTGCTGCAATCGCAGCCGGCGGCTACACCGTCGGCGTCGATCCCGACTCCTCGGCACAGAGCCACCGCTCGCGGCACGTGGAACGACTGTGTGACGATCAGCGCCTTGCCGACACCATACGTTCGGGTAGCACGGACGCAGGTGTCGTAGGTGTCGAGACCGTAGGGATCGCCGACGATGCGACTCGGGTCTATCCCCTTCTCGACCAGGTACTTTGTCATGGCCGCAACCTCGTCGCCCGACCTGCCCGCCCCGTCTCCCGAGACCAGAGCTACCTCCGCACGACCGTCACGGAGAAGTTGCAGTGCGACGTCCAGACGACCGGTCAAGTACTCCCCGGGTCTGCCGTCGCGCACCAGCGTTCCGAGCACGATCACCACGGGTGCGCGGGGTGCGGCACCGACGTCGTAGATATGGCCGGACGCCTGGCGCGACGTCCACACCGCCGAGGCCGCTACGACGAACCCCACGAGGACGACGAATCCCGCTCCAGCACCGACCAGCCGGCGGATCACCCGTCGTTCCATACCATCATCCAACCACAGCAATATCCGGCCCAATCGTTGCCCGACCGGAACATTGTAGAAATCAACTCCGCAGCAACTAATTTCGGAAAGCCGACAGAGGAACTATTCGAGACGCTGGTGTCCGCAAGAGAAGCTGCTGTCCGTCTCCGTTGTCCAATGCGATTCGGTGAATTGTCATTCCGTTACCCGATGTCCTCTAGCGAATTGCCGTGAACTATTGCAGTCTGAAATGTGGAGACTCTGCTCGCCACACAGGAGGTCAGCATGGCTACTGATCACAAATCGACTTCGAAGCACTTCCTCGAACTCTGGGGTGACAATACCCCGCACGGCCCGGACGACTATTTGGCCGAGAACTACATCAACCATCAGATGCCCGACGCCGCGGGTGGCACGTCGACCAAGTCGCTGTCCGAATGGAGGGATCTGCTAGCGCAATTCCACGAGGCGTTCTCAGACGTGAAACTCGAGATCCTGCTACAGGTTCAGGATGGGGATTACGTTTGCTCGCGATTCCGAATGACCGCCAAGCAGACCGGCGAATTCGAGGGCCTCCCCGCCACTGGCAAGACAAGTACTTGGACCGGGGTCGACACGGGTCGGTACGAAGACGGCAAGCTCGTCGAGACCTGGGTCGATTGGGACAAGTACAGCTTCCTCGAAGGCCTCGGGCTCACTTCCGACGGCGGCTGATCCCTAGAGGAGAGACACTCCAAATCCCTTCACCTCAAGGCATTTCAACGATCTCGGCCCGCGCAACCTCGTCGAGCGCGCGACGAACGTAGTCGTGTACGGACACCTGCGCGCTCGACACAAGGTCGGCGATCAACAGGATCGCCGACGGTACAGCAGATGTCGGTAGATCGGATTCGTCCGCTTCCGCGACGCCGAGTGCGCCGGTGAGGACGGCGACGAACGACGCGACATCGACATCGGGCATCCACGTGCGCGCCACCCCCACCGCGTGGGCGAGCACTTCTTGCACGTCCTCACCCGTGAGCCCGTCAGGATGCATCGTCTCGAGAATCTCGCGAACGATCGCGGCCAGCACGACCCGCACCCGCTCGGCCGGCAACGCGGCGAGATCCTCGGTTGCCTCGAAGAACGCGGCGACATTCGAGGAGACCGCTGCCCCGACAGCAGCGTCTACGGCCTCCGCGATCTCCCGCGGAATCGTCGGCCACTGGGCGGGCCATACGCTGGCTTTTCTCATCTCGTCCCGTCTCATTTCGTCGCGCACATGATGCACGGCCACTGTGCCATGTGCCCGCGACAACTCATGCCAACCGGGCGCTCATCCGCTGGGCATCGAATGGAGCGTATCCCTTCACGTCGTTGTCGAAGTACACGAACACGTCGAGTCCGGAATCGGTCCATGCGCGGATGTCGTCGGCCCACCGGTCCAGTGCATCGTCGCTGTAGCCGCTGGCGTACAGCTCCGCGTCGCCGTGCAGGCGTACGTACACGAAGTCGCTCGTCGGCGTCTTTACCAGCGGGTATCGGCCGGCGGTGTCCGCGACGACGAACGCCACGTCGTGGGCGCGCAGAAGTTCGACCGCCTCAGGTGAGTCGAAGCTGCGATGCCGGACCTCGACAGCGTGCCGGACGGGGCGACTCGCGTCGCACTCGGTGAGCGCACTGCCGTCTCGAAGCTTGTCATCGTGTTCGCGGGCCAACCGCGCGAGGACATCGGTTGTGCGGGGCAACCGTTCGAGAAACCGACTCACCCTCGCTTCGTCGAATTCCAATGTCGGCGGCAGTTGCCACAGGAACGGGCCGAGTTTCGGTCCGAGTGCCAGAACACCCGACGCGAAGAAGTTCGGCAAGGCGGCCTCGACGTCGGCGAGCCGTTTCATATGGGTGATATAGCGGCTCCCCTTGACCGCGAACACGAAATCGTCCGGCGTCTCGTCATGCCACTTCGCGTAGCTCGCCGGCTTCTGCAGCGCGTAGAACGATCCGTTGATCTCGATGGTGGTCAATCGCCCCGCCGCATAGGCCAACTCCTTGCGGTGAGCCAGACCCTCCGGGTAGAAGTCACCGCGCCAACCGGGGTACGTCCAGCCCGAGATGCCCACCCTGGCCTTCGCCATCTCATGACCTTATCGCCGGTAGCTATTGCATGTGACCGCTCTGCGGAGAACCATGAGAATGTCCCCACAATCGAGGAGGCACCGATGCCGAGATATCTCTGGCAGGTCACGTACTCGCACGAAGGCGCTCAGGGTTTGCTGGCCGAAGGTGGAACCGCGAGACGCCAGGAGATCACGAGGATGGTCGAAAGCGTCGGGGGCACGGTCGAATCCTGCTATTTCGCGCTCGGCGGCAAGGACTTGTTCGTGATCGGACAGGTACCGGACGAAGTCGCCGCCGCAACACTCGGAATCCGCACCGCCGCGTCCGGTGCGGCGAGATCCGAATCCGTGCTTCTGCTGACGCCCGAGCAAGTCGATGAGGCAGTACGACGCGAAGCCGAGTACAGGCCACCCGGCACCTGACAAACACCCTCGGGGGGAATCCATGAGGACGAAGGGAAGAGTGCACGTCACATGACGCAAACCACAGAAGAAACCCCCCAGCTCGGACAATTCGGCATCTGGCGTCACGCTGCTGGACTGCAACCCGATGTCGGGAAGGCGATCGAGGACGCCGGCTACGGAGCGGTCTGGATCGGCGGGTCTCCGCCGGCAGACCTGGAGGTCGCCGAGAAACTTCTGGACGCGACCTCGTCCATCACCGTCGCAACCGGTATTACGAATATCTGGACCGCCCCCGCCCAGCAGATCGCGGACTCGTTCCATCGGCTCGAGTCGCGCCACCCGGGGAGATTCCTCCTCGGCGTGGGCGTCGGCCACCCGGAACAACCCGGCCTGAACTACAGCAAACCGTACTCCGCGCTGGTCGAATACCTTGACGTGCTCGACGGCGCAGGTGTGCCGAAGAGTAGACGTGTCCTTGCCGCACTCGGACCCAAGGTTCTCGCCCTCTCGGCGGCGCGTTCGGCCGGCGCCCACCCCTACCTCACCACCCCGCAGCACACCCGTGAGGCCCGTGAACTCCTGGGGCCGGGGCCGGTTCTCGCGCCCGAGCACAAGGTAGTTCTCGACACCGATGCCAGCCGCGCGCGTCCGATCGGCCGCGATGCGGTCGAGAACCCGTACCTGCACCTACGCAACTACGTGAGCAACCTGAAGCGACTCGGCTACACCGACGAACAGATCGCCGGCGGCGGCAGTGACGACCTGATCGACGCCCTCGTCGCGCACGGTGACACCGAATATGTGGCCGGGCGACTGCGGGAACACCTCGATGCTGGAGCCGATCACGTAGCCATTCAGGTACTCCCCATAGCCGACGATCCTGTTGCTGATTTGCGGGAGCTGGCCGGCGCGCTGGGAATCTGAGTTTCGCTGCATTGAGCAATCTCATCAGAACGGTGGATCCCCAGCGTTGAGCCCGCTGGGGCATCGGCGTCCCGAACCCACTTTCGCACAATCGTTCTCGTGCAGTATCGGCGCCCACTCGACGATCGAGCGGGCGCCGACAGCGCAGACTGCTGCAAGCGGCTTCGTCTCAGCCCTGGTCTACTGGCTGAGGGGCGTCCAATCGCCACAGCCTAGAGATTGAAATCTCCCGTCGGTGGGTTCGATTGTGACCGTGACCGGATCTGTGATTGTCGTTCCCGAGTTGAAGGTAACCCCGGAACCGTCCTGACGGGACCAGAGGCAGGACTTCTTTCCATCGCTCGACCCGTTGCTGAGATACGACCCCGGCTGGAGGTCAACTCCTACCGCGCCCGTGAAGTTGTACCCAGGAATTTTCGGTGCATCGGAATCGGCGGTGCCCAAGTTGACGGGATTCCACGGCGCGCAGTTGGTTGTGGTGAATCCGCCGTCGGTCGGTTCGATCGTCACCGTAGTCGAATCGAGGGTGGTTCCTCGCTCGACAATGTTTGCGTCGGTGTCGGTTCGTGTCCAGTCGCAAGTCTTGCCACCGGTTGGTCCGGCTGTCCGATAACTACCCGGAATTGCTTCTCCGACCACGGGAATCGTTGTCAGCGGCATGCCGCCGGCATTCACCGTGCCGGCGTTGGGAGTGTCCCGCGGTGCACAGCGGATACTCATGGGGCTTAGGATTCTGCCATCGACATCGGCTGTGCCGTCAGAGGTACCCCAATCGGTTTGGAACGTGAAAAAATTCTCCGGCCGCCCATATTCGTCAGCGTGAGGATCCGCACTGCGCAGGCTTGGCTCAATTACGGATCCCTCGTCGCCTGCCCTCATTGTAACTGTGATCACCGGCCATTGAGTTTTCGACTTGATATTGACAGGGCTTGTGAGTCCAGAACGAGGATCGATCTCTTGGTCATGGACTCTGGAGTTGACTTGAGGTGGGAGGGGCAGAGCGTTAGGGCCATTTCCAGTGGGAGTTTTGAGAGTGCCCTCGGTGACTTGTCCTTTCCATACCCGCAGCAACTGGCCGCTATCGCTCGGGTTTCCGGCGTAATCCACACGAGTGATCTCGGCATCATCCGAACTAGTTTGATAATTTAGCAACTCCGCGCCCGAAGGGATTGCAATGTCGATCTTCTCGCGAATCCAATCTGGGAATTCGTGCGGAGCCGTCACCCACGAGGTCGGGTGTTTGTCATTCCCCTTATAGTTACCCCAAGCGTCTTTTCGCCTCATCTGAACTGGATCCAAGGTTATCTTGTATTCAAATTCTTTTCCGGCCGTAACCAGTTTCGGCGCTTGAATCTCCACGCCCCATTTGCTTGTGGAGTCGTTATTGCCGTTCAGGAACGGCGCGAAACGCCCATTCGACGACCAACAGCTGACCCCGAAGTCGATGTGCTTCGTGACGGTGTCGCCGGTGCCGGTGACATCCGCTGCTGATGCGACACCAGCAGGAAGTAGGAGTGTTCCTGCAGCGAGGGTAGTGGCCGCTGCAATAGTGGACCAACGGTGAATCGGTCTCATGGTTGTTTCGCTCTCTCTGATTGGCCCAGTGCGGGCAGCAGCATCCGTGATTTCCCGACAAGCGAGAGATCACGGATGACCTTCGGAAGTGGTTAGGGCATCGATCTCCCTACACCAACCACAGTTTGATGATTCTGGGAAATTCCAAGGCATCGTGCTCTTGGTATCGATACTGACGAGGCACTATAGAACTAGATTCCGTTGCCGCGCAACGTACTAGCGTGGCGCTCCGAGTTGTGGGCGGTGTTCTCAGTCGCCGAACGCTGAGACTGGTTCTGGTCGACCCCGACTCGCGACCCAGGCGGGTTGCTTGCCATCGCACTAGCACGATGACCAAGGCAATGCGTTGCCACGCAGTGGAGTTCACGCATCTTGATTGTCATATCGAGTTCGGGCACGGAACCGTCACTCGGGTCCGGCGCGTAAGCGGGTACGGCCAGTTGCACGGGGGGTATCGAATGAGCGATGCGCACCCATCAACTTGTACACGACGTCCTCGAGTCGGGTGCCCGCCTGCCCCAGCGCGCGACTGTTTCGATCATCGTTGAACCGGTCCGCCCCGACAGATCGATCTCGAGTTCGAGTTCACCTACTGGTGCGGAACATGATTCGCCAGGAGATCGCTCGCTCGCGGCATCTTTGCCCGACCTCACGGTGCTCGGGAGCAGGCGACCGACCCGATCCTAAGAATTGCTTGGCATTTCAACTATCACCAGACGTGGGATCGATTGCCACTGTTGACAAGTGAGGAATGTCCCAATACTCTCCCGTACACATTCTGCGGTCGGAATGCTCAGTTACATCTCCTACGAACAACCACTGCCCCCAGCGGAATTCGGTTGGCCGACTCGGTCTGCACTTCGAACGGAGTGCGAGACCCGTTTTGCCACATCCTAGTTCAGTCAGAGGCGATTCCAAAGAGAAGGTAATATGAAGGTATCAGTTTGTTCTCGGCTTGCTGCTGGGATAGCCGGGTTCGCTGTAGTCGGCGGCATCGCCGGTGCTGGCATCCTCTCGTCTGCACAGCCCTCAACCAGCACCACGGCGCCGGACGTCCAACTTGCGGGGTTCGCGTCGGATCTCGGCGACTACCTGTTCCCCGGCGTTGGTCAGGCCGCTGTCGACGCGGCTACCCAAGCCAGCGAAACCGGTGACCCCAAGGGAGCCTTCGTCCAACAATTCCCCAACCTGGTCAGTCCGACGCTCTCGGTCGTGAGCTACTTTCTGCCCTGGGATCCGATTGCCCTCTACGCGTCCTTCTACGCAACCGAGCAACTGCTGAACACGGGTCAGCTCTTCCCGAGCGGCCTTACCAACCCGGGCCATGAAGTCTCGGACCTGAGCGCCGAAGACGTCGGAAAGCTCGCCAAGAACCTGAACACCATAGACAGCAACCTGCGCAGTGCCGGCATTGACATCAACAACCTGGACCCCGACAAGGTGGCCAAGGTGCAGTCCCTCCTCGACTCCGCCGGCGCCGACTTCAATATCCAGTCCGCTATAGACGAGTTGGGTTTTGCGCACGACGTCCTCAGTAGCCAGCCGCTCCAAACCACCCCTGCAGGGGTAGCGCCGCTCGCGGGGAACTACCGGACAACGGGACCAACTGGGGGTACCAGTTGCGACTGGACACGAACTGACACCAAGGGGAACGTCGTCGAGCGAGGAACCACCCTCGATTCGACTACGGTGACGATCGAACCGACCGACGGCGGATTCACCACAACCAACTGTGCGCCGTGGAATCCCGTCAGCTTGGACACTGCCGATTCTGCTGCGCAGAAGATACCTGGGTACAACTTCACGGGCGAGGTAGGAGTCGATCTTCAACCTGGGTCGTACCTCACCAAGGGCTCGAGCGATGGAAAGAAGTCTTGCCTATGGTCCCGCCAGGACGGTTCCGGGGTTACCTTCAACTCGGGGACGACAATCGCAAATCCGGTGACTGTCACAATCGAACCCACCGACGGGAAGTTCCAGTCTCTGGGCTGTGCTGACTGGACGCCCCTCAGCCAGTAGCGGCAGTTTCACTGCCCTCCGCAACACACGTCGGTTCCGGGTGCAGTAGATCGGGGCAGTAGATCGCGCAGAGCGCTCGGCTCGATATCCCAGCCGAGCGCTTTGCGTTGTGCGTTAACGGCCTACGAAGAAGCGGCTGGATGAGATCGTCGGAAACGAGGACGCCCTAGGCGTTCTCGCCTGGCGACACAAGCCCCAACCGCACTCCCTAGCCCCCTGTGCGATAGGGCCGCCACCATCGTTTCACTCACCCAGCCGCTTCGAACCACCCCTACCCGGGTATTACGATAGTAATATCACGATTGTAATAGCGCAACAGGGGTCCCGCTCATGCCCGGTTGAACCGGTAGATTCGACCCGATGGTTGCCCGTTCACATGAGAGGGAGAATCGGGTGGCGACTTTCGCCGAGAAGTTCCGGTACTTGATCGACAACGTTCATCCGAAAGACCGACCCCCGTTCACCGTGTCCGAGATCGTGGACGGTATCCGAAGCAACGGCGGCACCATCACCCAGGGCTACGTGTCGATGCTCCTCAACGGTTTACGGCCGAACCCAAGTCTTCAGATCGTCCAGGACATAGCCCTGTTCTTCCACGTCCCACTCGACTATTTCGCAGACGACTCGTCGTACGCCGACTTCCAGGGCTACATCAGCTGGATCCGGTCGCTACGCGAGGACGACGTACCCACTGCCGCGAGGGCATACAACCCATACCAGGCCGGAAACCAGGCACCAGACTCCGAACAGGAGTAGGCCGTCTGGCCACCGAGAGGTCAGGCCAAAGGAGGTCAGGCCAAAGGAGGTCAGGCCAAAGGAGGTCAGGCCACCAGGAGGTAGACCAACGGGGCGATGGCAAATCCCGTCGCCGCACCGACCACAATCTGCACCAACGTGTGATGGCCCAGGTTGATCCGTGACCAGGCGATGGCCGGCGCCAGAACCAGACCCAGCCACCACCACGGACTGAGCGCGACGGCGAGGATGGCAATCACACCGCACCACACGGCCAGATGGACTGACGCCTTGACATGCAAGACGGAGGTCCATACCGCGATGACTCCAAGGGTCGCCAATCCCGCGCAGGTCAGGGCTATCATCTCGGACGGTGCGTCCGCGAGAAGTTGCACGACGAGGGCTACGAGGACCAGCGCGAGAATCGCCAGAATCAGACCATGGCGCTCGGAATGCTCGGTGACGTGGTGGTTTCCGATGCGCTCTCGCGCCATACCTCCCACGATGAGCACCATCGGCAGCACTCCAGTGAACAGGGCGACGAATGCCCCCCAACCGGGGTGTCCGATAGACCACCCGAGAATCAGACACGACGCGACGTTGACCGTCCACGGGGCGGCAATCTCCGTGAGGAGTCGTGCGAGAAAAGCCTTCACGTCAAGTCACCTACCGAGGTTGGAACCGGCTTCGACCGATAGGCCCGGCCGACGGAGCGGACCCATTTCACAGCGTCAGTGTCCGCGGGCGGACGAAGGTCGCAGACCCCAATGCCTCTGGGTTCGCCCGTTCGCAACCAATCCGCTATCGACTCAGGTGTCGCGATCCCATGCCCGACCTCGGGAAGCCCATCGCGGCGTGCCTGCATCGAGAGCGCGTCGAGTACCTCACTGGCTCTGTCCTCCGTATAGCGAACGGGTCCGGCGGTGGCGTGAGAGTCACGCGCGACACCCGGCCAGCGCTCGCCAACCAAATTTCGATGCAACTGCGCGATGTCTCGACGCTGCAGGCGCACCGCGATTCCTCCTTCGGCACTCGCCCACATCAGACCCGTTGCCGTAAAAAGGATCCCGATGGCCGCCAGCTTGGTGGACAAATCGAATAGCGCGGAAGTCGGCTCGACCCACCCTGCCCGGGCGGCCGTGATGTAACCGGTTCTCATCCATGCATAGAACGCGAGAATCGCGACACCGGGAGCAAGAATGGCGAGGCCACGACCCTCCGGCGTGCCGACGTCCCATCCCAACAACACGACAATCGTGATCATCGTGCAGACCACCGCCGCCACGCCCATGACCAAAGCTGCAGCCTCCGCGTAACCGGGAAGGTGCGCATACAGCTTGTCGAACTGGTAACCCGTTTCGGCCTGCGGAACGCGAGCGGCGGAGAAGAAGAATGCGAGGGCCGCGGCCGACGCCGCCACCCAGCTGAGGAATACCGGCGCCACCCATCGGCGTTGGGCGTGTGCCGCGGTCACCCGAAGTGCCACCAGCATGAGCGAGGCACCCAGGCAGATCCCCAGGAACACCACATGTTTGACCGCCGACGTCGCATTCGGGACCCCTAGCGCATCGCTGACCGCGCGGTCGATGGGCCCGATATTGACGGTGGTGTGCGACGCCATGAATGTGAATACGATGGCCGCCCCGAACGCGAACACCGACCTGGCCTGCCACCACCGCCGCGTCCTGGTCACAGCGGCAGACCAGAGCAGCACCGACAACGCAATCATCAAGGCCATGGATCACAAAATTTCGTTGAAATGCGAACGAATGCGCGCCGAGCGTGCCCGGCCCACGCCTGAGATCCGTCGACACAGCTCTGATGCGAACCCCTCCGCGTCTCGCTCCAGCTGCAACAGATCCTCGTCCCCGCCCGAATCTTGGCCGCACTGACGAAGCATGAACGACGCCATGTCATGCCATTCGGACGGCAGGGTGTGTCGAGCAGCCTCTTCCACGGGCAGCCCATGATGCCCGAGCACGATGTGCCCGAGTTCGTGCGCCACCGTCCGATCGGGCGCCGCGACCCATGGCGCGTAGAGCACCTCGTCCCGGTCGTGCCCGTTGCGCCACAAACCGAACGTCCCCGGCGCCAACTCCGCGCTTTCCCTCACGGTCAGCGGCCTGCCCCGCATCCGCTCCACAGTTCGCACCAGCCCGAAGACCGACGCCGATTCATTTCCGCGAGCGTGTGCCAACAGTCGGCTCACCTCACTCACGACCAGATCCATTACCGCCTCGTTCGACTCTCCGTGTCATACCGCCCTCGCCACTTGTCCCGTATCGAACGGGAAGCCAACAAGTTCGGTCGGCTCACGGCAGAACACCAGGGGTGAGACTAGCTCGCGTCGAACATGAGCATCGCATCGGCGCCGCGTTGGAACTCGTAGTCGACGGTCCGGACCTGTGGTCGGAGCCCCAACGATTCGAGTTCGACCAACAGTGGTGGCAATAGATCGTCCAGCTGCTCTCCTGCCTGGTCCACTAGCGGGAACACCCGAACATTTCCCCTCGCCACTCGCGCGAACTCTCGCAACGCGGCGATGTGGAACCGGTGGTCGAGACGGTCTGCGTAGGTGAACAACAGGTGAGACGACAACACGAGGTCGAACGTGCCGTCCGGAAACGGTAGCCGCGGCAACGCGCCCGCCCGATACCGTTCCGGGTGCGCACCGATGTCAGTGGCGAACTTCTCAGCCGATTCACAGCGCATCCTCTGATGCCCCTCCAAATCGCCGTAGAAGTCCCAGCGGTACTGGTCGCTGTTCTTCGCCAGCCAATCGGAACCACGCGCGACCTCGTCCAGGGCGCGCTGGGCTATCTCCGCCGCCGGTCTGCGGTACACAGGATCGACAGCCACTGCGTCGACACCGAGTTCGTGCGCCGACGCCGTGAAACTCGAGCCGCCACCGGGACAGTCGAGCACAGTGCCTGCCAGATCCGAGTTGCTCAGCGCGAACATCGCCCGGTATTCCGCCATCGACCTCGAACTGATCAGGTACTCACCGATCGATTGGCCACCCGTGCTGGTCATTGAGAGAGCCTTTCGGAATGTGTGAGGGTGGATCCGCACCACGTGTGTACGCGTCGCGCCGGATTCCCGGGGTGCGACGCATGCACGAGATCTGCGGATCGAACGGAAATCATGCGCCCAGGAAGCGCGCGAGTTGAGGCACGGCCTCGCCAGGGTGCTTGGCCTCGATACCCTCCCCGATCGCCTGCAACTTCCACTGAGTGCCGGATCGGTAGACCTTGGCCATCACCATTGCCGTGAAGGGCATTCCACCTTGGAGTGTGAACCGGGCGAGTTCCGCATGCGTCGTGGTGTCCACCAGGCGGCAGAAAGCATTCTTGACCTGCTCGAACGTATGGCCGCGGTAGGACGTCACGATGAACATGACGGTCGTCACGTTCGGCGAGATTCGCGTGAGGTCTGCGAATATCACCTCGTCGTCGCCCGCACCCGCCCCGGTCAGGTTGTCTCCTTGATGACGGATCGACCCGTCCTTCGACGTGAGCTGCCGGTAGTAGGCGATGTCCACCACGGTGTCGTCCACGAACAAGACGGCGGACGCATCGAGGTCGATGTTGGCGGACCGACTACCGAACATCCCGCGCTTCTCGATCGGATCCCAGCCGAGACCCATCTGGATTTGTGTCAGCGCTACGCCGCCATCCTTGCGGAGCGTCACCTTCTGCCCCTTGATCAGGCTGACCGGACGCGACTTCGTGAGGCTGACCTCGGCCGGAGCTTCAGGCGCCGCGGTCCGCGCGGCAGCGGCCGCGGCGGGTGCGGGCTCGTCGTCGACGGACACCCCATGATCTGTGACGAGCGCCGCGAATCCGCCGGCATAGCCCTGCCCGACGGCGCGGACCTTCCATGCACCCTGGCGACGATACAGCTCGAGCGCGATGACGACCGATTCCGAGTCCAGGCCCTCGATCTTGTACTCGTACAAGAGATTGCCGGACGCATCTGCAACTCTGGCGGTCGGTGGCGCAAACCCTCCGAACTCGAGGTTCGCATCCTCGAGCGTGATCACTGCACGCACCCGTGCGACGTCCGCAGGCACCGCCGCGAGGGAAACTCTCAGCGAGGCTTGCTGCCCACTTATTCCGGGAACGAGTTGCACACCCGGGCCGCTCGGCTGATTGAAGAAGACGAAGTCTGCGTCCGAACGCACCTTCCCCGCTTCGGTCACGAGAAGCGCGGACAGGTCGGCGGCGGCCGTCAGATCGAGGGTGACGATGACGTCGTCGGCGCTCAGTGGGCCATTCTGACCCTTGGCAAGCTGAGTGGGCACTGCGATCATTCCTTCATTGCGGGCCTCGCATTGCGGGCCGGGTTTGCGTACAAGCTACAAAGAGGATGCGCCCGCCTGAGTATCGGTGCCGCGTTCGACGTGCTTCGAGAACCATCTCAGAATCTCCTCACCGGCGGCGATGCCGCTGCTACCGGTAACAGCCACACCCGGACGCTGCCAGTCGAGTGCCTCGAGTTCGCCGTGCCGAGGGCGGATCGCGGCGTCGGCCGCACTCAGCATGGCCGCGTCGAGTGCGCCGTCTCCGGCAGCCAGGACGGGGGCTTCCGGTGTGAGCACCCCGTCGTCGACGAGCCGCGAACGGACCTCCGCCACCGCGCGACTCTTGCACACCGCGTTCGGCATCGTGTAAATCTTGCGACCCTGCCGGGATGCTCCCCACCCTCGGCGCTCGCACCACTCGTTCCAGTCCTCCACGAACCCCGAGGGCATCGTCTCGACGTCCACGACCAGGTACGAGAACAGCTCATCGGCAATTCGGGACGAGCGAACCCAACTGTCCTCGACCCGGCGAGCCAACTCGTCGACGATCTCCGACAGGGAAGCTGCACCGTCGGCCATCGCGCTTGCTACATCGGCCCGCCACTGTTCGTCGGGTACACCGTCGACCAGTATGTTTCCACCGTTGGTGGTAATTGCGTACCGCCACGGAGCCCCAGGTAGTTCGATCCGTTGGAACTGCGCGACAGTGCGGGTGGTGGTGGGGACGACCACCGCGGTCTCGGTAAGCCGCCGCAGCATGGCATCAGCGTCCGACGTGACGTAGGACAGCGGCTTGCCGTCATAAACCTCGACGCAGAGCAGATCCTCTTCCGCGATCCCGGCTGCCACATCGCTCTCGGTCACAGCCAGTTCCATGGCACCACGCGAGTAGATCATGGTCCGGTCGAGGTCGGTTGCGATCAGCGCTGTCATGCCAAATCCTTGATCAGGCCCATGCATGAATATGCCAGGGAGGGAACCTCTTCGACGGGCACCGATCGTGCATCGGCGAGCAACCGGATGTGCGCATGCTCGGGAGCGTCGAGGTCGCGGACGAGTACCCGCCAAGGCACCCGCCTCAGGAGCACCCTCGTCGTTTCGCCAACTCCTGGCTTGACGAAGTTCACACTCGCGATTCCGTACTGCTCCCGAACCGCCTCGACGGACTTCCAGCCGTCCCACGTCGGCTTTCGATCGGTCCGCAACAATTCCTCGACGTCGCCGGCAACATGCGCGCGCACGTCGGCGAACGCGGCACTGACCGTGTCCAGGAGGTGGTTGGATACGTCGTCGCCCGCGAGGTGCGCGTAGAACTTGGCGCCGTGGAAGTCACTGGGGCCGATCAACGTGTCGTTCAGGACAGTGCGTGACACCAGCCCGGAGACGGTGGAGTTCAGACACGCCGAGGCGATCAGGAAGTCGTCGCGGGTACCGAACGTACGGACGCAGTGCCCCGGGTCGGCCAGGACTGCCAGATCGTCGTTGAACTCCGCACCACCGGCATCATGATGGGCGGCGAGCGCCTGCGACAACTCGCGTGTGATAGCACCCTTGCCCGTCCAGCCGTCGACGAAGACCACGTTCTTCGGATCATGATGTCGCGCCAGGTAATCGAGAGCCACGGAATCGATTCCCCGGTCCCGGACGATCGAGACGGCGTAATGCGGCAGGTCCAACCCGTGGACCTCACGTGCCCAGCGCCGCATCAGCACACCGACCGGCGTACCCGCGCGGGCGAGTGAAGCCAGTGTGATGTCGCGGCCCCGTTCGGCCAGCACGAGGTCGGTGAGCGAGCCTACTGCGCGCGCCAGCCGGATGGAACTGTCCTGCAACACCTTCTCGAACAGTTCGCGGTACCGCTCATCGGGTTGGTACTCGATGGGCAGCGTCTCGGCGTAGTGAGCATCACCGGACTGGATGCGGCGCTCCCGTTCGGCGACATCGGCTTCGAGGTTCAGATGTGACAGATCCTTCAGGAGCCAGCCCACTTCGTCGGCTGTGTAGGAGCCGAAGCCCGGGCCGACAAGCGGCGCCGTCACGCCGACGCTCCCAGGCGTGCGGCTCTCAGAGACAGCGGGTCTGCGCCGGACACCACGGCGAGGAGCACATCGGTTCCAGACGCGGTGAGAACGTCGAGCAGACCGTCGCGTGCGGTGAGCCGATCGGTGTCAGCCGCCTCGTCGATCACCGCCACCACGAGGGGGTCCTCGTTCGACCATTGCGCGTTGTAGACGAATCGTGGCTGGTCTTCACCGTTCTCCGGCGCGATGAAGCGGAATCCTCGCCGCAGCGGGTACCCCGGCCGATCGAGCACGTAGGCCGGTGACCGTGTCGTCGTCTGGAATCGAACGCGGTACCCGGAGTCCGACAGGGCTCGGGCGATCCGCAACGGGAGGTACATCAACTCTTCGTGCCCGACCACGATCACTGGGCGCTGGTGGTCTAGACGTGCTCCGAGCGTCCTTGCCGACTCACGAATCGCCGCATCGAACTCCTCGGTGTTTTCTCGCAGGAACCCGTGCCGACCGCCCTCCGGAACTGCTGCAGGCCAGTCGATATCGAGACGCTCAACGCCTCCGATCCGCGTCCCGACCGGGTTGAGCACCGGGTCCGGAAGGGCGCCGACCGACTCGACGAGCCCGTCCGGAAGGACGGTGTGCCCCTCCGCCAGGCTCACACTGTCGATCTGTACACCGAGTTCGGCGGCCGCAATATCGACGGCGTCCCGATGCTCCTGCGCACGCATATCGACCAGCGATGCAATGACGTATCGCCCACGGGGACTGTGTTCGTGCAGAGCGCGTATCGCGTCAACGGCCGTGGCGCCTGTCGAGATCTCGTCATCCACCAGCACGAGAGGATGGTCATTGGCAAACAAATCGGCCGACGTGGGCTGCAGTTGATGGCTGGTGGCGTGCGAGTGCCCCTCCTCGAACCCGGCGAGCGTCCCGATCTGGGGCACATCCCGGCGCGTTGAATGCAGGTAACACCTGGCGTTCAACCGGGTGGCGACGCAATGACCCAGACCGGTGGCGGTCTCGGCGAATCCGAATACCACCGGATCTGCGTCCGCCCCGAGGACGTTGGTCACCTGATCGGCGAGGCGCTCACCCGCGCCGATCACGATGTCCGGATCGGTGGGCACGTGCTTGCCGAGGACCGTCGAGACGAGTAGATGCGCGCGGCGAGGGTTACGCCGCAGTCCCGGCATGACCAGATCCGAGATGGTCATCCCGACACCCGAACCGATGTGGGTAAATTCTAACCCCAGATACTCTGTGGCCCAGTGCACTTCAGGATACGATGCATGCAGGGTCACTGGACGGCCGATGCGGTCAATAGGTCCACGAACGTGACTCCCTCATGTGTGACGCCGAACACTTTCGCTCGGACGAGTGTCTTCTCGGCCCAACTTCGGTGGGGGCGCATTTCATTCATCTTGTTGCGATACCCCGACGCCTGGACACCACCGGCGCCACCACTCCCGAGAATGTCGAGCGCATCGTGGTACTCCTCGTGCGTGACAGCGGAGAGCGCATGGACGGCAACGACATGCGTCGGGTGGATGACCGTCTTCCCCTGGATACCGTTTGCGCGGTCGAGAGCGATCTCCCGCAAGAGACCGTCCATGTCCCTGCTCACCAACTGCTGGCGAAAGCGCACCTTGTCGTGCTCTTCGAAGGGCGTGGCGCGCAAAGTGGGCCGGAACATCCTCTCGTGGTCAGCGAAGTACTCCCACACGGGTCCGGTGATCACATGCCCGGTGCCGTCGGTGCGGCCGAGGATATTGACGATTGCGGCGATCGCGTCCGCGACCACACGGACGTCGTAGATGGTGAGATCGCGATCACGCCGGATGCCGAACGTGCCGCACATATCGGTGGCCCCGATCCGCACCGCAAGGATGTTGGCACGATGTTCGTCGAGCAATAGCGCGATCTTCGCGAGTTCGTCGTCGCGGGTCTCGAGGTGCACCACCCTCGACGACTCGAGCACGGGCATCGCATACAAGCGTTTGCCGAGTTGCTCGGACGCGGTGGCCAACTCGTCGAGAAACGCGCCCCCGGTCGCGCTGCCGAACTTGGGAAGGACGAACCCCGACAGCACTTCGGTGCCGGTGGTCAGCGAGCCGGAGATGCGGCGAATGTCAGCGGCCTCCCGAACCCGCACGAACAGCTGCATCCGGGCGCCACCGACTGCCGCGATCCGGTCGAGCGCATCAACGGCGTTGAGCAGTGCCGATTCCACCTGGTGATCGGCGACGGCATCCTCGAGATCCAGGACCATCGAGCACACCCCGTCGCTCGACCTGCGCAGAATGGTCTCCGCCAGGTTCGGCCTCGTCGCAGGTACGTACAGCGTGGCCCCCAACGCCACCGCCAGTACCGACCGATCCTCGTCCGGCCACAGATCCTGCGGCGGATGCAGGAACAGCCGCCCGTGGGTTTCGGGATCGAGGTGGTGGAAGTGGCGTACCGGTGCCGCCAGTTCGACACCCGACATTGTGATCTCTTCGCCGACGCTCATCGTCCCCCGTGCCAAGGTTCTACTGTTCGCTTTCTCGTCTCGCGGTCCACCACGGCTTGGTGGTGAACATGGTCCGCCGAAACCGGGAGCGCCCAACTCCCGGGACACGGCAGGGTAGGCGAACGAGTGGCGTTCTGCACAATCTGGGCCCTGACATGCTCTAGCGGTTGTCGATCTCGGGAAACACTGCGAACATCATTCACTATCGTGATGCTGCACGACGAACCCGGAGCTTCGGCAGTGGTCGAGGGTTCACTCACCTCATCCCGAAAGGACCCGCGAATGGGTGTCAGCTTGACCAAGGGCGGCAACGTTTCCCTCACGAAAGAGGCGCCGAACCTGACTGCGGTGGCCGTCGGCCTCGGATGGGATGCCCGCTCGACCACCGGCACCGATTTCGACCTCGACGCGAGCGCCATCGGCGCGGGTGCAGACAAGAAGGTTGTGTCAGACCAGTACTTCGTCTTCTTCAACAATCTCCGTTCGCCCGACGGCTCGATCGAACACGCCGGCGACAACACCACCGGCGCTGGTGAGGGAGACGACGAAGTGATCAACGTCGACCTCGCGGCCGTCCCGGCCAACATCGAGAGCATTGTGTTCCCCGTCTCGATCTACGATGCGGACGCGCGTGCGCAGTCTTTCGGCCAGGTACGCAACGCCTACATCCGCGTCGTAGACAAGTCCAACGGGGCCGAGCTTGCCCGCTACGACCTGTCCGAGGACGCGTCCACCGAGACGGCGATGGTCTTCGGTGAGTTGTACCGCAATGGTGCGGACTGGAAGTTCCGTGCGATCGGCCAAGGATATGCATCCGGGCTGGCCGGAATCGCCCGCGACTACGGCGTCAACACCTGACAATTCTTCGTTCTCCTGTAGGAGAGGGTTTCACGGCTCCGGCGTGAAACCCTCTCCCGTATCTACACACCAGCGGTAGCCACCTGGCATTGCCCATCAGAGAAAGGCCACGCTTCGTGGTTCTGCGAATATTCGGTCTCTCCTTCGCTGTGACGGTGATCTCCCTGATCATCGCCGCGCTGTACGGCGGCCCAGAGGCCGTCGTACTCGTGGCGATCCTCTCCATCCTCGAGATCTCCCTGTCCTTCGACAACGCCGTGATCAACGCCACCGTCCTAAGGCGGATGAGCGAGTTCTGGCAGAAGATCTTCCTCACCATCGGCATCGTCATCGCGGTGTTCGGCATGCGCCTGGTCTTCCCTCTCGTCATCGTCTGGCTCGCCTCCGGCCTCGGCCCCGTTGCCGCCATCGATCTCGCCCTCAATCCGCCTGCGGACGGCGCCGCGTACTTCCCCGACGGAAGCCCCAGCTATGAGACTCTCCTCACGGATGCGCACCCCCAGATCGCGGCCTTCGGCGGAATGTTCCTGTTGATGCTGTTCCTCGGCTTCATCCTCGAGGAGCGCGAAATCACTTGGCTGTCTTGGTTGGAGAAGCCGCTCGCACGGATCGGCAAGCTCGATCAGCTCGCCGTCGTCGTTGCCGGCGTACTGCTGCTGATCACCGCCACATTCATCGCTCCAGCCGACAAAGTCGCCACAGTGATGACCGCCGGCGTGCTCGGCATGATCTCCTACATCGCCGTCAACGGATTGGGTGAGCTATTCAACACTCCCGAGGAAGGCGAGGTGGGCGAGGGAACTCGCGGCGGCCCCACCCAGCTGGCCAAGGCCACCGGCAAGGCCGGGTTCTTCCTGTTCCTCTACCTCGAGGTCCTCGACGCGTCCTTCTCGTTCGACGGTGTGATCGGCGCTTTCGCGATCACCTCCGACCCGATCATCATCGCCCTCGGCCTCGGATTCGTCGGCGCGATGTTCGTCCGCTCGATCACCGTGTTCCTGGTGCGCAAGGGCACCCTTTCGGAATACGTGTACCTCGAGCACGGTGCCCACTGGGCCATCGGCGCACTCGCAGCGATCCTGCTCGTCTCCATCGGCTTCCACGTCAACGAGATGGTCACGGGACTCGTCGGCGTCGCCCTCATCGGCGCCGCCTTCATCTCGAGCATCATGCGCAACCGCAAGGCTGCCGCGATCGCGAGCACCGACGATGTGGACGTCGACGAGCAGAAGCCGGTCAGCGTCGGCTGAGTCTCAGGCTCGCACTCACTCCCGGCGGCAGTGCTCGTGGCACGATCACGCACTGCCGCCGGCTCTGTGACCGTCACCGGTCAGACGGAGCAGACACTCAGGACATCTGGGTGCCGTAGACGTGCGTCGCACGGAGTCGGAGGACCTGTCGCCGATCGGAGACCATCGCACGACGGAACTCGTCCCAGTCGTCGTGCTCACCGCCCGAGACGATCCGGTACACCTCGACGAGTTCGTCGGCTGCAGCGTCGTGCGGATCGGTCGCGACCGCACTCAGTTCCGCATCACCGTCTACCACCACGTAGCTCCAGAAATCGGCGGTGGTGACGTATAACGACACGCGCGGGTCGCGTGCGGCGTTGCGGGTCTTGGCTCGATCCGCCGTCACCGACACCCGTGCCGTGCACGTGTCGGAGTCCCAGGTATAGGCCACGTTCGACAACTGTGGCCGTCCGTCACGTTTGATCGTGACCAGGACCCCGCGATTGTGTGAGGCGACCAGGTCGAGCAACGGACGCTGCGCTTCATTCACATCGAGGCTCATGATTCACCCAACCACATGTACCGAACCGGTGTCCCGCTTCTGAAACACCTTGCTACGCCGAACGCCGCGCTCGCTTCTACCCCATGACGGCCAATGCGTCGATCTCGACCAGCATGTCCTCGTGAGGGAGTCCGACGAACACGGTGGTTCGACACGGCAACTGGCCGCTCGGCACATTTTCCTTTATGAACTCGTCGTACACATCGTTCATCGTGGCGAAGTCGTCTCGCGTGGTGAGATAGACGCGGAACATCAGCACGTCCCCCACTGTTGCGCCGCCGGCTTCGAGGATCGCCTTCACATTCGCCAGGGTGCGGTGGGTCTGCCCACGAACGTCGCCTCGAGCGACGTACCTGTTGGTGGCGGGGTCGAGAGAGACATTGCGCCCCAACTTATTTCACGCACCGAGGCATACGAGGTCATTGGACACCCGATGCGGTCAACAGGTCCACGAACGTCACTCCCTCATTGGTGACGCCGAACACTCGCGCTCGGATGAGTGTTCTCTCGGCCCACGCCAGGTGCGGTCGTATTTCATTCATCTTGTTGCGATACTTCGACGGTCGAACGCCCCCGCGGCTCTCACCGCCACGGATGTCGAGAGCATCCTGGTACTCCTCATGTGTAACGGCCGACAACGCATGGACGGCAGCGACATGCGTCGGATGGATGACCGTCTTTCCCTGAATACCGTTGGCACGGTCGAGTGCGATTTCGCGCAACAACCCGTCCATGTCGCTGCTGACCAACTGCTGACGAAAGTGCACCATGTCGTGTTTCTCGAAGGGGGCGGTGCGAAGAGTGGGCCGGAACAGCCGCTCGCGATCGGCGAAGTACTCCCACACCGGTCCGGTGATCACGTGACCGGTGCCGTCTGCACGACCGAGGAGATTGACGATCTCGGCGATGACATCCGCAACCACCCGGACCTCGTAGATCGTCAGATCGCGGTCGCGACGGATGCCGAACGCACCGCACATATCGGTGGCCCCGATGCGCACGGCGAGAATCCGGGCACGGTGTTCGTCGACCAACGCGGAGATCCTGACGAGTTCGTCGTGGCGGGTCTCGCGATTGATCAGCTCTGTCGACTCGAGCACGGGCATTGCGTACAACCGCTTGCCCAGGCGTTCCGACATCGAAACCAATTCGTCGAGAAACCCCACCGCTGTGGCGCTACCGAACTTGGGAATCACGAACCCCGACAGCACCTGCGTACCGTCGGTCAAGAGGCTGCAGATGCGGCGAATATCTTCGGCCACCCGAACTCGCACGAATAGCTGCATGCGCGCACCCCCGAGTATCGCGATCCGATCGAGCGCCTCGACGGCATTGAGAAGCCCGGCCTCCACATCGCGGTCGGCGAGAGCATCCTCGAGGTCGATGATCATCGAGCACACGCCGTCCCCGGACCTGCGGAGGATGGTCTCCGCGAGATCTGGCCTCGTGGCAGGAACGTACAACGTGGCCCCCAAGGCAACGGCGAGTACCGTCCGGTCCTCGTCCGGACCGAGCGCTTCCGGGGAGCGCAGAAACAGCCGCTTATGCGTTTCGGGATCAAGGTGGTGGAAATGCCGCACCGGCTCCAACGCCCGAGTTTGAGTAATAGTCATGCTGGGTCCGTTCTAGTGCTCCCACCGCCCCCGAACCGCGCCGAACTGAGGTCTCAAGAGATGAGATGCGCTATGTGCGATAAGGATTGTGCTTTGACCCACTCCTGTTTAGCATCGGTATAGTTCATCGTCAACGGGTCGATTCAGCGTCCGCTGAGCGGGAATTCTTGCGGTCATTCCAAGGGGTTCGATTTCGCAGGCCACTATCGCGCCGGCAAGGAAATCTACCCTCGAACACGAGGATGTCGATCGAATCGATACGGGCAGAAATCATTGGCCTACAAGCTGATTCGTCGCTATTCCCGGCAACTCGGTATGTGCTTCGGAACTCGGTCTGCCCATAACTCAGCGATGCTGACGCAGAGCCCGTCGGCGGTGGACAATGATCGTATCCGAAGCTAACAGGAGTGAGCCGAAGCGCAATTTTCTTTGCATTCAACGCAACTCATTTCTTAGAGTGCACGAACACTGGACCGAATCGGACATGAAGATCGACGGGCCGGGCGTATGCACGGTGGCTGACGGCGTCGAGGTGGCCGAACTTATCGCCCCTGTGCTGCGCCTTACCGGATGGCCGTTTCGAAGGTGCGACACGAGTGGCGATGGATTCCGGTCATCGGCGATAATTCCGACGATCCGGTTGTGATCGACCTGATTCACACCTTGTTGCCGCTCCAGACCCCTGGCCCGGGGCAGCAACCCCGGGCGGATCCGTTGACGCGCACGAGGAGACAGCATGGAACCTCAGGAAGTTGATTTCGCACACACGGACGGCGCAGCGCGGAGGCGACGGGAGAAAGCGATCGGTCTGGCTAAGTACGTCTGGGACAGGGGGATCAGCGGGGAGGAACTACTCGACCTCACCGACAGCGCACGGCGAAAGCTTGCCCGCGCGGCAGAAATCAACCCGCCGAGCACCATGGAGACCTGGAACATCGTTGCCGAGATGCTCGCGCAGAAGTCGGGGTGGGCGGCTCGACACCCCGACCATCCCGCTGCGACTCCCGCTCACCTCGACGAGAAAATCATGTGGGCGAAACCGCCGGTCCAGCCTTGGTCCTGACCACCGATCACCGAGCCGGCCAGATTTCGAGAATGCGGTCGTCTGTATCTGCGGGCGTGCCGCGACCGTCGCGGTTGCTCGTGGTGAACCACAGTGAGCCGTCCGGGGTAGCGACGACTGTGCGTAGTCGCCCGTACTCGCCCTCGAAGAGCGACTGCGGCTCGCCGAGCGAACCGTCGACGCCCACCGGGATCTGCCACAGTCGTTCGCCGCGCAGCGCCGCTACCCACAACGAGCCGTCGACGAAAGCCAGCCCGGACGGTGACGCTTCGCTGGGGCGCCACTGCAGCACCGGGTCGGTGAAGCCGTCGATACCCGCAATGCCCTCCACATCGGGCCATCCGTAGTTGTTCCCAGGTTCGATCAGGTTGAGCTCGTCCCAGGTATCTGCCCCGAACTCCGTCGCCCACAGTCGACCGGCGTCGTCCCAAGCCAACCCCTGTACATTGCGGTGCCCGAGTGACCACACCGGGGACCCCGGTGTGGGGTTGTCCTGGGGGATCGATCCATCGGCGCCTATCCGCAGGATCTTGCCGCCGAGCGAGTCGGGGTCCTGCGCGAGGGGCTTGTCGCCGGCTTCGCCGGTGGTGACGTACAGCGCTCCGTCGGGTCCGAAGGCGATCCTGCCACCGTCATGGATGGTCCCGGCGGGGATGCCCGTCAGGATCGGATCGGGTGCTCCGAGTCCGTCTTCGTCGAACCGGAGCGCCACCACCCGGTTGTCATCGGCGGTGGTGAGGTACGCGTAGATCGTCCGGTCTGTGTCGTAAGTGGGTGAGATGGCAAGGCCGAGCAGTCCCGATTCGCCCCGTGCTGCTACTCGGGGCACGGTCCCGACATCAGACACTTCCCCGTTCGCCTGCAGTTGGAGGATCTTGCCGCTGTTGCGCTCGGCAATCAGTGCCGTCCCGTCGGGAAGGAATGCTATCCCCCACGGCACTTCGAGGTCTTCCGCGATCACGGTGGGGTCGGCAACGGCCGCTGCCCCAGTGGTCGACGACGCCTGCGAATTCCCGTCCGACTGGCATCCCGCAGATCCCACCACCGCAAGCACCGCCGCGACCGCCAAGAGTCGCCGTCTCATGAGAGGTCCTCCCGTCGCGTAACTCCTCTGACAATCATCGTCCCCTGCAGGGCGGTGCGGTGGGGGCGAGATAGGCCATTTGTCCATTTCAGAGGCCGAAATTTCACCGAAATGTGGGTTCCGTCAACCGCCGACGCGGGCATACACTCCTCGAGATGCGCGACTCACATCCGACCTGATGTTGCGCCGAGGAGAGTGAGCCCGGAGGGAGTGAGCAATGTCCGGCACCGCGGATCCACAACTTCAACACACACTGAAAAAGCGCCACCTCTCGATGATTGCTATCGCCGGGGTGATCGGGGCTGGCCTCTTCGTCGGATCCGGCGCCGCGATTCGCGAGACCGGGCCCGGCGTGGTGTTCGCGTACGCACTTGCCGGCCTCGTGGTCATCCTGGTGATGCGGATGCTCGGCGAGATGTCAACCGCGAATCCCGACACCGGATCGTTCTCGGCCTATGCCGACCGGGCGATCGGGCCGTGGGCCGGATTCAGTATCGGCTGGCTCTACGCATGGTTCTGGATTCTGGTACTCGGCATCGAAGCGACGGCGGGCGCGCTCATCATGCACCGTTGGATCCCTGAAGTCCCGCAGTGGAGTTGGGCGCTGATCATGATGATCGTGCTCACCCTGACGAATATCGCTTCTGTGAAGTCCTTTGGCGAATTCGAATTCTGGTTCGCATCGATCAAGGTCGCAGCCATCTCCATCTTCATCGTCCTCGGCGTTCTGGCCATATTCGGCTTCCTGCCCGGCGTCGAAGCTCCCGGATTCACCAACCTCACCGGTCACGGCGGGCTGTTCCCCAACGGTTCCGGTGCGTTGTTCGCCGCGATTCTCGTGGTCGTGTTCTCGTTCTTCGGCGCCGAGATCGCGACCATCGCTGCGGGCGAATCCGCGAACCCGGTCGCAGCGGTGCGCAGTGCGGTGCGCTCCGTGGTGTGGCGCATTCTGATCTTCTACATCGGTTCGATCGCTATCGTCGTCACGCTTCTCCCGTGGGACGACGCATCGGTCGCACTGAGCCCGTATGTCGCAGTCATGGACTCGTTCGGCATTCCGGCGGCGGGCAACATCATGGACTTCATCGTCCTCACCTCGGTTCTGTCCTGCCTCAACTCCGGCCTCTACACGGCAAGCCGCATGATCTTCTCGCTCTCACGCCGCGGGGATGCCCCACCCGCACTGGGTAGGATCAGTTCCTCCGGCGTTCCGCGCACGGCCGTCCTCGTCTCTACGATCGTGGGGTTCCTCACCGTCGTCCTCAACTATCTGTATCCGGACACGGTGTTCCTGTTCCTCGTCAACTCGTCGGGCGCGATCGCGCTGTTTGTATGGCTGACGATCTGTGTTTCGCAACTGCGAATGCGACGTCAGTTCGATAGTGAGGGGAGGGAACTGAAGCTGAAGATGTGGCTGTTCCCGTACCTCACCTGGGCCACGATCGCCGCCATCATCGTCCTCTGCGTCGGGATGATCGTCATTCCCGACACCAGGAGTCAGATGTACGTGTCGCTGGCGCTCGCCATCGTCGTGGTCGGACTCGGGGTCCACCGTCACCGAAACGGAACTTCCACTGGGGAGCCTGATACCTCGCTACATGACCAGCCCGCTGGGGCGTCGCCTTAGCGGTGATTGTTCCTGCACCGGCATCGAGTTCGGCGGAACGGGATACGGCGCACCAACGTTCAACGTTCCGGCGACAACATTGACACCGCACTGCGCGATGGCAGCCTGCAGCCGAGGCCCGGGGTCGGTCATCGCGGGCACACCGACGTCAGGCGCAGAACCGAAGTCGAACGCCGACGTCATGTCGCCGGTGACTCCGCGGCGCCATTCGGTCAGATTGGGGACCGGGACGCCGAACCGCGTCTCGAGTAGCCGCAGTTGCGACGTGTGATCGAAGGTGTCGGATGCGACCAGGCCGCCCCGGCTGTAGGGCGAGATGATCAGCGCAGGCACTCGGAACCCGAGGCCGATCGGCCCCGGGTTGCCGTCGCTCTCCGAGACCGAGTCGAGCGGCACGGTGAGAAACTCCCCCGGTGTGCCTGGGGGTGCCGTGGGTGGCGGGACGTGGTCGAAGAACCCACCGTTCTCGTCGTAGCTGATGATCAGCGCCGTCTTCTCCCAGATCTCGGGGTTCGAAGTGAGAATGTCGAGCACCTCGACGATCCCGACCGCTCCCCCGGCCGGAGGCAACGCCGGGTGCTCGCACGTGAAGACGCTCGGGACGATCCAGGACACCGACGGCAAGGTACCGCCCTCGACATCGGCGCGGAAGTCGTTGGGGTAGATCGGATCGATGCCGCGACGCACGAGATCGGACGTCGGGTCGCCGTATTGCGTGAACGAGCCCAGCATCCCGTCGAGCAAGACGCTCGACACCGGGCCGACATCCTTGTTCGCGTACACCTTCCAACTGACTCCTGCTTCCTGCAGGTTCTCCGGGTAGGTGCGCCAGGAGTAGACGAGCTTGGGAATCAGCGTCGGCGTCTCGACGAGCGGGCCGCCGGCTCGACCGTCGGGGTCGATCGTCGCGCTGACCCAGTACAACCTGTTCGGGTCGGTGGGACCGAGCACCGAGCAGAAGTAGTGGTCGCAGATCGTGAACGCGTCGGCGAGGTCGTAGTGGACGGGAATATCGGCACGGGTGTAATAGCCCATTGTCGCAGGGCCGTTGAGCGGCCCCGCATTCGCGATGTGGACCGGCAACCACTGGTCCATTGCACCGCCGTTCCAGACATCGTGCTGCGAGCCCCACGTGTGGGTCGGATCGTTGATGCACTCACCGTCGAGGTGCGGGCCCTGATTGGTGTCCAACCGGAACGGATTGATGTAACCGTCGGGAGTCGGCCCCTCCCCCGGCGCATATCCATACTGGTTCCACGCCGGCGACGGGTCGTCGAAGCCTCGCACTCCCGACAGGGTGCCGTAATAGTGGTCGAACGAACGATTCTCTTGCATGAGAAGCACGAAGTGCTCGATGTCGCCGAGCGACCCGGTACCACCCGGGTCATACGCATAGGCACGGTCGATGACCGGGCCCGCCCACGAACTGAGGAATGCGGCACCACCCGCCGCCGCTGCGGAGGCGAGGAACTTGCGACGCGAGATCTCCGATGCCGAAGTCACGACCCCTGATGGTAGTCGCGGTGGAAGTTGCTCGCCGGGTGAATTCTCCTGGCACCACCTCGGGGGCGAATCAACTCCAGCGAGCCTGCCCGCCATCGAGCGGAATGGTCGCCCCTGAGAGATATCCGGCGTCAGATCCGACTAGGAAGACGACGGCGCGCCCGATGTCCTGTTCGCAGTCCCCGATTCGGCCGAGCGGGATGGACTTCACGAACTCCTCGGCCTCGTCCGGATAGTTCTCCGTCCACCACTTCAGGCCAGGGGACAACGCGTGCGGTGCAACCGCATTGACGCGAATGCCGTCAGGTCCCCATTCGCTGGCTGCCGTCCGGGTGAGCGAGCGCATTGCCTCCTTGGTGGCCGCGTACAGCCCGTACCCGCTGGTGTCCCACCGAACGGCCGAGGAACTCACGAGGTTGATGATCGACCCGCCGCCACGCGCCTTGAGATGTGGATGGCACAGTTGCATGAGGAACAGGGTCGCCACGGGGCCCACGGCCATCGCGCGGTCGAGGAGTTTCGGCGTGATCTCGAGGAGTGGCCCGAGCGCGCTGGCGTTTGCGTTGTTGATCAAGATGTCGAGTCCACCGAACCGGTCCACGACGCGCTCGACCATCGGTGCCAACTGCTCACGTTTGCTGATGTCGCAGACGATCGGTTCGGCATCGCCCCCGAACCCCGCAATGGCAGAACACGTGTCGACGAGTTTCGCCTCTGTCCGCCCGACGATCGCGATCCGGGCACCCTCCTTGGCCAGCGCAAACGCCATCCCCGCCCCAACACCCTGACCTGCCCCCGTGATCAGCGCGACCTTGCCGTCCAGTGTCCCCATCACACGGCTCCGTTGCCTGAATCCGATTCCGCCGCCATACGATTGGATGTCAACCGAAAACTGGGCATATCCGACAGCGACATCATCGCCTCGTACGTGCGCTCGTAACCCGTGTGCGCGATGCGCCACCGCCCGTCCGTGCCACGGGTGTACCGATCGGAGTAGAACGCGGCACCGCACAGCGCAATACCGCGTTCCGGGATCAAGACGGTGTCGGACAGATACCACCGCCCCGTCGCCGTGTCGCCCTCCACGTCGATCTCGGGGTGGCCGCAATGATGCTCGGTGATGGTTTGCGGTCCCAGGCTTGATTTCATGAACTCGACGAGCGCGTCCCGCGAGTCAAAGGCGAGGTCTTCGCCGTAGCTTGCCGTCACGTCGGGGAGCAATGTGTCTGCGAACTCGTCCCAACACTTCGTGTCGAGTGCGCGAAGGTACGTGTACTTGAGCCGGCTGATCGCGGCGACGGCCTCGAGATCCACTACGTTCACCCTTCGTCCATCCCCCAAAAAAACTGATACCCGTTCTACCACAATCATTTGGGGTAGAGATCGAACTCGGGAATCGCCGCCAGCGGTCCGGTAGACGAGCAGGATTTGCCAGGGCTCTATACCTGGGCGCAGACGAGTACCGTCGATCAGGTGACCATCCGCCTCGGCTATCAGATGCCGAAGTTCGCATATTCGGCTCCTGCCGAGAACATGTTCCCCACGATCGTCGCCCAGTCACGTGAAGCAGAGTCCGCCGGCTTCGACTGCGTCTTTTTGGCTGATCACTTCTTTCAAGTGCCCACGCTCAGCGAGCCCAGCAGATCGATGCCGGAGGTCTACACCACCCTCGGCGCGCTGGCCACCCCCACGAAAAAGATCCAACTCTCCGCGTTGGTTACCTGCAACAATTTCCGCAATCCGGCTCTGCTCGCCAAAGCTGTGAGCACCTTGGACGTGGCCAGCGGGGCCCGCGCCGTGCTCGGCATCGGCGCGGGCTGGTTCGAACCCGAGCACACGCAGTACGGCTACGAGTTCGGCACACTCACCGACCGATTCGAACGCCTCGACGAGGCCCTCCGGATCATCACCCCGATGCTCCGCGGCGACAGGCCCACCCTCGACGGCAAGTGGTACCACGTCGAGAACGCGATCAACGAACCACGGATCCGTGACGATCTGCCCATCCTGCTCGGCGGTTCCGGCGAGAAGAAGACGTTCGCACTCGCCGCCCGCTTCGCCGACCATCTGAATATCACCTGCGGCCAGAGCGAGCTGCCCCGCAAGCTCGACGCCCTCGATGCGCGGTGTGCTGAGGTCGGCCGCGACCGGTCCACACTCGAAACCAGCTACCTGGCGTTCGTCTTCATCGACGAAAACGGCGACCGCGCCCGGAAACTCCAGCACGAATTCCTACTCGACCTGGGTGTCGACCTGTCCACAGCCTCGGAGGCCGAACGCGCCGCGGCCACCGACAGGATGTTCTGCGGCGCACCCGACGAAATCGCCGAACAGATCGACACCCGTGTCCTCGAACCGGGCATCGACGGCATCGTCCTCAACCTCGGTGCCAACGCCCGCCAGCCCGAAATCGTCGAGTTGACCGGTCGCACGTTGCGCACGCTGGTCGAGGCCTAACCCACTCTCGACGCCCTGCACCTCGACAACTACCGCCCTGACGTGCACGTCAGACGAGTATCGTCGATCACGTGGCCATCCGCCTTGGTTGCCAGATGCCGAAGTTCACATATTCGGCCACTGCCGCGGACCTGTTTCCGACCATGATCGCCCAGGCGCGCGAAGCCGAGTCCGCGGGCTTCGACTGCGCCTTCGTGGCGGATCACTTCTTTCAGACGCCCGCGCTCGGTCCGGCAGGAGGACCGAGACCCGAGGCCTACACCACCCTCGGCGCGCTGGCCACCGCCACGGAGAAGATCGGACTCGCTGCACTGGTCACCAGCAATACGTTCCGCAATCCGGCCCTGCTCGCAAAGGCGGTAAGTACTTTGGACGTGGTCAGCGGGGGTCGCGCCGTCCTCGGTATCGGCGCTGGCTGGTACGAACTCGAACATCAGCAGTACGGCTACGAATTCGGTACGTTTGCCGAACGCTTCGAACGCCTCGAAGAGGCTCTGCAAATCATCGCGCCGATGCTCCGCGGCGACAGGCCCACCTTCGAAGGCAAGTGGTATCGCGTCGAAAGCGCGATTAACGAACCGCGAATTCGTGTCGATCTGCCCATCATGCTCGGTGGTGGCGGAGAGAAAAAGACGTTCGCACTCGCCGCCCGCTTCGCCGACCACCTGAACATCATCTGCGCCATAAGTGACTTACCGCGCAAGCTCGACGCCCTCGACGCGCGGTGTGCTGAGGTCGGCCGCGACCGGTCCACACTCGAAACCAGCTATCTGGCGTTCGTCTTCATCGACGAGAACGGCGATCGCGCCCGAAAGCTCCAGCACGACTTCCTACTCGACCTCGGCGTAGACCTGGCCGAGGCCTCGGACGCCGAACGTGCATGGGCTACCGCACAGCAAGTCTGCGGTACCCCCGACGAGGTCGCCGAACAACTGCAGACCCGCGTTCTCGACAAGGGCATCGACGGCATCATCGTCAACCTCGTCGCCAACGGCCACCAGCCCGGAATCGTGGAGTTGGCCGGCCGCACAGTGCGACCTCTGGTCGCCCCGTAACCGACCCTCGGCAAACACGGGTAAAACGGGCACAGAGAGAAGTACCGTCGATCGAGTGACAATTCGCCTCGGTTACCAGATGCCGAACTTCAGGTACTCCACCCCCGTCACAGACCTGTTCCCGACCGTCATCGCCCAGGTACGTGAAGCCGAATCCGCGGGCTTCGATGCCGCGTTCGCGGTGGATCACTTCTATCAAACTTCCACACTCGGCGAGCCCGACAGACCGATGCTCGAGTCCTACACCGCCCTCGGGGCGTTGGCGACGGCAACGGAGAAGATCCAGCTCTCCGTACTGTGTACCGGCAACACCTTCCGCAACCCACCGATGCTCGCGAAGTGCGTGTCCACCCTCGACGTCGCCAGCGGGGGTCGCGCCGTCCTCGGTATCGGCGCGGGCTGGTTCGAACTCGAACACCGGCAGTACGGCTACGAATTCGGCACGCTCACCGACCGATTCGAACGCCTCGACGAGGCCCTGCAGATCATCACGGCCATGCTCCGCGGCGAAAGGCCCACCCTCGACGGTAAGTGGTACCACGTCGAGAACGCGATCAACGAACCACGAATCCGCAACGACCTGCCCATCCTGCTCGGCGGTTCCGGCGAGAAGAAGACGTTCGCCCTCGCCGCCCGCTTCGCCGACCACCTGAACATCAACTGCAATACAAGCTTGTTGCCCCGCAAGCTCGACGCCCTCGACGCGCGGTGTGCTGAGGTCGGCCGCGACCGGTCCACACTCGAAACCAGCTACCTGGCGTTCGTCTTCATCGACGAAAACGGCGACCGCGCCCGGAAACTCCAACGCGAATTCCTACTCGACCTGGGTGTCGACCTGTCCACAGCCTCGGAGGCCGAACGCGCCGCGGCCACCGACAGGATGTTCTGCGGCGCACCCGACGAAGTGGCCGAACAGCTCGAGACCCGTGTTCTCGACAAGGGTATAGATGGCATCGTCCTCAACCTTCTCGCCAACGGCCACCAACCCGGGATCGTGGAGTTGGCAGGGCACACGGTGCGCCCGCTGGTCGAGGCGTAACCCACTCAAGGTGGCCTCCTGAGTCGCTCTCGCTGCTCGATACCTGGCGGGTGACCGGCAGTGGTTACCGAGCGTGCGCCCGGAACGGTGTTGGCGAGGGCGATGGCGATGCGCCGTTCAGAGTCGTCGACGAAGGAACCTGCGACGGTGACGCTTCCCTCGGAGACACTCACGTGCCAGCGACGCGTGCCGGTGTAATCGTCGAGGCGTGTTTGAGCGCTTACGGCGATCGCTTCGTCGGGCTTGAGCATCAGCCGAATCAGGTCGCCGCGGCTGAGGATTCCGGTTACCTGCCCGTCGTCATCAACCACGGGCAAACTCCGCAAACCGTGTTGGAGAAGAATTTTCGTGGCCTCGGCGAGGTCTTGGTACGTTGCGATCGCCACCGCTGGGGAGGTCATCGCGGCACCGACTGTGATGTCGGGCGGCGAGGGAGTCCCCGCACGGAGTAGGTCGCCACTGGTCAGCATTCCTACGAGGTGACCGTCACCATCGGTCACCGGTAGCGCCGCCCAACCGTGTTCGGCGAGCAAGACAGCCGCCTGCCGGGCGCCACTGGACTGCAGCACGGTGGTCACTGGCCGCTGCATCACGTCGTGAACTCGCATGATCTTCTGCGCCTCCGAGGGACCTCACTCGATTTCGTATATCACGAATAATAAATACCGAATTATATTTCGTCAATAATGATTCTTGAATGAGTGTTGTAGCCTGCGGTGATGGCGTCGTGGACCTTTCTGACCAATCACGCACATGTCTTGCTGTGCGTCGCTCACGATCCCGGGATTCGGCACCGCGACCTCGCCGAAAGAGTAGGCATCACCGAACGCGCAGCGCAGCGCATCGTCACCGATCTCGTGGATGCGGGCTACTTGAAGCGAGAGAAGGTCGGCAGGCGCAATCGGTACCAACTCGATCCGACCCTGCCGCTGCGGCATCCCCTCGAGCGCGACCACGCCATCGGCGAGATTCTCGCCGTACTGCAAGACAAGCCGGGCGAAGAGTAGGTCGCGTCCCGCCAGCGGCGTTCTCCCGGGTCGCACTCAGGGAAGGACGAGTACGGTCGATCAGGTGACTGTTCGCCTCGGCTACCAGATGACGAAATTCAGCTATTCCACTCCAATCGGAGAGCTGTTCCCCACCGTCATCGCCCAGGCGCGAGAAGCCGAATCCGCTGGCTTCGATGCGGCATTCATCATGGACCACTTCCTCCAGGCGCCGGTACTCGGTGCACTCGACGAGCCGATGCCCGAGGCCTACACCACGCTCGGTGCGCTCGCGACAGCCACGAAGAAGATCCAGTTGGGAGCGCTGGTCACCAGCAACACCTTCCGCAACCCGCCGATGCTGGCCAAAGCGGTGAGCACGTTGGATGTGGCCAGCGGCGGTCGTGCTGTCCTGGGCATCGGCGCGGGCTGGTTCGAACCCGAGCACTCGCAATACGGCTACGAGTTCGGCACGCTCACCGACCGATTCGAACGCCTCGACGAAGCCCTCCAGATCATCACGCCCATGCTCCGCGGCGACAGGCCCACCCTCGACGGCAAGTGGTACCACGTCGAGAACGCGATCAACGAACCACGAATCCGCGACGATCTGCCGATCATGCTCGGCGGTGGCGGAGAAAAGAAAACCTTCGCCCTCGCTGCCCGCTTCGCCGACCACCTCAACATCACCTGCAGCCAAAGCGAACTGCCACGCAAACTCGACGCCCTCGAGAAAAGGTGCGAAGAGATCGGCCGCGACCGCTCGACCCTGGAAACCAGCTTCCAGGCGTTCGTCATCATCGACGAGAGCGGCGACCGTGCCCGAAGGCTCCAGCACGATTTCCTGCTCAGCCGGGGCGTCGACCTGTCCACGACCTCGGACGCCAAGCGCCCCGCAGCCACCGACGAGATGATCTGCGGCGACCCCGACGAAGTCGCCGAACAACTGCAGACCCGATTTCTCGACAAGGGCGTCGACGGCATCATCCTCAACCTCGTCGTCAACGGCCACGAGCCCGGCATTGTCGAACTGGCCGGCCGAACATTGAGCCCGCTGGTCCACGGATAACCCACCGGTGAACCCGCGCGACCGCCACGACGTGCACCAAGCCCGACTACGGCCGATCTGAGTACGGTCGGTCCAGTGAGTATTCGACTCGGCTACCAGATGCCGAACCTCAGTTACTCGGCCCCCGTCGCGGACTTGTTCCCGACTGTCATCGCGCAGGTCCGGGAAGCCGAGTCCGCAGGCTTCGATGCCGCGTTCATCATTGACCACTTCTATCAAGCGTCCAATGTCGGTGAAATAGACGAACCGGTAGTAGAGGCCTACACCGCGCTCGGCGCTCTGGCCACGGCCACCGAGAAGATCCAGTTGGGCGCGCTGGTCTCCGGCAATACCTACCGCAACCCGCCGATGCTGGCGAAGTGCGTGTCCACACTCGACGTGGCCAGCGGGGGGCGCGCCGTCCTCGGCATCGGTGCGGGCTGGTACGAACTCGAACACCAACAGTACGGCTACGAGTTCGGCACGCTCACCGACCGATTCGAACGCCTCGACGAAGCCCTCCAGATCATCACGCCCATGCTCCGCGGCGAGCGTCCGACATTCGACGGCAAGTGGTACCACGTCGAAACCGCGATCAACGAACCGCGAATCCGCGATGACCTGCCGATCATGCTCGGCGGTTCCGGCGAGAAGAAGACCTTCGCCCTCGCCGCCCGATTCGCCGACCACCTCAACATTCATTGCAGAGGGGGCTTGTTGCCCCGCAAGCTCGACGCCGTCGACGCGCGGTGTGCGGAGATCGGCCGCGACCGATCCACACTCGAAGTCAGCTACCTGGCGTACCTCTTCATCGACGAGAACGGCGACCGCGCCCGGAAACTCCAGCGCGACTTCCTGCTCGGCCGAGGCGTCGACCTGTCCACCGTTTCGGACACCGAGCGCGCGACAGTCACCGACCGAATGTTCTGCGGCGACCCCGACGAAGTCGCCGAACAACTGCAGACCCGCGTTCTCGACAAGGGCGTCGACGGCATCGTCGTCAACCTCGTCGCTAACGGCCACGAACCCGGCGTCGTGGAGTTGGCCGGCAGAACGGTGCGCCCGCTGGTCTGCGGGTAACAACCCACACACGACAGATGCGATTCGCGTATGCCCGAAGACGAGTACGGTTGAATACGTGACTATTCGACTTGGTTATCAGATGCCGAACTTCAGTTACTCCACCCCCGTTGCGGACCTGTTCCCGACCGTCATCGCCCAGGCCCGAGAAGCCGAGTCCGCGGGTTTCGACACCGCCTTCGTAATGGATCACTTCTATCAGCTGCCCGGTATCGGTGCGCCCGACGAACCGATGCTCGAGGCCTACACCGCTCTCGGTGCACTGGCCACGGCCACGGAGAAGATCCAACTGTCCGCGCTGGTCACCGGGAACACCTACCGCAACCCGCCGATGCTCGCGAAGTGCGTGTCCACCCTCGACGTCGCCAGCGGGGGCCGCGCCATCCTCGGTATCGGCGCGGGTTGGTACGAACTCGAGCACAAGCAGTACGGCTACGAGTTCGGCACGTTCACCGACCGATTCGAACGCCTCGACGAGGCCCTGCAGATCATCGCGCCGATGCTCCGCGGCGAGCGTCCGACTTTCGACGGCAAGTGGTACCACGTCGAGAACGCGATCAACGAACCACGAATCCGCAACGATCTGCCGATCATGCTCGGCGGTTCCGGTGAGAAGAAGACCTTCGCCCTCGCCGCCCGCTTCGCCGACCACCTCAACATCATCTGCAATGCGAGCGAATTGCCACGCAAGCTCGAGGCCCTCGAGAAGCGGTGCGAGGAGATCGGCCGCGACCGGTCCACGCTGGAAACCAGTTACCTGACCTTCGTCATCATCGACGAGAACGGCGATCGTGCCCGCCAGCTCCAGCACGACCTCCTGCTCCGACAGGGTGTCGACCTGTCCAAAGTCTCGGATGCCGAGCGCGCCGCCGCCACCGACCGGATGTTCTGCGGTGCCCCTGACGAGGTGGCCGAACAGGTCCAGACACGCATCCTGGACAGGGGCATCGACGGCATCATCCTCAACCTCGTCGCCAACGGCCACGAGCCTGGAGTTGTCGAACTGACCGGCCGCACGCTGCACCCGCTGGTCAGCGCATGACGTACGGTCGAACCCGCGCGCGGCAGATGCGATTCGCACAATTCCGACAACGGACCGGTCGGTGACATGACCATTCGCCTCGGCTACCAGATACCCAATATCAACTACCACATCCCCGCTGCCGACCTTCTTCCCACCATCGCCGCCCAAGCCCGAGAAGCCGAGTCTGCGGGCTTCGATGCCGCGTTCGTGGCGGATCACTTCTATCAAACGCCGACATTCGGTGTACCCGAGGAACCGAGGTTCGAGGCCTACACCGCGCTCGGTGCGCTAGCCACGGCCACCGAGACGATCCAGCTGGGCGCGCTGGTCACCAGTAACACCTTTCGCAACCCAGCCATGCTCGCGAAGTGCGTGTCCACCCTCGACGTCGCGAGCGGCGGACGGGCCGTCCTGGGCATCGGCGCGGGCTGGTTCGAACTCGAGCACGTGCAGTACGGCTACGAGTTCGGCACGGTCACCGACCGATTCGAACGCCTCGACGAGGCCCTGCAGATCATCGCGCCGATGCTCCACGGCGAACGACCCACTGTGGACGGCAAGTGGTACCACGTCGAAACCGCGATCAACGAACCACGAATCCGCGACGACCTGCCGATCATGCTCGGCGGAGCCGGCGAGAAGAAGACCTTCGCCCTCGCCGCCCGCTTCGCCGACCACCTCAACATCACCTGCGGCCAGAGCGAGCTGCCACGCAAACTCGACGCCCTCGAGAAACGGTGCGAAGAGATCGGCCGCGACCGCTCGACCCTGGAGACGAGTTACCTGGCGTTCGTCATCATCGACGAGAACGGCGATCGCGCCCGGAAGCTCCAGCACGACTTCCTGCTCAGCCTCGGTGTCGACCTGTCCACGGCCTCGGACACCGAACGCGCCGCGGCCACCGCTCGAATGTTCTGCGGCGACCCCGACGAGGTCGCCGAACAACTGCAGACCCGCGTTGTGGACAAGGGCGTCGACGGCATCATCCTCAACCTCTCGTGCAACGGCCACGAGCCCGGCATCGTCGAACTGGCGGGCCGATCGTTTCGGCCCCTAGTCGATATGTGACCGCTTGCGCGTCCCGGAATACCGGTAGTCGCGCGCCGGTTGTAATGCGGGGTGACGCGTGAGCCTCTGATGAGTCGCGTCTGCTCGGTGACGAAAGGGAATGATGTCCGTGAGTACAGTGCTGTCGATTCTGGATCTGGCCTACATCCCCGAAGGCGGCGCGGCACGAAACAGCTTCGATGCCAGCGTTGCGCTGGCGCAACTCGCGGAGTCCCGTGACTACCGCCGAATCTGGTACGCCGAACACCACAACATGGCATCAATCGGCTCGTCGGCGACGAGCGTCCTCATCGCCCACGTCGCGGCACACACCCAGAGCATCCGACTCGGTTCCGGCGGAATCATGCTGCCCAACCACGCGCCGCTGACGATTGCCGAGCAGTTCGGCACACTCGAAACCCTGCATCCCGGTCGGATCGACCTCGGACTCGGACGGGCACCCGGAACCGATCAGAAGACCATGTACGCCCTGCGTCGCGACCCTGCCTCGGCCGATCGGTTCCCACAGGACGTTCTGGAACTTCAGGCATACCTCGCGGGAAAGTCGCGTGTGCCCGGCGTCGAAGCCATTCCCGGCAAGGGCACGAACGTCCCGCTATATATTCTCGGGTCCTCACTGTTCGGTGCACAGCTAGCCGCCAAACTCGGACTCCCCTATGCCTACGCATCCCACTTCTCACCGGACGCGCTGGTCGACGCCGTCACGCTCTACCGGGAGCGTTTCGAGCCATCCGAGCAGCTGTCCGAGCCGTACGTGATTGCCGGTGTCAACGCCATCGCTTCGGACACCACCGCCGAAGCACACCGGCAGTTCGAGTCGGCAGTTCGGCGGCGAGTAGTGCAGTTGGTCGGGCACGGGCAAACATTCAGCCCCGAGGAGGTCGACCTGATCATGTCGTCCCCAGCCGGTCAGCAGATGAAGCAGAGGTGGCGGTACTCGGCGGCCGGGACTCCGTACGAGGTGAAGGCCTACCTCGAAGAGTTCGCCGAACACGCACAGGCAGACGAACTGATCATCGCCTCCTATACCGAAGACAGCGAATCCTGGCTGCGGTCCTACGATCTGATCGCGGACGTGTGGCACGCGGCGAAAGTGAGTGGTCAGTAGACAATCACACCACGAATGTTCTTGCCGTCCATCAGATCTTGGTAACCCTCGTTCACCTGCTCGAGCGTGTACTTGGTGGTGATCAACTCGTCGAGTTCGAGTTGTCCGGCATCGTAGAGGCGCAGCAATCGGACGATGTCGTACTGCGGGTTGGCCGAGCCGAACAGTGAGCCCTTGATCGTCTTCTGGTTCTCGGTGAGGTCGGCACCCGAGACGTGAACCGTCAGCTTGGTGGGGTCCGCGAGACCGGTGATGACCACCGTGCCGCCCTTTCCGATGATGGCGGTCGCGTTCTGGACCACCTCTTCGTCGACGGTCCCGACCAGAATGAGGGCCTGATCGGCGCCCTGACCCCAGGTCAGCTCGTGGACCTTCTGTGCGGCCTCGGCCGCGTCGGCGAAGGCGTGGGTGGCACCGAACTTCAACGCGGTTTCCCGCTTCATCGCCACTGGGTCCACGACCACTACATACTTGGCGCCGGAACTTACCGCACCCTGCACAGCGTTGATTCCGAGTCCCCCGATGCCGTAGATGACGACGGTGTCGCCCACACGGACACCTCCCGCGTACACCGCCGTGCCCCAACCGGCTGGTACGCCGCAGCCTACGAGCACAGCCGTCTCCAGCGGAAGCCAATCGTCCACCTTCACCACGGAATGCTGCGAGATGGTGGCTCGCTCAGAGAAAGTACCGAGCATGCACATGCCGCCGAAGTCTTCCTTGCCCGCGTGGAACCGGAACGAGCCGTCGGGCATCGAACCCTCGGGGATCATCGCGCCCAGATCGCACAGGTTCTGCCGGCCAGTGGAGCAGTAGCGACAGGTGCCGCAGTTCGGGATGTAGCTGCAGACCACGTGATCGCCGGGCTTGACCTTGGTGACCCCGAGGCCGACTTCTTCGATGATTCCGGAACCCTCATGGCCACCGACGATCGGGAACCGCGGTACCAGGGCGCCGTCGATCAGATGAAAATCGGAATGGCACAGTCCTGCGGCGGCATATTTGATGAGAACTTCGCCGGGACCCGGCCCATCCAGATCGAGCTCGATGATTTCGAACGGCTTGTGCGCTTCGAACAGCACGGCTGCTTTGGTCTTCATGCCTTCTCCTCGTTGACTGACACTCACCAGTGCGTTGTGAAGGCAATTGATTGTGAAGGAGCTGATCAGCCAGGCAACGAACCGCTTTGCAGCAGTTCTCCCCACTCTTGCGTGGCCACGTCACGGGCGCGGCGACGGTCGCCGGCGGCAGCCGGCACATTCAGCGCGATGTCTGCCAGGGCCTCCGCAAGATCTCCGAGATCGACTTGATGACGCATCGAGGTGTCGAGAAGTTCATCGAACGCCTGATCGGCGCTATAGGCTTTCCCACGCGCCACAGCCAGGATCTCAATCGCCGCATCCAGCGCGGACAGGTGCCGCATAGCACGGGTCTCGCCACGAGCTTCGATCGTCAAGATTCCGCCTCTGAGGTGTCGCCACGCGGCGTTGTCGTTCACGGGTACGCCCATCACACCACACCAGATCACGAACAGGCCGCGTTCGTCATCGAATCGATATCAATCCCAAAGTTGCTCTTCACCAGCAGTATACGCGCTTCGGCAAGCAATCCTTCGAAGCCATTTCCTACTGTCGAGTTCTACCAATCGGTACCCGGAGGGCGGTCACGCTCCTACATCTCGCGTCCGACCTCGTCCAGCGCCGCAGGCAAGAAGAGGTCGATATCCGTAACCTGGCAACGTGTCCTCAAAACCCGTCAGCTTCGATGCCGTGCTCTTCGATTTCTCCGGCACACTCTTCCGGTTGGAAGAAGACGAGAGCTGGATGTCCGGTCTCATCGATCACAATGGCGAACCGTTGGACGTCCACCACCAGGCCGAGTTGATGCGACGCATGACGGCACCCGTAGGCCAGCCCGTCGAGATGAATGCCGCAGAACACCACGCCTGGACGAATCGAGACCTCGACCCGCGTCTACACCGCCAGGCCTACCTCACCGTGCTGCGAAAGTCCGGGGTCGCGCGGGAAGACCAGGCCGTACGGCTGTACGAGCGGTCGCTCGATCCAGGAAGTTGGAGCGCGTACCCCGACACAGCCGAGGTGCTCGCGACGCTGAACGGCCACGGCATCAAGGTCGGGGTGCTCAGTAACATCGCATTCGATATCCGTGCCACGTTCGCCGCTTTGGGGGTAGAGCACCTCATCGACCAGTTCGTGCTGTCGTTCGAGGTAGGCGCGGTGAAACCCGATCCGAGAATCTTCGAGATCGCGCTCGCCGAACTCGGCGCCGATCCCTCGCGCACTCTGATGGTCGGGGACAGCGAGAAAGCTGACGGAGCCGCACGAAAGCTGGGCTGCGCCTTCGCGCTCGTCGAACCACTCCCTCTGGCGGAACGTCCGACCGGACTCCGTGATGCCCTGCATCGAAACGGGATCCACTAGAACACATTTCCGCCCGACCACGGCGTAGTAGCGCGGCTATCGGACCGCGCTACGCAGAAGGTCGGCGACAAGCTGATCGAATGCCACAAACGTGACGACGTCAACGTTCGTTCGAGTCCTTCCGACCGCTTCGACGGCCTGCAGCACAGCGTCGTCCTGCGGCCACCCGAACGCACCCGACGAGATGAGCGGGAACGCGACCGTAGCGGCGCCGAGCCCGTCCGCGACCTCGAGGCTGCGGCGGTAGCACGACCGCAACACGTGACTGCGGTCGTCGCGCCGCGAGTAGCGCGGTCCGACCGTGTGAATCACCCATTTCGCGGGCAACTCCCCTGCCGTCGTCGCGACGGCTGCCCCCTCCGCCAGTCCGTCCGGCAGTGTCGTGTCGCGCAGCGCCCGGCACGCCGCGAGGACCGCCGGGCCGCCCCGCCTGTGGATCGCACCGTCCACCCCGCCACCGCCGAGAAGTGAGGAGTTGGCCGCGTTGACGATGGCGTCTACGCGCTGCGTAGTGATGTCTCCCTGGACAATGTCGATGATGGGCATACACGCTCCTTCGCTGTAGTAGCAATCTTCCACCGTCGCAGCCGCGGGCGTCCCGCGACAACCACGTCTCGAAGTGCCTACCGACGCCGCCAGGACGATCTTGGATTGGCCGTCCTCATACCGGCCTGCCGTTGCCGAAATTGTCGGCCCGGCGCGTTACGTTGAAACCGGCACGGCTCGAACGCATCGGCCAGCAGCAAGTCCTGGTGTACGAGCCCGACAGAGAAGGGGGCAACTTGTTCGATAGCACCAGCTTCGACGAAGCCATCGACCAGTCCTGGATCATGTTCCAGCGCAAACTCGCCGACCACCTCTCCGCGATGCAGAACGACGACACCCTAATCCTCGAATGGATCGAGGAGAGCACCGTCGACGGCTTCACACCGTACGTCCAATTCCTGATCTGGGGGGACGAATACGTGCGCGCCGAGGTGCCCTCGAACGCGTACCTCGCGCCCCGCTACGCACTCGCACCCGAGACCCAGCAGCGCTTGGTAGAGCTGGGGTGGGATCGCCCGACACGACTGGTCGACGATGAACCCGACGAGGGATCACCCGCGTTCTTCGTCGACAAAGAGCGCAGATGGGCCGACCAACTCGCTGCGATGACCGTAACCACGCTGCGCGAGATCTGGAACGTACCGCATCCCAGCTTCATCCTTACCGAGATCGCAGGCACACTCGAGGGAGCCAATTCCGATATCGACTCGCACGCGGCCGAGTCGAGACCTGACCCCATCGGTCTCGACGACACCACCGCCGTCGTTCCCGAAGATCCAGATCAGCTCCGGAACCTCGTCGCTCGCACCGTCGAACAGGCCCTTGGTTTCCGACCCGACGTCGATGAGGACAGCGACGTAATCCTGAAACTGGACGACCAGTCAGTGCTGGTCATCGCGCACCCGAGCCAACCGCTGGTACGGGTGTGGGTGCCCCTCTTGTACGGGATCGCCGGCCGCACCCGGGCGGCCGAGAATGTCTGCGACCTCACCAGACGCTGGCCCGGTATCCGGTTCACCCTCGACGAGGACCGGCTGAACGCGTCGATCGACGTCTCCGCGAATCCGTTCGTCCCCCGCCACCTCGTCGATGCACTCAACCGGTTCAGCGCATTCGTGCCTTCAGTCGACGCCCAGTTCGCTGCACGTTTCGACGGCTCCCGGTTCGCCGACGGCCCTCGCCGCAGCTGCGGCGACAACGTTCCGTCGAGCGCATCAACCGATGACGATGATGACGACGAAGATCTTCCACCCGCCCTGTTGACGATGCTCCACCTAGATCCCAACGGGTCCGGGTCGCTGAGCGGAGACGAAGTCGCAGCTGTGTGTGGCAACGACCGCGACGCGATCCTCGAGTACCTGACGATCGCACAGGAACAGGAGATCAGCTGGCGTGAGTTCGCGGAAACAGCTCGGGGCGAGGGTGATCCGGAGGAGGCAGCGACATGCGACCATGAGGCGCGGGCTTGGGCGAAGACTTATGAATCGCTGCGATCGGCGCTACGGGTGATTGCACTCCCGCACCCCACACGTGCGGCGCCGGCCGCGAACAAGCCCGATTCTTGAGCGGTGGCTCGGATCACCAGATAGTCACTAGCTGGTCACCAACGTGCGCTTCGGGAGAGCCTGGCGCGCACTCGAACGCCTCCGCGAATCCGGGGACGTTTGCCACGACACCGTTGACACGAAGAGACGCCGGCGAATGTGGATCGCTGTTGATCCGGGTGAGAAGAGCTTCGTCGCGCGTCTTGTCACGCCACACACGCGCGTAGTTGAGGAAGAAGCGCTGATTCGGTGTGTAGCCGTCAATCTCCGTGGTCGCGGCCCCGGGTTCGGAGTCGAGTACGGTCTTCAACGCGTCGTACGAAGTATTGACACCACCCAGATCTGCGATGTTCTCGCCGAGGGTCAACTCGCCATTGACATGAACGTCCGGCATGCTGGGGATCGGCGTGTAGGCGTCGTACTGTTCCACCAACTTGGCTGTCCTGCTGTCGAACTGCGCCCTGTCCTCAGGTGTCCACCAGTTCACGTGATTTCCTTGGCCGTCGAACTGGCTGCCCTGATCGTCGAACGCGTGTGTCGCCTCATGGCCGATCACAGACCCGATTCCTCCGTAGTTGAGGGCGTCGTCAGCGTTCGGGTCGAAGAACGGGGCTTGCAAGATGGCTGCGGGGAAGTTGATCGTGTTGTCAGTGGGGCTGTAGTAGGCGTTGACCGTCTGCGGCGTCATCACCCACTCGGACCGGTCGGATGGCTTGCCGATCTTCTCCAGATCGTAGGCATGGTTGAACCTGTCGGCGGCTGCGAGGTTGCCGAAGTAGTCACCCTGAGTTATCTGCAACCCGGACCAATCGCGCCAGTTGTCCGGGTATCCGATCTTGGGCACCATCTGCGACCACTTGTCCAGAGCCTGTTGCTTGGTCTCCGGACTCATCCAATCGACGTTCTCGATACGCACTCTCAGGGCATCGAGAACATTTTGGACAAGCTGCTCCGCATGTTCCCTCGCCGACGGGTCGAACGCCTCCTCGACGTACAGCCTTCCCATCGCCTCACCCATGGCTGAGTTCACGTCGCCGATGGCGATCTTCCACCGATCGCTCTGTTCGGCAGTGCCCGTTATTTGCTGTTCGAATTCGAATTTGTTGTCCCGGAAAGGCTTCGAAAGCCTATCCGCCGATCGATTTACCACTTGCGCACGCAAGTACGATTTCCACTGGTCAATCGGCGCTTGGGCGAGTAGTTGTTCTACCTGAGTGAAGTATGCAGTGTCAGCCAGCGAGAACGCTTCGTCGGGCGATACGTTCTGCGCCTCTAAATACTGTCGCCAATCAAACGCCGGGGTAATCGCGTTCGCCTCGTCAACTGTAACCAGCCTGTACTGGGTCGCCGGATCACGTGCTTCTGCGGGAGACAGCGATGCCGCTGCCAACGCCGTCTCGAAATCGAGGGCCTGATCTGCCTGGGCCGAGGCCTCGGCGTCACCGATTCCGGTCAGTTCCAAAGAGGTCTGCAGGTAGCTGCGGTACGCGTCGAGAATGGGCGCGTACTGCGGATCGGTGTAGTAGTCCTTGGACGGCAAAGTGATTCCGGTCGGCCCGACGAATCCGATTTGCCTGGTTGCATCTTGAAAGTCGGCGCCGGATCCGAGGCTGAACAGAATGGCCCCGCCATCCTGGGCGTCTTCTCGAAGGAACGCTGCGATGTCTTCCTGCGACGCAATCGCGTCGACCTGAGCCAGTTCGGGCTCGATGGGCGAGAATCCGGCCTCGTCTATCGAATTTTCGTCCATGGCCGACTCGAACAGCAACCCGATCTTGGTGCGATCGGACGTCTCATCCGCGCTCCCGAGATCCGCGGCCGCCCTATCGGCTATTCCCCGCTGAATGTCGAGGCTCTCGTCCCGCAGTTGGTTGAAGACGCCATAAGACGACTCGTCGGCGGGAATCTGCGTCTGCGCACTCCATTGGCCATTCACGAACGCGTTGAGGTCGTCACAGGGGTTGATCCCCAAGTCCAATTCGGACGTATCGAAAGCGGAACTCGTGGCGACCTCCGTTGACGAACAACTCGCGACACCGATTACCAGGGCCGAACCAGCCGCCACTGTTGCAATCCACCGTCTACGCCCGATCTGCACCGTTTTCTCTTCCTTCGTCTTGCGGTTGCATCTACTCCAACGTACGCGACGATGCAGTGGTCAAGCCCGGGCTGAATCTCCAGCCCCGTGACCTCACCACCCGTTACAGCTCCCCCATCGAGGTTGCCGATAGGTGCTATCGGGCTCACCCGTTCTGTTTACCTTTCGTTCTCTGCCGCGACTCCTAGCCGACATGCAGGGCTGGGTTGCGTTTCGTAGCGTCTGCGCTGCAACGTGCAGGCTTTGCCGCGTCACGGGCGCGGAGAAGGGTGACTCCTTATGAGAATCCGTAACTTTCGGTGCAGCCGAGTGCTTGCCGGGTTGATTGCCCTGATGGCGCTGACGCTCGTGGCGTGCGGCGCGTCCGGCACAAATTCGGACAATACCATTCGGTTGGGTCTCTCCCCCGACGAAGATTCGGCCGCGGTGCTCGCCAGATATGAACCGCTCGTCGACTACCTGAGCGAAGCCACCGGATTGAGAGTCGAGCCTTACGTCGGAGCCGACTACACAGCAGTTATCGAGGCACTCAACTCTGGCCACCTCGACCTGGCCTGGTTCGGCCCCTCGGAGTACGTGCTAGCCAGCGAGCGAGTCAACGGCGGCGTCGAGCCGTTCGCATCGGCGATCCAGTCCGACGACACCGTGCCGTACCGTTCGAGCTTCATCGTGCGAACCGACTCGGGCATCAATGGGCCCGCAGACTTCCAAGGCAAGGTCGTCGCCTTCACCGACCCCGCATCGACATCTGGACACATTTTCGGCCAGTACGCACTCACCGAAGCAGGTTATGACGTCGACAGCCTGTTCTCGCAGATCGTCTACTCGGGCAGCCACGATGCGTCCCTGCTCTCGCTCCTGAACGGGCGGGTCGACGTCGCAGCAATCTCGAGTCGCAAGATCCCCGGGTTCATCGACAGCGGAGTCGCCGGCCGCGATGAGATCAAGACGGTGTTCGAATCACCCGAGATTCCTGCCGACCCGATTACCTACCGTGCCGACCTTCCCCAGGACAAGAAGGATCTGCTCCGACACGCGTTCCTCGATCAGACCCCCGCACTGGCGGCGGCCCTCGAGGGAACCGGCTTCAGCCACTTCGGAGAGGCCCGCGATTCCGACTACGACATCGTCCGTACCGCCTACGAGGTAACGGGACTGGAGCCCGAGCTGTGACCGGCGCAGGTGAGGCCGTCAGCTTCTCCGACGTCCACCTCACATACAAGCGGAAGGAAGAGGCGGTCCTGCGTGGGGTCGATCTCGAGATTCCGGCGTCAGACTTCTGTATCTTGTTGGGGCGCAGCGGCACAGGGAAGTCGACGTTGCTGCGGTGCATAAACGGTCTCGTAGCCCCTTACCAAGGCACGGTAACAGTGGCCGATGAGCAGGTACACGCCGCCGACCGCAACGCGCTGCGCGGTATCCGCCGCAAGGTCGGCATGATCTTCCAGGGCTACAACCTCGTCAACCGGATCACCGTGCTGCAGAACGTATTGGCAGGCATTCTGCCGGATATACCCGCCTACCGATCTCTCCCCGGAATCTTCACGCAGGCGGAGCGTGAACAGGCGCTGTCGATCCTCGAGACCGTTGGGCTCGCGGGCTTCGCCGACCAACGCGCCGACCAGCTCAGTGGCGGGCAGAAGCAGCGCGTGGGAATTGCCCGAGCGCTCGCGCAGAACCCCAAGGTAATCCTTGCGGACGAGCCGATTGCGAGCCTCGACCCGGTGACCGCGGGCGAGATTCTCGATCTGCTCAAGGGAATCAACGAACGCGACGGCATCACGGTCATCTTGAGCCTTCATCAGCTAGGTTTCGCGCGCAGCCATGGCGAGCGGATTGTCGCGCTCCTCGACGGCCGGATCGCCATCGATACCACTCCCACCGGACTCTCGGAAGACGAGGTCAGTCGAATCTACGGCCAGGGTGCAGAGAAGGCGGCTTGACATGTCTCTGGATTCCCAAGCTCCTACCGCGATTTCGCCGAAGCCACCATCTCCGCCTGCCGAGTCGGGCATGCGACGCAACATCCTGTGGGTGCGGAACATCGTCGTGGTCTTGGCAGTACTCACCTTCCTCGGCTGGAGTGCAAATGACCTCGGTCTCAGCCCCGGTCGGTTCATCCAGGGCGTCCCCCGACTTGTCGAATTCCTGGTCCGAATGCTCCCGCCCGACCTGTCGGTCATCCCCAGTCTGTGGGACGCGATTCTCACAACGGTGGCGGTGGCGCTCTGGGGCACGCTGCTCGCGATGATCATCAGCACCTTTCTCGCGATGGGCGCGGCGAAGAACCTGCTCGGTCGCAACCCGTTGGTGTACGCGACATCGCGGGCCATCCTGAGTGTTCTGCGCTCGCTACCCGACTTGATCTGGGCGCTGATCTTCGTCTCGGCGGTCGGGCTCGGCCCCTTCCCGGGCGTCCTCGCGCTGACCGTGTACTCGTGTGGCGAGCTGAGCAAGCTCTACGCGGAGGCGGTCGAGAACATCGATCCGGGCCCACGCGAAGCTCTGGAGTCGACAGGCGCGGGTATGCTCACGACTCTGCGGTGGTCCGTCATCCCGCAGATCCTTCCCGAGGTGATCACCTACAGCCTCTACCGCCTCGAATCGAACGTGCGCCACGCGTTCGTGCTCGGCATGGTCGGCGCAGGTGGGCTCGGCTTCGAGCTGACGGTAGCGATGAGACTGTTCCAGTACCACAAGGTCTCGGCGATCCTCATCGTCATCATCGTCACGGTCGCGACGATCGACTTCATCTCGTCTCGCATCCGTGCACGGATCATTTGATGGCTCCCAAGATCAGCCTGCAGCGTCTCGAGACCTTCGTCGCTGTCGCAGATCACGGTGGACTGTCCGCCGCAGCTCGCGCACTCGGCATCGCACAGTCCACCGTGTCGGGCAATCTGCAACTGCTCGAGCGCGAACTGGGCGTAGTCCTCGTCGACCGATCCGGCCGCGCTTCCCGGCTCACCGATGCGGGGGAGGCCCTCATCGACCATGCCCGCACGCTACTCTCTCTTGCCGGAGAGGCGGCCGATCGGGTGACGCGGCTCCGCAAGGCCCCTGTTTCGGGAGTGCTGGCAGTGGGCGGCACAGAGACGGTTGCGCAGAAGCTATTGCCGCGGCTGGTCACGTCGTTCGCCTGCAGATACCCCGGCATCGAGATTGACTTGCACGTCGACAACTCGGCAGCTGCGGTACTAGCAGTCACCGAGGGTCGAGTACCGATTGCCCTCGTCGCCGCCGAAACCGACAAGCCCTCACTCGAATCGAGCCGGGTCGCGAGCGAACCACAAACGATGATCGTCGCGAGCGACCACCCACTCGCAGGACGGCAAGCAAGTCCCCACCGGCTGCGCGGTAGCCGCATCCTCCTGCGTGAAGAAGGATCGGCAAGCCGCCGATACCAACTCGACCTGCTGAAAAAGTGGCAGATCCCGAATACTCACACCAGCACCATCGCAAGTAACGGCGCCATCATCGGCGCAGTTGCCCACGGGCTCGGCATCGCCTGCCTCCCTCGAAATTGCACCGAAGACGCACTCGAGCTGGGACGCATCGGCGAGATCCATCTCGACCCGGCCCTACCTCATCGCCCGATCAACCTCGTCCGGCTCGCGGATCGGCCACTGACCCTTATCGAAGAGCTCTTTCTCGAACACGTTCGAGAGAAGGAAGGCATCCAATGACCACCGTCATGGCAAACAACCGCACATATCGGGCTCCGGATCACTCCGTAGTGGTCATCACCGTCGACGGCGGCGACCCCGCCTATTTCCACGACGGACTCTCCCGGGGCATCATGCCCCGTTTGCAGCAGATGCTCGACGAGGGCGGCGTCTTCAGCGTGGGGGCCTCCGAGGTCCCGAGCCTCACGAACCCCAACAACATCTCGATCGTCACCGGCGTCCCACCCGCCATCCACGGGATTCCCGGCAACTACTGCCGGACCCCTGAGGACGGGCTGGTGCTCCTCAACGATGCCAAGTATCTGCGCGCACCCAGCATCCACGCGCGGTTCGAGGAGGCCGGCGTGCCGACCCTGATGGTGACGACCAAGGACAAGCTGCGTCAGCTACTCGGCAACGGCGGCGTCCCCAGCGTCAGTGTCGAGCGGGCAGCCGGGATGGGCATCCCCGAGTACGGCATCGAGTCGATCGAGGCGCTGGTCGGCGAGCCGGCGCCGGGAGTCTACGACCCGCTGGCCAGCCACTACGCCATGCGAATCGGCCTGCATGCCCTGCGCGCGGCCCCTCAGATCCGGTTGCTTTACGTGTCGCTGACCGACCGTGTCCAGCACGCACACGCACCGGGCGAGGATGTCTCCGACCTGTTCTTCACCGAGTTCGATACGCTGCTCGGCGAGTACCTCGACGCCGGCTGCACGGTGGCCGTCACCGCCGACCACGGCATGAACGCAAAGCACGACGAGAACGGCGAGCCCCGCGTCATCTACCTGAAGGACGTGCTCGCGGCGGCAGGCATCCCGGTCGAGGAGGTCGTGTTGCCGATTACCGATCCGTACGTGAAACACCATGGCGCTCTGGGCTCGTTCGCCTGGCTCCATCTGCCTGCCGAGCACCGCGACGCCGCTCGCCGCGTGCTGAGCGCGTTACCCGGCATCGAGGAGATCTGGGACCGCGAGGATGCGGCCACCGTGTACGAGCTGCCCCGCGACCGGATCGGAGACCTGGCCGTGACGGCCTCGGCCGACACCGCGCTCGGAAGCGGCGCCGCCGACCACGACCTGAGCCAGCTGCACGGGCCCCTCCGCTCGCACGGCGGCCGACACGAGCAGCCGGTTCCGCTGATCCTGAGCGGGAAGGTGGACGGTTCACTCGCCGAGGCTTTCGAGGCCGGCATCCTGCGTAGCCGCGACATCCACGACCTCGTCCTGAACCACGTCGGTTCCTAGAATTAGAGCGTCCAGGCGCCGAAGGAGGCCGGACGCAATCGGGCAGACAACGTTCAAGTTGCGTGAAAATCCAAATCCGGGTTGATGATTCGTCTTCTAATACTCAAGGTCCGTCTGAACCGCCGAAGACGAGTTGTGGTGTGCCCATAGCCGGTTCACCGGGGTGGAGTTGCTGCTGCAAGGCCGAGATCCCCGCGGCATCCAGCGTGCCTCGGCCGTGAATATGGCATGCCCAGTCAAATCTTCTTGCAGACCAAGCGATTTGGTTTCCAAAGGTCTTGACAGCCCACGGTTCGATCGAGCGGAACCACTACATCACCCCCTCCATATCGGGCGTATCTCCGTGTCCAGCGCGGGCACGGGATTCGTCGTCAGTGACAACTGGCCCGTCCCAGGTGAAGAATGCCGGATCCAGAGGCTCACCCACGGTTACGTCCGTGTAGGCGGCGCCGCTGATACCGTCACCGGAATGCTGTCCGAGGACGGCACCGCTGCCGGCGTCGACGATCAGACGCAGTGACGGTTTCGGTAGGTTGCGACTCTCACGTGCGGCCAGATTCACCGACCAGCAGCGGCGATCTAGAAACTCGAGATCGGTCACCGGTCCGGTTGGTCGGGCATGGTGGTGACCGACCCAGTGGGTAACCGGTGGAGTAATGACCAAATGACGGCCCGGGCCTGCAGACTTCACGCGATGCAACTCGGTGCAACGCGGCCGGTCCGAGTCGCACGTGAAGTCCCACGCCGTGGTTCCGTCACTGACGAACAGGACTTCCCCGTCGATCGATTCGATTCGGGATCGACGCCCCCACCGGTACAAGCGCACCCCTTCGCGGCCAATCGGCACGAAGACTGCTTCCTCCGCAGAGGTCGCGTAGTAGAAGTGGAATGGCTTGTCGGAGTTCCGGTACGGAATGACGGTGCCGTGGACTGGTTCGGTCGGCCCGTCCGCCATTCCCACCAACATCTGCATCCATTCGGTCATTGATGCCTCCGGTTCGTGTTCGTTTTCGGGTACCCATCGACCCGTGTATGCAAGGGGCTTAGATGTACAGCGCTCCGTCGACGGCATCCGACGCCGGCGGATAAGCTTGGGCGCCTGCCTGTTCCATCAGTTCCGTCCGCACGTAGGTAAGGAATTTGTCCAGCCGGGCGCCTCGCTCGTCGTAGAGATTCAGACGTGCCACCATGGTCAGGCCGGGATAGTCGATGTGACGGAACCGGACATGGACCCGACCGTGGGGCCACCGTCCGACGTAGGTGGCGGACACGTCGTCGACCTCCTTCGCGAACCGCACCCCATCCAGCCCGCGCAGGCAGTACGCCACGTACGAATCATGGTCGAGCGGTTGCGGTCCCAGCGGTCGACACCGACCGGTGATGTCTATGCCCTCGACTCGCAGCGGACGCAACTCTCCGTCCGCTCCTATGGTGAACACAGCGCGTCCCGACCCCGTGCGGATTTCTGGAGTGGTGACTATCCACAGCCGTCCGGCCGCAGCCGCGCCGTCGGTCACTCGCATCCCGGAGAACTTGATTTCCGTCGCCAGCGCCGACGTGTCGGGCCGGTACGCCCGCACGATCGTCGTGCCAGGTTGAGCCAGGTCGGTGCCCCAGTGCCAACGAAGCGCAGCGTCCAGGGCACGTTTGCGTCGGTGTGCCTCGTTGTACGAGGTGTCGGAGTACTCGCTGGTGTGCTCGACCTCGCGGTCCTGCCGGCATGGATGCGTGTCGGGTCCGATTCGCTCCGGGATCGGCCCGTCCAGCGGCACCTGCAGCACCGAAGAGCTGTACCGAACCTCGAAGCCAGCCCTCTCAACCCTTGTTCTCGCCGACGTCGGAACCCGCTCCCACGGATCGTGTTCGACCCCGACGAACAGCGACGACTCGTCGAACTCCACCGACACCACGGCCACACCGTCAATGCCAACGCGGCGGGCACCACCCTCGGGCAGTGCAACCAGCAGCATCGGTGGCCGTAGCGAGCGGATTGGCGGAGTGTCGGGTGCGGGTGCAATGTCGCGACGCCGCCGCACACTGCTGAAGCACCATGCCCCGGCCGACCCGGCGCAGATCAGTCTGTGGCCTTGGGTGTACTCGGCATGGACTATGCCGTCGATACCGACCCGCACCAGCGGCCCGTCTCGGTGGTTCTGCACCCACACACCATCGGCATCGGCCTGGATCTGCGGGTGCCCCGCACCCTGCGGGGGTGGAGGAAGATCGGTCCACGACACCAGGCGTGCGAACCGCTCCGTATACGGATCGAACAATGCCGCGACCGGCTGGGTCTCATCGAGTACCCACACATAGCCGGAAGAGAAGAAGACACTGCGGGGGCGCAGGAATCTGCGCTGAGAATCGGCGCTCATGCGCCTTTCTGCCGAGTCATGTCGCAGACAGTACCAGTGATCGGGAGCGCTTCGATCGCACGGTCGACCACGTCGTCGACGGTGAAGACGGGATCGACGGTACGGTCGATGGCGAGGGATTCGACCATTGCCCACCATGCCCGCAGCAGTACCCGGCTGGAGGGCGACGATTCGGTGCCAGTGGCATCGAGGGTGCGCTCGACCATGGTGTTCTGCAGGTTCGTGCGGATTTCGTGGATCTGCTCATCAGCGCCGAAGCCACCGTGGAAGAACGACTGATAGTTCGCGCCGTGACGGTCGATGAAGGAGACGAACGCGCGGACCACGGCCCGCAACGGCTCGCCTGTTGCGTCGTCGGGATCTGCGTTCGCCGCGCGTAGCAGGCGCCGAGCGGCCGCGCCAACGACGGCCACGTAGTAGTCCTGCTTGGTCGGGAAGTAGCGGAACAGCAATCCGCGAGAGATCCCCGCCTTCTCAGCCACCTGGTCGATGGACAACGCGTGGATGGGCCGGGTTGCCAGCTCCTGCAGGCCGATCGCGACGAGTTGCCGCTTGCGCTCCTCCGGTGGGAGCCGCCGCCGGTTGGTGGCTGCACCGGGTAGTGAGGTTTCGGTCGACACGAGAGGACACCCTCCAGATTTGATTGCCGGGCAAGTCTACGTTTAGGTTAACTGAGCAATGCTTAGTTAGCTGCGGCGTCATGGAGGAAGGCATGGATTTCGCTCAAAGCGCGCGGTCGAAGGAGTACCTCGACCGGTTACGTGCGTTCATCAATACGGAGGTCGCCCCCGTCGAGGTGCGCCTGCGGGCCGAACGGGTGGAACCGTTCGCGCAGCGTTCCGATGTCTCCGGCGCCGCGATGTGGCAGGTGTCCGACGAGTTCCGGCACCTCCAGTCCAAGGCCCGCGCGCAGGGACTGTGGAACCTCTTCCTGCCCGACGCCGAACTCGGCGCCGGCCTGACCAACGTCGAGTACGCGCCGCTCGCCGAGGAGATGGGTCGCTCCTTTCTCGCGTCCTCGGTCTTCAACTGCGACGCCCCCGACACCGGCAACATGGAGGTGCTCTTCCACTACGGCAGCACCGAGCAGAAGGAGCGTTGGCTGCAGCCGCTGCTCGACGGCGAGATCCGCTCCGCGTTCTGCATGACCGAGCCCGACGTCGCGTCGTCCGACGCCACCAACATGGCCGCGACCGCCGTCGTCGAGGGTGACGAGGTGGTGCTCAACGGCCGCAAGTGGTGGAGCACCGGCATCGGCAGCCCGGATTGCAAGCTCCTCATCTTCATGGGCCTCACCGATCCGGAAGCGCACAGGTACCAGAGACACTCGATGGTTCTGGTGCCGATGGACGCACCCGGCGTCAAGGTCGAGCGGATGCTCTCGACGATGGGCTTCTATGACGAGCCCGGCGGCCACGGCGAGGTGTCGTTCACGAATGTGCGGCTGCCGCTCGACGCGATCATCGCCGGTCCCGGAAGGGGATTCGAGATCGCGCAGGGTCGGCTCGGCCCGGGCCGGGTGCACCACTGCATGCGGCTGGTCGGCCTCGCTGAGGCCGCGCTCGAACTCGCGATCCGCCGCGGCACCGAGCGTGTCGCGTTCGGAAAGCCGCTCATCAACCTCGGCGGCAATCGGGAACGCATCGCGGATGCCCGTATCGCGATCAACCAGCTGCGGCTGCTGGTGCTCAACGCCGCGTGGCTGCTCGACACGGAGGGCATCGCCGGAGCGCGCTCCGCGGTATCGGAGATCAAGGTCGCCGCGCCTCGGGTGGCACAGCAAGTGATCGACTTCGCGATCCAAATCCACGGCGGTGCAGGGCTGTCCGACGACTTCCCTCTCGCCGGCGCGTGGACGGCGGCGCGGGCGATACGGCTCGCGGACGGCCCCGATGAGGTACACCAGGGCCTGGTGGCCCGTTTCGAGTTGGGAAGGTACAAGTGACCGCGAAGATGTCAGGGCTGCCGGACAACGCCCGCAGCGTCCGTGATGAGGATGCGTTCGATGTGGAGGCTGTGGCGAACTGGCTGCGCGAGAACGGGTCCGGTGAACTGACCGCGACCCCCGATGTGCGCCAGTTCTCCGGGGGTGCATCGAACCTCACCTACCTGTTGCGCTACCCGGATCGCGACCTCGTGCTGCGCCGACCCCCGGCGGGGGCCAAGCCGTCGTCCGGACACGACATGGTCAGAGAGTTCCGGATCCAGTCTCTGCTCGCACCGGTGTACCCGCACGTACCGACGATGGTGGGGCTGTGCACAGATCCGTCGGTGCTGGGCAGCGACTTCTACGTCATGGAACGCGTCGAGGGCAGCATCTTGCGTTCTGCTCCCCCGACCGAGTTCGGCCTCACCCCCGAGAACACGCGTCAGCTGTGCCTGCGGGTGATCGATCTGCTCATCGAACTGCACGGCGTCGACCCGGCGGCATCCGGACTCGACGAGTTCGGTCGTGGCACAGGCTATGTCGCCCGACAGGTGGCTGGGTGGACGAAGCGCTACGCTGCCGCCCGGACCGACAACGTGCCCGACTTCGCACGGGTGACGACCTGGCTCGCGGACAATCAGCCGGCCGATGTCGCGTCCGCGGTGATCCACGGCGACTTCCGGCTCGACAATGTGGTCCTCGGCGACGACCTGCAGCCGCGTGCGGTCCTGGACTGGGAGCTGGCCACGATCGGTGACCCACTCATGGATCTGGGGTCGAGCCTGGCCTACTGGGTGGAGGCGGATGATCACCCGATGATGCAGGCCACCAAGCGGCAGCCCTCGGACCTGCCGGGCATGCTCACCCGCCGCGAGATCGTCGAGTACTACGGTCAGCGCACGGGACTACCGATCGACAACTGGCGCTTCTACGAAGTATTCGGGCTGTTCCGGCTGGCGGTGATCGCGCAACAGATCTACTACCGGTACCACCACGGACAGACCACCAACCCGGCCTTCGAGCACTTCTGGATCGCCGTAGGATATCTGGATACCCGGTGCAACCAGCTGATCGACGGCCTCGACACCCACGACACCGACACCAAAACGGAGGGCAACGCGTGAGCAAGCGCACGACACGCAAGAACATTCTCATCACGGGCGCCAGCTCGGGCCTCGGTCGCGGTATGGCTCGCGAATTTGCCTCGCGCGGGCGTAATCTCGCATTGGCGGCCAGGCGTACAGACCGCCTCGAAGAACTGCGCGACGAACTGCTGGCCGCAAACCCGCAGATCACGGTGGCGATCCGCAAGCTCGACGTCGACATGCACGACGAGGTCTTTCGTGTGTTCACCGAACTCGACGAGGAACTCGGCGGCCTGGACCGGGTGATCGTCAACGCGGGTCTCGGCAAGGGGCAGCCGTTGGGCACCGGCTACTTCCATGCCAACGTGCAGACGGCAAACACCAACTTCCTCGGCGCGCTCGCGCAGAGCGAGGCGGCGCTCGAGCTGTTCCGTCCCCGCAACGCCGGCCACGTCGTGCTTATCTCGTCGATGAGCGCGTTGCGTGGTATGTCTGGGAATATCACGACCTATGCGGCGTCGAAGGCAGGACTCGCGGCACTCGGCGAAGGTATGCGCGCCGACCTGGCGAAGACCGGTATCGACGTCAGCACCATCTTCCCCGGATACATCCGCTCGGAGATCAACGACAAGGTGAAGAACGTGCCGTTCATCGTTGACACCGAAACCGGTTGCCGTGCGCTGGCTGCGGCCATCGAGAAGGAACCGAGCAAAGCGTACGTCCCCGCGTGGCCGTGGGCGCCGCTGTCTGTGGCGATGAAGCTGCTGCCCTTGTCAATCCTGGCGAAGATTACGTAGCGCACCGCCGTGCACGAACCTCCGTGGCGGTGGCCGAGTCCGAGGACCCGACCACCGCCACGGAGTGCGGAGCGTGCGCCGCTCCCCGGCGCCGAATCACGCGGACTCGACGCCCGACCCCAGCCTCGGAAACGGCTCGGTGGAGAACACGACCTCCACCGATACTTCGAAGTACGCGGCGATACGCAGCGCCAGGTGCAGGCTGGGGCTGTACTCACCGCGCTCGAGGTAGCCCACGGTCTGATAGTGGACGCCCAAGGCCTCGGCCAACTCCCGCCGCGATATGCCTCGCTCGGCGCGCAGCATCGCGATGCGGTTGTAGATGGCCTCAGAAGGCACGCTGCATCGCCCTCTCCCGTCGTGCAGCCATACTCAAACCCGATTCGTGACGCGCCATGCGCCGCAACACTACCGGCGCGACCAGCAGTCCCGCGATCGCCCATGCGCCCAGCACCGCCGCAGCCTCGGCGTGGCGCCAGGACTCACCGATCTCGACCGTCACCGCGTCGGAGGGAAGCAATGCCGATCGCATTCCGAGTCCGCTCCAGTACATCGGGAACGCCTGACCGATGGCCTGCAGCCACCCCGGCAGCGCCGTTATCGGGTAGAAGATTCCCGAGATGGCGACGAGTCCCATGAGCGGCATCGTCAGCAGGAACGTCGCGCGGGGTCCGTCGAGGACGGCGCCCAGGATCGCACCGAGGGGCAGCGCGGCGAGCAGGCTGAGCAGCAGAACCCAGACGAAGGTCGCCCACGCGCCGGGGCCGTCCATAGATACCCCTCCGATGACCACCATGCCCACTGCCAGCACCACCGTCACCTGCACGATCACCGATCCTGCGGCCGATACAATCTTGCCGACCATGTAGCCGGTCATCCCTCCCGGCACCGCCTTGGCCCGCAACAACGTGCCATCCTCCCGATCCAAAACAAGCACGTTGGTGATCGCGAACAGACCGTTGAAGACGATGATCGACCCGATGAGACCCGGGAGTGCGAGTTCGGAGATCGAGAGGTCGCTGCCGTCGTACTCACGATTGCGCAGCAGATAGAGCACGATCAGCGCGATGGCCGGGGTCATGAACTGGCCGATGAGGTCGGGACCGTGGGTGAACAGTTGACGTAGCTCGATCCATCCCCGAGAAAGGCCGGTGCGGACCGCGTTGGCAGTGGGGTTCATCGTGCGACCTCCGCAAGAGAGAGTGCTCCGGTAGGGGCGTCATCGGACTCGTGACGACGGACGAGCGCCATGTAGGTGTCCTCCAGCGAGGCACGGCGCACCTCGAGTTCGCCGATGGAATCACCGTGCTGCCTGAACAATTCGTGGACGAACTTCGTCGACTCGGTGGCGGTGTGCACGAAACGTTGGCCGTCGACAGTCCAGCGCACCTCGGCCTCACCGGCGATCTCGCGAGCCAACGCGTCGGGCGAGCCGTCGGCGACGATGCGTCCTCCGGCCAGGATCAGGATCCGGTCGGCGATCTTCGCCGCCTCGTCGAGGTCATGGGTGGTCAGGAGCACCGTGGTGTCCTCGAGATCGGACAGACGGTGCACCAGGTCATGAAAATCCCTGCGGGCCGCAGGATCGAAGCCGGCGGTGGGTTCGTCCATGAACAGCACCTTCGGCCGTCCCACGATTCCGATCGCCACGTCCAGTCTGCGCCGCTGACCACCCGAGAGAGACGCAACCTTGTCCCGTGCCTGTTCGGTGAGCCCGACGAGGTCGATGAGTTCGTCTGTATTCCAGACCTTCTGGCCATCGCCGGCGGAATACGGGAGATAGAAGGCGGCGAGGTGGGCAAGCAGGTCACGAACGCGCCACTTGGCATGGTCGCGCCAGGATTGCAGGACGACGCCGATCTGCGCCCGCCAGTGTTCGTCGCCGTTCTCGGGATCGACACCGAGCACGCTGACACGGCCTGCGGAACGGTTGCGGAACCCCTCGAGTATCTCGACTGTCGTCGTCTTGCCTGCCCCGTTCGGCCCGAGCATGACCAGCACCTCGCCGCGCTGGGCGCGGAACGTCACATCGCACAGAACATCCTTGTCGCCGTAGCGCATGCGCAACCCGTCGACGTCGAGCACAACCCCACTTCTCGAACTCATGACCCTCCCTATCGTGGTGACTCTACGTTTCGTAGCATATGTACTACATTCCGTTGTGGCAATACTCTAGGGGAGACTGACGGAATCTGGTCAGCCGCGACGCCACGACAATGCCGTCCGCGTCTGGGCCACCCAGTCACGCAGGGGAGCGAAAGGTGTTGGAAAACAAGGGAATCAAGGTGCAGATTGCGTGGCGACTCAAAGTCGGCCGAGATGTCGCAGGTCGGCGACGTACTTGTTGATCAGCGACGGCGTCACGTGCGGCACGTCTCCGGTCTCGCCTATTCCGGCGGACTTCACTGCGGCGCGGAACCCTTCCGCGGACGCCTGTCCACTCGGAATCGGCGGCGCCGGAACGGTGTACGCGTTCAGCAGTCGGAGCACGGAGCGCCTGCGGCGCTCGTCTGACAGCGATTCCATGGCCGACCGGAATCGACGCAACCATTCGTCGTAGTCGTCGATCCGCTTGATGTCGTTCCCTGCCTCGATCAACCAGTCGACGATCCGGTCCATCGAGATACCGTCGTCGTGTGTGTTGAGCACGTGGTAGGTGTGGTATCCGGCCGTCGCCTCGGCGCCGAGCGCGGTGATGGCCTCGGCCGCGAAATCGGCGGGTAGGCCGTCGTAGTGCGCGCGCTGTCGGTTGCCGTCGGCGTCGAGACGATAGAACGAGCGCGGCGCGAGTCCCGTCACGACGATGCTGAAGATCAGCCGGGTGAGCCTGTCGTGCACGTTGAGCTGCCCACCGTAGCGGCCGTGCGCAAGGATCATGGAGGGCCGGAACACCGCCACCGGTAGTCCACACAGGTCGTGCGTCTCGCGCAGTAGGACTTCCCCGGCCCACTTGCTGGTCCTGTATCCGTTGGCGTACGAATCATCAAGCGGTCGAGTCGGAATCTTCTGCCGAACGTCCTGGTCCTCTCCCATCGAACCGCCTCCGGGCAGCACGGCGACCGCGAAGGTCGAGAGGTAATTCACCGGCTTGAGGCGCGTCGAAAGGGCTAGCTTGACGATCTCGGCGGTACCGGCGACATTGGGGCCGAACAGCCGGCGGTACGGCAGCACGTGGTTGACGAGTGCCGCGCAGTGCACGATCAAGTCCACCGACTGTGCGAGCCGATCCCAGGTTCCGGTGTCGAGGCCCAGATCTGCCTCGGCCAGGTCACCAGCGAGCACCTCGAGGTGCGGGTCTGCGAGGGCACGGAAGTGTCGCGACAGTTCGGCATCGCCACTGTCGAGCGCTTCCTCGATACGCCGTCGGGCCGCCTCGGCGTCGTCGCCGCGCGCGATACAGATCAGCTTTCCGTCCACCTGTGCGAGGCGCTCGAGCCATGACAGGCACAGGAAGCGGCCGAGATACCCGGTCGCGCCTGTCATCAGGACGGTCCGGACGGGGCCGGGCGGCGCGGGCAGCGAGGGCGCGGCGGCCAGCGTCGCGGCGTCGATGAACTTGCCGAGCGCGAGATCGGCGGCACGGACGACGTTCGCGTCACAGCCGTGCACCGACTCGAAGGTGGGCCGCGCATCTGCGGAAATGCCTGTGGTCATGTGCGTCCTCCTGACGCCGCTGGCCTCTCACATCACCTGGTCAGGCGCGCGATGTAACGCAACGGGCCTTGTCTACGACACTCCCTTTGACGTTACGCGCGGTATCGGGTCTGTCCGCGCGCCAACCGCTGGTCCGTTTGGGGAGTAGACATTGACTACTGATGGTTTCTTGGTGAGACATCGGATCGCAGCTCGGGTGCTCACCCGGGTTGCGGTGGGGGTGGTGCTGCTGGTGGGGCTGACATGGACCCTGTGGCCTTCTTCGACGCGCACCGAGGACGCCGCCTTGGTGGCGTCGACGACCGAATGTCATGACATGGTCACCGTCTCGATCGCCGGCCGTGGCGATACTCCCCGGGCAGGCACCACGAGGATGCTCGTCGATGAGAACGGCAACGAGCTGCCCGCGGCGTCTGCGGACGACTACGAGAGCCCGTGGATCGATCATGCGGCCAACGCGCCGCTCGGCGCCGTCGATCCAGACTCGTACGCCGCAATGTACATCGCGTACCCGGCGGATATGTCCAGCTACGAAGACGCGGTGAACACCGGTGTCGCGAACACCCAAGAGGTGATGCAGGCGATCCGCTTCTCATGCCCGGACACCCAGTTCGCGATCGTCGGATACAGCGAGGGCGCCGATGTGGCCCGTCGTGTCGCGATGAACGTCGGACACCAGGAAGTAGGCCCGGACGGCGAGTACTCGATCGTGGACCCGAGCGACGTCGTCGGTGTCGTCATCCTCGCCGACGCGGGCCGCGGCGACGGCGAGGGGCCCTTCCCCGGCGCGGAGAACCCCTTCTCCAATCCGGACGGATTCGACCTCGAGTACCAGAACGGCAACAACCCCGTTTCCGGCCAAGGCGCGCTGCCGGATACCAGCGGCGACTTCGGCGACCTGAACGGTCGGATTGCCTCGTTCTGCTCCGAGGGCGACCTCACATGCGCGGCTCCCGAGAACATCTCCTTGCTGCAGCTGGTCATCAACGTCGGACGCCAGCTCGACATCGACGCACTCGAGACCGAACAGTTGACCCCGGCCACCGGCATCGACGTCGCGACTGTCGTATCCCGGATCGCGATCGACGCGTTCGCGGACATCAAGTCGCAGCCCGACTGGATGCAGAGCGACGAGACGTTCCTGGACGTGCTGCTCAAAGTTTCGGATCCGTCGTACACCGGACCGGCCACGACGGAGCCGACTCCGACCTCGGACCCGGCCGACGCCTCGGACATCGCGGGTGTGACTCCGGTTTCGGCAGAGCTGGGTTCGATCGAGGCGGAGGAGATGTCGCCCCTCGCGTACCTGCCGGAGAAGCTGTTCAAGGAGGTCATCGGCCTGATCGTCACGAACCAGAACACCATTCCGGTGGTCATGAATGACCCATACAATTTGACCCTCGGCCCCGACGTCGGGCACCACTTCGACTACTGGCGCGACGCCGATCCCGACAACGGCAAGCCGCTCACTTCCGCCGACTACGCGGCGGCATGGCTCACCCACCTCGCAGAGCAGGCTCAGGCCGGAGAGCGGTTGGACCCCGCGGAGAGGCTCAGCCCGGACGAACTGTCGGAGGCGCTGGACGAGGTCGCGGCCACCACGGCAAACCTGTCGACAGCATCATCGGACACATCGACGAATGCGTCGTCCTCGGTCAGCTCCACTACAACGCCTACCTCGACCACAGCGCCTACCTCGGCTGCGGCACCCTCGGCAACCCCGTCGCCGAGCACAGCGGCGTCGGCCGAGACCGGCCCGACTACTACAACGACCACGACGGGCAGCAGCACCCCTACCACCACGGCGGCACCGAGCGGCAGCACCGACGCGGCCTCGCAAGAGGTCACCACCTCACCTAGCGCGGTCACGTCAACGCCCACCACCACGCAGTCGCCGGTGGCGAGCGAATCGGCCACGCCGACCGCCACTGCTGTCGGATAGCCGGCCCGCTATAGAGAACCTGACATCCTGACCCCGCACGGAGTTGGTCAGGATGTCAGGTTCGGGTCGCTCTATATGTCGCGTCCAAGCCGGAATCTCATGCCGGCTGAAGCCAAGGATCGCCATAAGGGTTCGCCATTGGCGCCATCACGGTATCGGGACGCAGGACCGGGTCGCCCGTTCCTGGGATCCTGATCAACTTCGTGTGCGGTTCCCACCGGACCGCTCTGATCGGCTGGCCATCGCGGAAGAAGATGTACAGCCCCCACACCGACCGGTCGAAGTCAACTGAGCCCAACCCGAACCAGCACAAGTCGGCGGCACCGCCCAGCCGGTTCAGGCGGTCCGGATTGATTCCCTCGTTCGCCAACACCATCACGTCCCAGGCGTCATGCCACCCCGACCCCGCAACTACATCCCCCATCGCAACCGTGCCCGACTGTCGGGCGGCGGCTCTAGCAGCATTCCAAAAGGACTCATCCTCTGCCGGCGAGAACGCGGGCGTTCTGACATCGACCGTAGCGGAGCACGCGACCGGTGGATCGCGATCGATCGGCAAGAACCCGCAACCGCCCACAAGGAGGGAGGTCGAGATCAGCGCTGCGGACAACCGCACCCGATACGACGACTTCATCAGTTCCCTCCCGACGGCAGCGGCACATCTATCGAGGAAGGTGGCTGCGATACCCCAACAGGCACGTCGTCGCTCCAGCCGATGTGCCCGAACCCGTCCATGACGATTGCCTCACCGCCGTTGATTGCGTCGAGAACGATCTGCTGCATCTCCTGCGGTGTGGCATCAGGATGTTCCAACGCGAGCCTTCTTCCGAGCTCGTTGTTGTAGAGGTCCATGGCCTCGCGGTGCGGTGAATTCGCACCGGTCCCCTCGTGTGCGGTGGCGAAATCCGCGGTCCAGTCGCCGCCGAATTCCTTCGTCATGAGCGCATTCCAGTAGGTGTGCCGAAATGCGTCCCCGTGACCGTCAGCCGTCGACTCGGGGAATTGCTCGTGCGCAGCACTCTCGGCGGCACCCTTCATGCGATTCAGGTCGACGAGTCCGGCGGGACCGTGCTCATGGAAGAGGAGCATCATCATTTTCACTTCTTCTGGAGTCATGAGCGTGGGCTGATAGCTAGGCGATACCAGCCTGATCGCATTCAAGACCTCGCCCGACGGCCATAAAGACGCGCCTGCCTCCGACGGTGCCGTCTGGTACTTGAAGAGCACCTCGTTCAGGGTCGGGTCCGTAGACACCGCGGTCACGCCAATCTTGACCGCATCGCTCAAACCCTCGAGGCACCGAGCAACCTGTTCGGCGCCCTCCTTGTCCAATTCCTGGATCCTGGTCAGGGTTTTTCGGATCTCGTTCTCGAGGAAGAACTCCTCAGCCTCTTTCGCCGCGAGCCTCGCCGGCCCGAGAACCCCCCATTCCGCAATCCAGTCGACGTTGGAGCGACGCGAGCGGACGCCTCCGTCCGGCTCGACGAACAACTGGTACTCGGATTCTTCTACCTCGGCGACTTTGTCTCTGATGTACGCGATTTGGGATCTGATGTTCGACGCGTACTGGTCCACGACAGTACTCACCGATTCCATCACCATGGCGGTTCGAACCCCGTCAGATCTGTTCTCGGCCGCGCGATCCCTAGCCGTCTCAGCCGCAGGACTGTTCCAATATTCGTACGAGCTATCGATGGACTTCCCCGCCGCGATGATCTCGTCTTCGATGTCCTCGGATTTCGACCTCATCTTGCGGCCAATCTCGTCAGTACTGTCCAGATTCCACCCCAGAATCTGCGGCAGGGCGTAGGCCTCTACGTATCCGCCCCCATACGCGTCGCTCACCGTAGGCTAACTTCGTTCAGCGACAGCGCATTATCGTTATCCGTTTGCTCGTACCGAATGGCGTTCTGCTCTGCCTGCCCGGCGAATTCATGAAGCACGTCGCGGTGGTACGCGACGACACGGTCCACTGCCAGGGCCGTGTCCTCGAGTGCGGCCGCGAACGCGGAACCGGTCATTGCCGGAATGGGCGACACACCGTCGGTAACGGGTGCCAGTTCACCGACCCTGTCGCCCGACCTTCGAGTACGTTCCGCGAGGTCCCTGACCTTGTCTGGCTCGACTTGAACCACTACGCCGGGCTGCACGAATTCTCCCCTCCCCCTTTCGATGCACGCTGCGTGCACCGACGAGGCGGAACGATATCACCGGAGACCGCGCCGACTTCGGGTGACTTACTCGAACGGCGTGCCCACGTAGTTTTCGGCAATCAGCGTGCGGCCCGCCACGGATCGGGTGACCATGTCGAGTTCGGCGATCTGCCGCTTGTGGCCGAATTCGGTGTCGGGCAGGCGATGCAGCATCGAGGTCATCCACCACGAGAAGTGCTGGCTGCGCCACACCCGCGGAAGCACCGTCTCGGTGTAGGCATCGAGTCGGCCACGATTGCGGGTGGCGAAGAACTCGGCCATCGCCTTCGACAGGAAGTACACGTCGGCGATCGCCAGGTTCATGCCCTTGGCCCCGGTCGGGGGCACCGTGTGGGCAGCGTCGCCAGCGAGGAAGAGGTTGCCGTGCTGCATCGGCTCGCAGACGAAGCTGCGGAACTGCAAGATCGACTTCTGGAAGATCCTGCCGTCCTTGATTTCCGCACCCTCGCCGTCGACGCGGGCGTGCAGCTCCGACCAAATGCGGTCGTCCGACCAGTTGTCGACTGAGTCGTCGGGATCGACCTGCAGGTAGAGCCGCTGAACCTCGGGAGTGCGGGTGCTGACCAGTGCGAAGCCCCTCGGGTGGTTGGCGTAGATCAACTCTTCCGACGACGGCGGTGCCTCGACGAGGATCCCGAACCACGCGAACGGGTACTGGCGGAAGTGATCGGTACGCACGGTGGTCTCGGGGATGAGATCGCGGGTGCCGGTGCGCGAGCCGTCGCAGCCGGCAACGAGCGCGCATGTCAGCGTCTGCTGGTTGCCCTCGGCATCGACGTAGGTGATCTTCGGAGCATCGGTGGTGTGATCGCGGACCTGGACCTCGGACACGCCGAAGCGGATGTCGCCGCCGTCCTCGAGGCGCCTGGCGATGAGGTCGATGAGCACCTCGTGCTGTGGGTAGACGGTGACGGCGCGGCCTCCGGTGAGCTCGTCGAATGCGATGCGGTGGCCGCGCCCGCCGAACCGCAGTTCGATCCCGTGATGAGTGAGGCCCTCGCGCTTGATGCGGTCGCCGAGCCCGGTGTCGACCATCAGGTCGACTGTGCCCTGCTCGAGCACACCGGCACGAATCGTGCCCTCTACCTCCTCGCGGGTACGGCTCTCGAGCACCACCGATTCGATGCCGGACAGGTGCAGGAGATGGGACAGCATCAGTCCTGCGGGACCTCCGCCGACGATCCCGACCTGTGTGTTCATGAGCAGACTCCTCGCGTGGTGTGTGATAGCCGCCACTGTCCTGATCGAGCTACGGCCACGACACCCTCTCTTTCACTGAGCGAAAGACGAACTAGGCGACACGCCGGGATATGCCACGGGCAGCGGCGCGAACGGCGGGGATCAACGCCGCCGGATCCTTGGCGGCCGGTACCACCACGGACACCGCCGCCACCACTTCGCCCGTCGACCGCGATACCGGCGCGGCGACGGCAAGGGTCCCGAGATTGAGATGTTCGCGGCACACCACCCAACCGGTCCGCCGAATGTCGTCGAGCGTGCTGCGCAAGCGGTGCTCGGTGGTGATGGTCGACGGCGTGAAGCGCTCGAGGCCGGCGGCGAGAACCTCGTCGAGCAGTTCTTTGCCACCGAACGCCAACAGGACGAGACCGCCACTCGACGCGTGCAACGGCAGTCGGCCCCCGGCTCGTCCGACAACCGAGACGGCGCCGCGAGCGGACAGACGTTCGAGGTACAGCGCGTCGAGACCCTCGCGGACCACAAGCTGCGCGTTTTCGCGGGTCGCCTCGTACAGATCCTCGAGATAGGGCTGCGCCACCTGCCTGAGCCCATGTGCACGAGGGGCGAGAGCACCCAACTCCCACAGTCGCACTCCGATTTCGTAGCGCCCGTCGGCGGCCCGTTCGAGCGCGCCGCAGTCCGCCAACTGACGGCACAGCCGGTGGACTGTGGGCAACGGCAGCCCGGTACGCCGGCTCAGTTCCGACTGCGACAACCGCAGGTGACTCGAAGTGAACGAACCCAGCACCAGGAAGGCGCGCCCCAACATGCTGCGTTCGTCGGACATGTGAACAGTATTCCGGCCACCACTAGCCGGTGACCAGCATGTATCGGCACCGAATGTCACATCGGTCTACTCAGACAACACCTGTGTGACATTGGATGAAAGCCCTGGTTGACATCCGAGCGTGACGGGGCACACAATGGGCGCCCAAGCATGAACGAACGGCCGTTCGCATCAAGAACACCTAATGTCAGGGGGCGCCATGGCCACGTCACTACAGAGCGAAACTCGAGACTCCTCCCCAACTCGAGCCGCTCCGACCTGGGTGGCCTCTCTCTGCTGGGTGATCGTTCTCCTCGACGGCTTCGACCTGGTCGTTCTCGGCGCCGTCATCCCCTCCCTGAGCACGTACGAGGCGTGGGGGCTGACGACCGGCACGCTCACGTTCATCTCGACGCTCACCCTGGTCGGCATGACCATCGGCGCGCTGACGATCGGCACGCTCACCGACGTGATCGGACGCCGCCGAGTGCTGCTGTTCACCGTGACGGCGTTCTCGGTCCTGACACTCCTCTGCGCGGTGGCACCGAGCCCCCTCCTGTTCGGACTGTTCCGGTTCCTGGCCGGATTCGGCCTGGGCGGCGCGTTGCCAACAGCGCTGGCTCTGGTCAACGAGTTCTCCAGGAAACCGGGCGGCGGATCCGCATCGACGATGCTCATGACCGGCTACCACGTCGGTGCTGTGGCGACCGCCGCGCTGGCGATCGTCCTGATCGAACCCTTCGGCTGGCGCTCGATGTTCGTCGCCGGCGCACTGCCCGCCGTGGTACTGATCCCGCTGATGCTGCGCTACCTCCCCGAATCCCCGTCGTACCTGATCGGGCAGGGCAGGCACGCCGAAGCCGAGCAGATCGCCAAACGCCACGGGATTCGGCCCGCGCAGGCGCACCCGCACACCGCCCATCATTCCGTCGCCGAGGCGGCCAATCCGGTACACGCGCTGTTCTCCCGTCCCTTCCTCCGCAACAGCATCGCCATCTGGGTCACCTCGTTCATGGGGCTCCTGCTGGTCTACGGACTCAACACCTGGTTGCCGACGATCATGCGCGAAGCCGGCTACAACCTCGGCGCGTCGCTGACATTCCTTCTGATTCTCAATGCGGGTGCTGTTGTCGGCCTCCTGATTTCGGGCAGCGTCGCCAACAAGATCGGCCCACGCACGGCCGCGATCATCTGGTTCGCTGGAGGCGCCGTCTTCCTGGCGCTGCTGAGCGTCAAGATCTCGTTCGGGATCTACATCCTCGTATTCCTCGCAGGCTGCTTCGTCTTCAGCGCACAGGTCCTCGTGTACGCGTTCACCAGCGCCAATCACCCGCCGCAGATCCGCGCAACCGCGCTCGGGTGGTCTGCGGGCGTCGGCCGGCTCGGCGCGATCTGTGGTCCGGTCCTGGGCGGCGTGATGCTGGGTGCCGGCTACGCCGTGCCGTGGGGCTTCTACGCATTCGCCCTGGTGGGACTGCTCGGTGCAATCGCAATCTCGTCGTCCCGGACAATCGCTGAGCTTCCTCCTTCGGCCGCCCCCATTACCCGAGGTAGGGAAGCGTAGGCATGCCCGGCACCACGTCGGACACGCGAAAGAGGGCCCCCGCCTCGGGATGAGCGTCAAGGTCAGTGCCGATGCGAGAGGTCGTGATGTAGAGCTCATCGAGCGCCTGACCCCCGAACGCGCATGAGGTAACTCGCGGGACCGGGAGTTCGATGACGTCGGCGAGTGTTCCTTCGCGGGTGTAGTGGTGAACGGCACCACCGCCCCACAACGCCAGCCACAGCCCGCCTTCGGAATCGATCGCCAATCCGTCCGGAGCGCCCTTCTTCGGATCCACGTGCACCACTGTTCGCCGACCCGAGAAGGTGCCGTCGGCGTAGTCGAAGGCGTCGATGCGTTGGGTCGGGGTGTCCACGTAGTACACCGTGGATCCATCGGGACTCCACCCCATACCGTTCGAGACGGTTACATCGCTGAATACGACCGTGACGTTTCCCTCGGGATCCAGTCGGTATAGGGAGCCGGCGTGAGGGATCTCGTCGTAGGACATCGACCCGCAGAAAAAGCTGCCGTCCGGCGCGCAGCTCCCCTCGTTCATCCGGATATTCGGGTCAGACCAAATTTCCTCGAGGCGGCGCACATCCGAGATGTCGTCATCCGCAACAGCGAACCCACGCTCGATGGCGACGATCGCCCCGCCACGACTACGCGGACGAAGCGCAGCGGCGACGGACCCGACGTGACGCCGGTCGATCACACCCGAAACAGAGTCCATGATCAAGACATCACCGACGAGCATGTCTACCCAACGCAGCCCGCTCCAACCGTCGTGCCAGACCGGGCCTTCGCCATGCTGCGCGCACGGGTCGGTTACTTGCTCTGCTACCGGCATCGCGTCTTCTCACCCAGCTCGGTGGAGATCATCAGACAGCCTCTTTTCTCCTCGTCGACAGGACTTGTGGATCAGGGATGCAGCAGAATCTTCACGGTACTCCGGGGTCCCTCTTCGAGAATCCGTAGCGCGTCGGCCGCCTCGCTCAACTCGAGGTCACGGCTGATGATCAGCTTCGGATCCAATACACCGGAGGTGAACGCCGACACCGCGTGAATCCAAGCCCGAGATGGCGCACCGAAGACGGTGTGCGCAAGGCGAGTAGCCAGACTGGCCGCGCCCGAGGCGCCGGCCGCTTCGAGTACCGCGTCGAACTTCCCGAGGTGGCGCTCGGCCTCCTCCGCCGTGATGACAATCGTTGCGCCACAAGATTCGGCGAGTTGATCCCGAGTGCGGCCGGAGATACCGCCGAAAGTAGATGTACTGCAAGTAAACCCAGACTTCCTCCGCCCACGACGGCCACACGCTCGCCGGGCACTGCTGCAAGCTCGAGACACGCGGCCGCGACACAGGCTGCCGGTTCCAAAAGCGCTGCCGCCTGCAAGTCGACCCCACCGGGCAACACATGCAACAGCATCACCGTGTTCGAAATGTCCGATTAGCCATCGTGTTACAGACGACTGTAGATCGCCTCGGATGGGTGGTCAACGCTTCTGGCGACGGTTGACGCAGGGTGCGAATCGCACCTACTGTGATGGAGTAAATGTCACCGCGCGTTTCGCACAACTGAGAGAACTACGCCTGATGACCTACCTTGCCGCAGAAGACCGCTACGAGTCGATGAGCTACCGCCGCTGCGGGCGCAGCGGAATCAGGTTGCCCGCTATTTCGCTGGGCCTGTGGCACAACTTCGGTGACGACCGCCCTCTCGCCACGCAGCGCGAAATCTTGCGCAGAGCATTCGATCTCGGTGTCACTCATTTCGATCTCGCCAACAACTACGGGCCGCCCTACGGGTCGGCCGAAATCAACTTCGGACGGATTCTGAACGAGGATTTCAGGCCGTATCGGGACGAGTTGTTCCTCTCGACCAAGGCCGGCTGGGACATGTGGCCGGGTCCGTACGGCGACATGGGTTCGCGCAAGTATCTGCTGTCGAGCTTGGACCAGTCGCTGAAGCGGATGCAGGTCGAATACGTCGACGTCTTCTACTCGCACCGGTTCGACCCCAGCACGCCTCTCGAAGAGACGATGGGGGCCCTCGACACGGCCGTGCGCTCCGGGCGTGCACTGTACGCCGGCATCTCGTCATATTCGCCGACCCGAACCACCGAAGCCATCGCGATTCTGAAGTCCATGGGCACGCCACTGCTCATCCACCAGCCGAACTACTCGATGCTCAACCGCACGATCGAGGAAGGACTGCTCGACACCCTCGAGCCCGCAGGCGTCGGCTGCATCGCCTTCTCACCCCTCGCCCAGGGGATGTTGACGTCGAAGTACCTCGATGGTGTGCCGGCCGGATCGAGGATGACCGAGGGAACCTCGCTCACGAGAGACATGCTCACACCTGAGAATCTCGATCGCATCCGAGCGCTGAACGCGATCGCCGAGCGCCGGGGACAGTCGCTGGCTCAAATGGCAATCGCTTGGGCCCTTCGCGATCCGCGCATGACGTCCTTGGTGATCGGTGCATCGAGCGTCTCACAGCTCGAGAACAGCCTCGGCGCGCTCGACAACCTCGACTTCTCGGCGGAAGAACTCGCCGAGATCGATGTGAGCGCCGTCGAAGGCGGCGTCGACCTGTGGCGCAAGCCCAGTACCTCCTGAAGGACATCGACCTCGGTCCGGACTGTCGGTGGCGGAAGGTATAACGGGTACTCGCCCAACCGCCGCCCCGACCACAGGAGCTGTTATGCCTACCGAACACGACGTACGTGCGATGATGCTCGCGCTACCGGAAGCCGAGGAGGTTGTGGTCGCCGACTGGGGCGATCAACCGACATTTCGTGTGCGCAACAAGATTTTCGGAATCGTCGGCAACGGTGCACCCACGGCGTGCCTCAAGGCGACGGTGGAAACGCAGGCGGCGCTGCTCCAGGAGGATCCCGAGGCATTTCTGGTAGCGCCGTACCTCGGACGGCACGGCTGGACCGATGTGGTCTTGGACCGCGTCGATGCCGAAGAACTGGCTGAATTGGTCGAGGAGGCGTGGCGCCTCACCGCACCGAAACGCCTAGTCGCCGCCTACGACGCTGGGCGTTCTACCCCACGTCCGTCTTGAAGCGCCCCAGCTGATGGCGCAGCGCCGTGCCGAGGTCGGGCCGCCGGAAGCAGTGGTCCCGTTCGAGGAGGCGCCCCGGAGTAACCCGCTGATCGGCCAGGGCGAGTTCACGCGCGCCCTGCTCGCCGAGCAGTAGCTTCGGCCCGAAATCGGGTACCGGTACAAATGCCGGGCGGCGGAGCACAGAGGCGAGCACGGCGGTGTATTCCTCGTTGCGGACGGGATTGGGTGCCACCGCGTTGACCGCTCCCCGCAACTCCGAGTCGACCAGGGCGCGGTGGTACACGTCCACGAGGTCGTCGATGTCGATCCATGACAACCACTGCGTTCCCGTCCCCAACCGGCCGCCGAGACCGGCCTCGAAGAGGGGCCTCTGTAGTCGCAGCACACCACCCTTCGGCGACTGCACGATCCCGGTTCGAACATTCACCACCCGCAACCCCGCCTCGGCGGCAACCTTTGATGCTTCTTCCCACTCCGCCACGACGTCGGCAAGGAACCCGTCACCGCGCTCACTGCGCTCGTCGAGAATCGCATCACCACGCTGTGGGCCGTAGTACCCGATCGCCGAAGCACTGACGAATACCTTCGCCCCACCCTCGGCAGCCGCCTCGGCCAGGCGTCGCGTTGGCTCGATGCGACTGCCCCTGATCGCCCGACGGTGGGTGTCGGTGAACCTTCCCGCGATGGATGCACCGGCAAGGTGGATTACCGCATCGACCCCGTCGAGAAGGTCGCCGGCGGGGTCGAACGGGTTCCATAGCCGTTCGTCAGGAGAACCTGGGGAGTGGCGCACGAGGCGCACCACTCGGTGCCCGCCCGTGCTCAGGAACGCGGTCAGCGCCGAACCGACGAGACCCGAACTGCCCGTCACCGCGATCGTGAGGGGCTCCGGCAGGAGCGTGGACGCCCACTGGTGCCGGGCGATGTCGTCCGCGAGTTGGCGGTGGCGGTAGACGAATGTCGACCGAAGGAACCTGGCCGGCACAAGGGTGTCGACATGATCGGTTACCCGGGTCGAACCCTCCGACAGGGCGTCGAACGTGTGTGTATGCCGCCACGGTACGAGCAATCTCATCGGCAATGCCGAGGAGTAGTCGACGAACCGGTGCGGCGGGTCGTACTCGTCCCGATCGTGTTGTGCGACCCATGGCAGACCGCCGGGCAGCCGTAGTTCCGCCTTCCCCGACTTCAAGGAATCGGACTCCCTGGCCAACGTCAGTGGTTGCCACGGCGGTGACAGTCGGGTGAAGGCCCCCGGCCTCGTATGCCAGGCGAACAACTCGTCCCGTGGGGCTTCGATGACACTCGAGTACACGATGCCCATCCCCCGACCCTAGCTGCGAACCAAACCGAAACACGGGCAAATGGAGGTAACGTGTGGACATGGCGCAGCTACGCGCGCTGGTCACGGGTTCTACCGGGTACATCGGCGGACGCCTCGCCCCCCGGCTCGTTGAAGTCGGCTACCAGGTGCGCGTGCTGGCACGCTCGCCCGACAAACTGACGGACGTTCCCTGGGCCTCCGAAGTCGAGATAGCCCGCGGTGACCTGAGCGATCCCGCATCGCTCGCTGCCGCATTCACAGACGTCGATGTCGTCTACTACCTCGTACATTCGATGGGCGGCGCGGAGGAATTCGAGGAGGCCGAACGTATCGGCGCGGAGAACGTCGTGGAGGCAGCCCGAAATTGTGGCGTGAGCCGCATCGTCTACCTCAGCGGGCTGCATCCCGACTCGGCAGATCTTTCCCCGCACCTGCGTTCTCGAACGCGAGTCGGCCAGATCCTCATCGAATCCGGTATTCCCACAATGGTTCTGCAGGCCGGTGTCGTCATCGGAGCAGGCTCGGCGTCCTTCGAGATGATTCGGCATCTGACCAACCGATTGCCGGTGATGACCACCCCGCGTTGGGTGAACAACAAGATCCAGCCGATCGCAGTTCGAGACGTGCTGCACTATCTCGTGGAGGCGGCGGAGGCTCCACTTCCGCGTAGCCGCACCTATGACATCGGCGGTCCCGACGTCATCAGGTACGGCGAGATGATGCAGATCTACGCGGAGATCGCCGGTCTCGGGCGCCGTCGCATTCTCGTCCTACCCGTCCTGACACCGAAACTTGCAGGCTTGTGGATCGGACTCGTAACCCCTATTCCCCCGTCGCTCGGCCGAGCGTTGATCGAATCACTGCGCGACGATGCCGTTGCCTCGGAGCACGACATCGACGAAATCATCCCGCCTCCGAAAGAGGGGCTGACGGCGTATCGGGAAGCCGTGCGATTGGCGCTGTGGCGAACGGACAACGGTGATGTGGAGACCTCATGGGCCGGGGCATCTCCGGTGGACGCACCCTCGCAGCCCCTTCCATCGGACCCCCACTGGGCCGGCGAAGTCGTCTACACCGACGAACACACGAAGGAGTGTGACGCCGACGCCGCAACGCTATGGAGTGTGGTCGAGAGTATCGGCGGCGAGAACGGTTGGTACTCCTCCCCTCTCGCATGGTCCATTCGCGGCTGGCTGGATCGAGTTGTCGGGGGTGTCGGACTTGCCCGAGGACGCCGAAACCAGAAGCAGCTCAACACCGGTGACCCGTTGGACTTTTGGCGTGTAGAGCGCATCGACCGAGGAACCTTGCTGCGCCTGCGCGCTGAGATGCGGCTACCGGGCGCGGCGTGGCTCGAATGGCGCGTGCATGCGGTTGGTGCGGGTCGCTCGCGCCTCGATCAACGCGCGATATTCTTCCCCAAAGGTCTAGCTGGACGCATTTATTGGTATTCCATCCTGCCGTTCCACGGAATCATCTTCAAAGGAATGTTGGAGAACATCACCGGCTGCGCGGCCCGTCAGACGGTGCACAGCGGCACAATGTCCTCTCGTCCACCGGTGGTCGGGGATGTCAGCAACAAGCACGAGTTGTAGCCACGCCACTCCACCACCTGCCGGATCTGCGTCCACCCCGCATCGTCGACCGCCGGCGTACGAGAGAGGACGAATCCCGACGAACGTGCCGGATCACCGACCAGCGCCCATGAGTAGTCATCGGCGATGTAGGTGACCACGTAGTTGGTGGGGCCGTCCGGCGAACCTTGGAAGGGCACATCGGTAAAGCTCACGTGCAGTTGGGCGTTGGTGGCCGGATCGTTGACGCGCGCATTCCCGTTGACGCCGCTCGTTCCTCCCGTCCAGGTCGTGCACCTGTTGGCGACGCTGATGTTCGATGAATCGACATATCCGTACGTCGCCGAAGTGTCCCGCGCGCAGTTCAGGTTGAACGGCTGGGGTACGGCAGCCAACTGATACCACGTGCCGAGGTATCTCTGAATATCAAGAGAAGGAACCGGTTCCAGCGCGCCCGGTATGTCTTCCGGCCCTGGCGGCTGAGCCTGTGCAGGGCCCGCGGACAGCACCAGAGCGAGAGCTGAGGCCAGCATTCCGGTTATGAATCCACGAACCATAGGGCGGGTCATCTCGAGTCCTTTCAACAATCATGCAGTCGATAAGAAGCAAGCAGCGTAGAGCGAGTCACCCCACGGGACTCTCTCGAGAGTCATTCGAAACCCCTCGCGAATCGGATGGGTAGCAGAAGTCGAAAAAATCCACCCATCCGATTCGGATACCGCTCCGAACTCCTGTCGCACGGTACTTATCCACACACATCAGCGAGAGGCAAAACAATGAAGGTCACCACCCGAGTTCTGGCAGTCGCAGCAACCGCATCCCTGGCACTGATGGGCGCAGCGTGCTCCTCGGATGACAACGGCTCCGCGAACAACACGACGACGGCAGCCGAGACCACGACAGCTGAGGCGACAACGACACCTGCCACCGCGGATCCGGCTGCGAACCTGGTCGGACCGGGTTGCGCGGACTACGCGGCGTCGGTGCCTGACGGCCCCGGCTCGATCGATGCGATGGCGGTCGAACCCGTCGCCACCGCGGCTTCCAACAGCCCCGTACTCACCACTCTCGCGGCAGCGGTTTCCGGGCAGCTGAACCCGGATGTCAACCTCGTCGACACTCTCAACGGATCGGAGTTCACGGTCTTCGCCCCCGTGGATGACGCATTCGCCAAGCTCGACCCGGCGACGATCGACACTCTGTCGACCGATTCTGCGCTGCTCACCCAGATCCTGACCTATCACGTAGTCCCCGGCCAGATCCCACCGAGTGACATCGTCGGCGAGCACGCCACCGTCGAAGGTGGCACGGTCACCGTCACGGGTTCGGGTGACAACCTGATGGTCAACGACGCGGGCGTCATCTGCGGCGGCATCCAGACCGCCAACGCCACGGTGTACCTCGTGGACACCGTCTTGATGCCCCAGTAAGTAGATGCCCGAGTAAGTACTTGCACGAGCAGGTACTCGGATCTCGGTAGTACGCCCGGCGGTATCGGTCTCAGCGCGATACCGCCGGGTTTCTACATGAGCACCACATTCCTTCCCCGGCTCCAGCATCCGACGCACCCCTCGGCCATCCGACACATCCCCAGCTCCGAATGATTGATATGGACACAGCTCGCCCCCAGCGGAGAGACGTCGCCGTGATCGGCAGCGGCGTCGCAGGACTGACCGCTGCCTATGTTCTCTCACGCCGTGATCGTGTCACCCTCTACGAGGCCGACACTCGACTCGGCGGCCACGCTCATACCCATCACCTGACTCTCGACTCCGGCGCCGAAGTGGATGTCGATACGGGCTTCATCGTGCACAACGACCGCACCTACCCGACGCTGCTCCGCCTGTTCGCGGAGCTCGACGTGGCCACCCAGGAGTCAGACATGTCGATGTCGATTCGGTCCGACGTCGACGGACTCGAGTATGCGGGCGCGAAGGGTCTTCGCGGGCTATTCCCGACAACAGCCAACCTGAGGAAGCCTCGTTACTGGCGGATGCTCGGTGAGATACTCCGGTTCCACCGCCGCGCACGCGCACTGCTCGACACTCCCGCCACCGAGCGTGACGCGCAAGAGTCGTTGGGCGACTTCCTCGCCCGCAACCGCTTCAACCGGTACTTCGTCGAACACTTCATGACTCCATTGGTCGCCGCAGTGTGGTCGTGCGATCCTGATTCGGCGTCCCGTTACCCGGCGCGGTACCTGTTCACGTTCCTCGATCACCACGGGATGCTGACGGTCTTCGGTTCGCCCACGTGGAGAACGGTGACCGGCGGTTCGGCCAGGTATGTCGAGAAGGTAGCGACACACATCGACGAGATACTTCTCGATACGTCGGTGAAGCGATTGGACCGCAACGACGACGGCGCGTGCATCGTAGACAGCAAAGGCGACGTCCGCTATTACGACGCTGCTGTGGTGGCAGTGCACCCAGGGCAGGCGCTCGCGATGCTCGGCAAGCCGTCCAAACTCGAGACCGAGGTGCTCGGCGGTATGCCGTACACGGTGAATCGTGCTCAACTGCATACGGACGAATCGCTACTGCCTCGAGCAAAGAACGCGCGAGCATCCTGGAACTACCTGACCCCGGCCGATGCCGTGGATGCGTCCGGAGTAATTGTCACCTACGACATCACACGCTTGATGCGCCTGGATGCCGTGCGAGACAGGAGATTTCTGGTCACCCTCGGCGGTGATCATCTCGTCGATCCAGCCAAGGTTATCGCCGAGATGACCTATGAACATCCCATCTATACCCCTAATTCCGTTGCTGCTCAATCCAGAATGGGTGAACTGTCGACCGATACCGTCGCTTTCGCTGGGGCATATCAAGGTTGGGGGTTTCACGAGGACGGAGCTCTATCGGGCTCGAGGGCAGCCGAGAGGATCGGCGGAGAATGGGAAACCCCGATCGCGCAAGATCACAAGCGGGAGGAGGTATCGTGACCAGCCCAGCGATCTACGCGACGACAATTCGGCACGCACGCGTCGAGCCCATCCGCAACAGCTTCGAATACACGAGCTACAACTGGTTCGTCGATCTCGACGCCCTACCCCGATTGTCTCCATGGCTGCGGCCCTTCGCACGCTTCCTCGCTGAGGACCACTTCGAGCCCGGAGACGACAGCCGACCGGACACGCTGCGGCGAAGGGTCGACGCATTCCTCACGGCGCACGGCATCAACCTCGAAGGCGGCCGGGTTACGGCTCTGCTCAACGCACGAGTTCTCGGCTACGTCTTCAATCCGCTGAGCGTGTACTGGTGCCACGACCCTGCCGGCAACTTGCGATGCATAGTCGCCGAGGTACACAACACATACGGTCAACGGCACAGCTATCTGATCGAACCCGATACCAACGCCTGGGCCCAAACGGACAAGCAGTTCTATGTCTCGCCGTTCAATGACGTGAGCGGACGGTACGACATGTGGCTGCCAGAGCCAAGTGACACCCTCGCGCTGACCGTGGTTCTTCACCGGGACGGTCACGCTCCGTTCACCGCTTCGGTACGCGGGAAGCGTCAGACCGTCACCCTCCGGACGATCCTGAGAACTCAATTACGTTTCCCCCTTGCACCTCTCGCAGTCTCTGCTCGAATTCGCGTCCAGGGAATCACTTTGTGGGCCCGCGGACTCCCGGTCATGGCTCGACCCGGTCACTTGAAGGAGAAAGCCCAGTGAGAACGAAGAAGGAAACAGACCTCGACCGGCCGATCGACAATCAAGCTTGGCCAGGGCTGGCCGAAGTGCCTACCGGCCTGCGAGCTTCCGTGTCGGCGAAGGTCGCCGATCGACTGTTCCGACGTGCCGCGGCTGGACTCGATGTTCGAATCGAGTACCCCGACGGCACTCTGGTGGGGGCGAGTCGCGGCAAGGAGATACTGCCTCGCATGATCATCCGCAACCCCGATGCGTTCGCCAGACGAGTCGGGGCTAGTGGGCTCATCGGTTTCGGCGAGTCGTACATGGCCGGCGACTGGACGTCACCAGACCTCGCAGCGGTACTGACAGTGTTCGCCTCGCGGATCTCGGCGCTCATACCGCGTCCACTGCAACGGCTCCGCACGCTCTATGTCGCCAAACACCCAGAGCAAGAGCGCAATACCGAACGAAATGCCCGCTCGAACATTTCCCGTCACTACGATCTGTCCAACGAATTGTTCGAGACGTTCCTCGACGAGACGATGACGTACTCGTGTGCACTGTTCCCTTCGGCCCCCACCCAGGTCGGGGAGGTACGCGGCGTCACAGTCTTGGAGGCACCCACCCCGCAGAGCGCGCCGAAGTGGGAGGATCTCGCAGATTCCCAGCGCAACAAGATCGATCGGCTGCTCGACCTGGCCGGCGTAGGCGTCGGTACTCGCCTGTTGGAGGTAGGGACCGGTTGGGGAGAACTGTGCATCAGGGCGGCGCAGCGCGGCGCGACGGTCCGTTCGGTAACACTGTCGCGCGAACAGCAGCACCTGGCTCGTAGGCGTGTTGCCGAGGCCGGCCACTCGAAGTCGGTCCAGATAGACCTTCTCGACTATCGCGAAGTCGACGGTGAGTACGACGCGATCGTGTCAGTGGAGATGATCGAAGCCGTTGGACATCAGTACTGGGCAAAGTACTTCAGTGTGCTCGACCGACTTCTCGCCCCTGGCGGGAAGGTGGCGCTGCAAGCCATCACGATGCCGCACGATCGGATGCTGCAAACCCGCAACACCTACACCTGGGTGCACAAGTACATCTTTCCGGGCGGGTGCCTTCCTTCGAGCAAGGCCATCGAGTCCATCGCGGCGCAGCATACGACGCTGCGCGTGCGGGAACGCTCGAGTATGGGCCGGCACTATGCGGAGACGCTGCGTTTGTGGAAGGAGCGATTCGGCTCGGCCAGCTCGCGGGCAGAAGAGCTCGGGTTCGACGAGATATTCCGCCGAATGTGGCACTTCTACCTCTGCTACTCGGAAGCAGGGTTCAGATCCGGATACATCGACGCCGCGCAACTCGTCCTCGAGAGAACGGGAACAAACAGATGAACGGATTCGACTGGTCGAACTTCGCCGTTATATCCCTTGCGAGTCTGCTGGTACTCGCCCTCCTCCAAGCAGCGACGTACCTGATCGGGAGGCGAATCAGACGGTACAACGTCGTCGACGTGTCCTGGGGACTCGGATTCGTCTTGGTGGCACTCATCGCTGCCGTCCTCGGCGAGGGCGATGGGCTCCGGCGGTGGCTGATCTTCGTGCTCGTTGCGATCTGGGGACTGCGGCTGACGTGGCACATGTATGCAAAGTCCGCAGGCAAGGGCGAGGACCCGCGCTACGTAGCGATGTTGGAGAGAGCCGGCGGTGATTCGCCCACCACGGTGATCAGAAAGATCTTCGCAACTCAGGGCCTTTCGCAGTGGTTCGTCTCACTGCCGTTGCAGGTGTCTGCTGTTGTGGGTGCAACATCTGGTCTGGGCACGGTGGTTGCGACGATCGGCGTTGCACTGTGGGCCGTGGGTCTGGTGTTCGAATCCGTCGGCGACCACCAGCTGCGGCAGTTCAAAGCCGACCCGTCCAACAGCGGCAAGATCATGGATTCCGGCCTGTGGGCCTGGACTCGGCACCCGAACTACTTCGGAGATTTCTGTGTGTGGTGGGGACTCTGGCTCATCTCGGCGAGCGTCTGGCCCGGTGTCCTCACCGTGCTGTCCCCGCTCGCGATGACCTACTTCCTGGTGTACACAACGGGGGCGAGGTTGCTCGAGAAGTCGATGTCGCGGCGTCCTGGCTACCCTGAGTACCAGCAGAGGACCAGCTACTTCCTCCCCCGACCGCCGAAGAGGTGAGTGGCATGCCGGCATCGCTCGTAGGTCATTTGGTCCATTCGTCACACCGGCCACAGCCTCCTACTAGGCTGTGGAACGATGAGCGGACCGAACCGATGACCGACGTTGGCAGGGCCACCGAGAGCATGGCCCTGGCATCTCTGCTCGCGCGGATCGCGAATGGCGAGCGCGAGGCGTTCACCGATTTCTACGAACGCACCAGTAGCCGGGTGTATGGCATGGTTGTGCGGGTTCTGCGCGACCCTGGATACAGCGAGGAGACTACCCAGGAGGTGTACCTGCAGGTTTGGAAGTCCGCGGCGAAGTTCGATCCCGCCCTGGGGTCGCCGCTGTCCTGGCTGATCACCATGGCCCACCGCCGGGCTGTTGATCGTGTGCGCTCCGAGCAGTCCGGCTCCGCGCGCGAAGCCGCCTACAGCACTTCGAACTGGTACGGCTCCTTCGATGCGGTGTCAGAGGAAGTAGTTCGCCGAGAAGACAACAGCGGCGTCGTCGACTGCCTCGAAACACTCACAGAGGTTCAGCACAGAGCAGTAGTCCTCGCCTATTACGGCGGGCTGACCTACCGGGAGGTCTCGGAGCAACTGTCCGTCGGGCTTGCCACGGTGAAGTCCCGAATACGGGACGGGTTGATCAGACTCCAGCAATGTTTGGGGGTGAGATTCGATGGATGACATAAAGAACGGCAACGCCAGAAACGGCGACGCCAGAAATGATGAAACCGAGAACGGCGCCCTCGATCTCGCTCATGTGTATGCGCTCGATGCTGTCGACGAGGAACAACGCAAAGAGATCCGAGCGGCGGTCGTGAGCGCCCCGCCGCACGTTCGCCGTGAGTTCGACGACACCGTTCGCACCATCCACGAGACGATGGCCGTCCAATCCGCGTCCACTGCGGTCGATCCCCCCGAGCATCTGCTCGGCAACATCCTTGCCGCTCTCCCTCCCACCGAGACGAGCGGGATACCGACCCCGCTGTCGCTGGATCAGGCCAGAGCCCGGAGGCGTAGGCGCATTGCCGTCGCGGTCAGCGCCGCAGCCGCCGCCGTCGTTCTCGCAGTCGGAGGGGTGACGGTGGCCGAGCAGTTCCGCAGCGAGCCCGGCCAACCGGTGCCCGCGCAGATATTGGCGGCCGACGACGTCCGCACATCGGTTACGCCGATCGCCGGCGGCGGCTCGGCCACCGTCGTGTTCTCCAAGGATGTGGACGCAGGCGTGTTGGTGATGAACGATGTCACACCGCCGGCGCCGGGGACGGTCTACCAGATGTGGCTGCTCGGCCCCTCCCACGATCCCGTGTCTGCCGGGATCATGGACGCCTCCGCGGTCGCACCGTCCACGACCGCAGTAGTCAGCGGTATCGACCAGTCGACCGCCCTCGGATTCAGTGTCGAACCACCCGGCGGGTCCACCGAACCCAGCGATATCTTCGCGACTGTGACCCTCAGCTGATCTTCGTCGCCCAGCTGTCAGCCGACTCGCGTCCACACACCGAATGACGCCGTCACCCTCACAGTAAAGGTGGCGGCGTCATCCGGCTGGAACGGTATGGGCGTCAGCTGAACGCGCTGCCCGCACCCGAGCCGCTGCCGGTGAGCGAACCGAAGTCGATGCACAGCGACCCCAGGCACTGCTCGACAGCGATCACCGACACCGTGTCGTTACCGTTGTTGGTGACGTAGACGCGGGTGCCGTCCGGGGTGATCGCCACCCCGCGCGGGTCGACCCCGACCGGGACGGTCTCGATCACCGTGTTGGTGGCGGTGTCGATCACAGCCACCGTGGCGTCGCCGTTGTTGGCGACGTAAGCGCGGAGGCCGTCGGGGGTGATCGCCACCCCGGCCGGCAAGTTCCCGACCGCGAAGGTGGTGACCACCATGTTCGTGGCGGTGTCGATCACATCCACCATGCCGGAACCAGGGTTCGTGACGTAGGCGAAGGCCCCGTCCGGGGTGATCGCCACCCCGAACGGGACGGCCCCGACCGGGACGGTGGCGATCACCATATTGGTGGCGGTGTCGATCACATCCACCGTGCCGGAACCAGAGTTCGTGACGTAGGCGAAGGCCCCGTCCGGGGTGATCGCCACCCCCTCCGGGGTGACCCCGACCGGGACGGTGGCAACCACCATATTGGTGGCGGTGTCGATCACATCCACCGTGTTGGCCACAGCGTTGGCGACGTAGGCGAAGGCCCCGTCCGGGGTGATCGCCACCCACTCCGGTCCGCCCCCGACCGGGACGGTGGCGATCACCATGTTGGTGGCGGTGTCGACCACATCCACCGTGCCGGAACCAGAGTTGGCGACATAGGCGAAGGCCCCGTCCGGGGTGATCGCCACCCCGATCGGGAGGGCCCCGACCGGGACGGTGGCAACCACCATGTTCGTGGCGGTGTCGACCACATCCACCGTGCCGGAACCACCGTTGGCGACATAGGCGAAGGCCCCGTCCGGGGTGATCGCCACCCCCTCCGGGTCGAGCCCGACCGGGACGGTGGCGATGACGGTATCCGCCGCCGCGGCCCCCGCCCCCACACCGGCCATACCCAGCACCATCAGGGCCGTGGCCATCAACCCGAGCACCAGTCTCCGAACCCCTGCCCGAAACGTGGGATACCTGCGGAAACGACTGTGGTGATTCACATTTCTCTCCTGCAGTACGAGGAACAAAACGGATCAACCGTGCAATGGAACTGGCCCGCAATCAGTCTCCGATCACCAGCCCATCGAAGACTAACAACCACATACTGATTTCCAGCCCACGACTCGCCGAATCCCGCACCGGGGCTTTCCGCGCGGGTGTCAGCTAAGCGTGCTGCCAGCCCCGAAGCCGCCGCCCGTGGGCGAACCCAAGTCGAAACGCAGCCAATCCATGCAGTGCTCAATGGCAATCACCGACACCGTATCGGCACCGAAATTGTTGACACAGAAGCATTTTCCGCTAGGGTTGATCGCTACCCCCTGAGGGAACGCCCCGGCCGGGACAGTGTCGATGACGGAATCCGCTGCTGCCGCAACCATTCCGGTCATACCCAGCAGGGGCTGTCGGTGGCCGATACCGAGGGTGGACGTCTGTGTGGGCGCACCCAACCCTTGTGGATCACCGCCCCAATATCGGTGCAGATCAACACCGGGAGCAGCAGGATCGAGCCGTCTCAGCTGAGGTGATGGACCTCCGGTAGCCCGTAGACGGGGGTCGGAATCTTCTCGTGCCTGGCCTTCAACTGCAGGGCGAGGTACACGGAGTACTGCCGCGCCTGAGCCAGACCTCCGCACTGGAACCACAGCCCTTCTTGCCGGGTGGGCTTCCACATGTTGCGCAGCTCGCCCTCCCACGGGCCAGGATCCTCGGTGGTGCCGAAGCCGAGGCCCCAACACTTTCCGACCTTGTCGGCCACTTCCTGGCCCATCAGGTCGGCCACCCAGCCGGTCATCGAACCGTAGCCGGTGGCATAGACGACCAGATCGGCCGGCAACTCGGTGCCGTCGGCGAGCACCACCGCGTCCTCGGTCAGACGCTGCACCTGACCCGATGCGAGGCGGATGCTGCCGTCCGCGACCAAATCGGACGCCCCGGCGTCGATGTGATAGCCCGAGCCGCGACGCAGGTACACCGTGGCGAACCCCCACCCGTCGTCCCCGAAATCGAGCTTGAACCCCACCTTTTCGAGCCGGTCGTGCAGGTCTTTGTCCCGCTCGGCGACCTTCTCGTAGATCGGGATCTGGAACTGGGCCATGATCTTGAAGGGCATCGACGCCGAGATGAGATCTGCCTTCTCCGTGCTAATTCCCGCCGCCAGCGCACGCTCGGAATACAGATCCCCGAATCCTAGATCCATCAGCGTCTCCGACCTCACCACATACATGGGCGAACGCTGCACCATCGTCACGTCAGCACCGTTCTCATACAACGCCTGGCAGATGTCGTGGGCCGAGTTACCTGCGCCGATCACCACGACACGCTTACCGGTGTAGGCGTCCGGCCCCGGATGTCGGCTCGAATGGTGCTGCTCGCCGCGAAAGATGTCCTGCCCGGGGAATGCGGGGACACGGGGCCTGCCCTGCAGTCCGGTCGCGAGCACCAGGTGCTTCGGGTGCAGCACCACGTTCTCGCCGGCGCGGTTCAGGACGACGGTCCACTCCTTCGATTCCTCGTCGAACTTCGCCGACGTGCAGGTGGTCGATCCCCAGTACGGGATCTCCATCACCTTCGTGTACATCTCGAGCCAGTCGGCGATCTTGTCCTTCGGCGAGAACACCGGCCAATTGTCCGGAAAGGGCAGATAAGGAAGGTGATCGAACCACACCGGATCATGCAGGCACAGCGACTTGTACCGCTTCCGCCACTGATCACCCGGCCGTTCGTGCCGATCGACCACGATCGCCGGAACAGCAAGCTGACGCAACCGCGCACCCAACGCGATCCCGCTTTGGCCACCACCGATCACCAACACGTACGGCTGGCGGCTGTAACCGAGTTCCCGCTCCTCGAGCGCGCGCTCCTCCACCCAGGTCCGGGTACCCACACCCGACTCGGGTACCGCACCGTTGACACGATTCGTCCCGCGCCGCTCCTCGTGACCCTTCAACTCCTCCATCGTGGTCAGCAGCGTCCACGCCTGATCACCCCTGAGCCGCAAGTGCCCCTTGCCCCGTCCGGTCGCCGTCTCGAACTCGATCAACGCGGACGTGACACCATCGGCCTCCTCCGGCTCCTCGCCGGCACGGAAGTTCAACGGATCGGTGCCATCCAACCGTGCCCGCAACATCGCCGTGACACCGTCCCGGCCCTCGACCGTCGTGATATTCCAGGTGAACGCCACCAGGTCACGCCAGAAACTGTCCACCGCGAACATCGCTGCGACACGGTCGATGTCACGATCAGCGAGAGCGGACTCGAAGCTCGCCAACCACGAATCGACACGTTCCCGAGGTGTCGGAATCGTTGGATCCGCAGGCCGCAGAACCGACTTCGTCATCCGACACTCCTTCCGTCTCAGCTGAGGTGATGCACCTGCGGCAGCCCGTAGACCGGGGTCGGGATGCCCTCGTACCTGGCCTTCAGCTGCAGCGCGAGGTAGAGGGAGTACTGCCGCGCCTGAGACAGGCTTCCGCACTGGAACCACAGCCCTTCCTGCCGGGTGGGCTTCCACATGTTGCGCAGCTCGCCCTCCCACGGACCCGGATCCTTGGTGGTGGCCGAACCGAGGCCCCAACACTTGCCGACCTTGTCGGCCACTTCTTGGCCCATCAGGTCGGCCACCCGGCCGCTCATCGAGCGGTAGCCGGTGGCGTAGACGACCAGATCGGCCGGCAACTCGGTGCCGTCGGCGAGCACCACCGCATCCTCGGTCAGCCGCTCCACCTGACCCGACGCGAGGCGGATACTGCCGTCGGCGACCAGATCCGACGCCCCGACATCGATGTAATAGCCCGAACCTCGACGCAGGAACTTCATGGCAAGCCCCGACCCGTCGTCCCCGAAATCGAGCTTGAAACCAACCTTTTCGAGCCTGTCGTACAGGTCTTTGTCCCGCTCGGCGACCTTCTCGTAGATCGGGATCTGGAACTCGGGCATGATCTTGAACAGCATCGACGCAAGTGTGAGGTCGGCCTTCTCCGTGGTAATGCCCGCCGCGAGTGCACGTTCGGAATACAGGTCCCCGAACATGAGGTCCATCAATGTTTCGATCTTGATGACATGTGTGGAGGAGCGCTGCACCATCGTCACGTCGGCACCGTTCTCATACAAGGCCTGGCAAATGTCATGAGCCGAGTTATTCGAGCCGATCACCACGACACGCTTACCGATGTAGGCGTCCGGCCCCGGATGTCGACTCGAATGGTGCTGCTCGCCGCGGAAAACCTCCCGACCGGGAAAGGCCGGGATGTTGGGCTTGCCGTGCAGTCCGGTCGCGAGCACAAGATGCTTCGGGTGCAGCACCACGTTCTCGCCGACACGGTCCAGGACGACGGTCCACTGCTTCGATTCCTCGTCGAACTTCGCCGACCGACACCTGGCCGATCCCCAGTACGGGATCTCCATCACCTTCGTGTACATCTCGAGCCAGTCACCGAGCTTGTCCTTCGGTGAGAACACCGGCCAATTGTCGGGAAAGGGCAGATAGGGAAGGTGATCGAACCACACCGGATCATGCAGGCACAGCGACTTGTACCGTTCGCGCCACTGATCACCGGGCCGTTCGTGCTCGTCGATGACAAGCGCCGGAACGCGGAGTTGACGCAGTCGCGCACCCAACGCGATCCCGTTTTGGCCACCACCGATCACCAGCACGTACGGCCTGCGACTGTAACCGAGTTCCCGCTCCTCGATCGCACGCTCTTCCGCACCGTTGACGCGATGTGTCCCCCGCCGCTCCTCGTGACCCTTCAGCTCCTCCATCGTGGTCAGCAGGGTCCACGCCTGATCACCCCTGAGCCGCAAGTGCCCCTTGCCCCGCCCGGTCGCCGTCTCGAACTCGATCAACGCGGACGTGACACCATCAACCTCCTCCGGCTCCTCGCCGGTACGGAAGTTCGACGGATCGGTGCCATCCAACCGTGCCCGCAACATCCCGGTCACACCGTCCCGGCCCTCGACCGTCGCGATATTCCAGGTGAACGCCACCAGGTCACGCCAGAAACTGTCGACCGCGAACATCGCTGCGACACGGTCGATGTCACGATCAGCGAGAGCGGACTCGAAGCTCGCCAACCACGAATCGACACGCTCGCGAGGTGTCGGAATCGTTGGATCCGCAGGCCGCAGAACCGACTTCGTCATCCGACGCTCCTTCCGTCAGCTGAGGTGATGCACCTGCGGCAGCCCGTAGACCGGGGTCGGGATGCCCTCGTACCTGGCCTTCAGCTGCAGCGCGAGATACAGGGAGTACAAGCGCGCCTGAGACAGGCCTCCGCCCTGGAACCACAGCCCTTCCTGCCGGGTGGGCTTCCACATATTGCGCAGCTCCCCCTCCCACGGACCCGGATCCTTGGTGGTGGCCGAACCCAGCCCCCAACACCGCCCGACCTTGTCGGCCACCTCTTGGCCCATCAGGTCGGCCACCCGGCCGCTCATCGAGCGGTAGCCGGTGGCGTAGACGACCAGATCGGCCGGCAACTCGGTGCCGTCGGCGAGCACCACCGCATCCTCGGTCAGCCGCTCCACCTGACCCGACGCGAGGCGGATGCTTCCGTCCGCGACCAGATCCGACGCCCCGACATCGACGTAGAAACCGGATCCGCGGCGCAGGAACTTCATCGAGATCCCCGACCCGTCGTCACCGAAATCGAGTTTGAATCCCACCTTCTCGAGCCGGTCGTACAGGTCTTTGTCCCGCTCGGCGACCTCCTCGTAGATCGGGATCTGAAGCTCCGCCATGATCTTGTAGGGCACTGACGCAACTGTGAGGTCGGCCTTCTCCGTGGTAATGCCCGCCGCGAGTGCACGTTCGGAATACAGGTCTCCGAGTCCGAGGTCCAACAGCGTTTCCGACTTGACGACATGTGTGGAGGAGCGCTGCACCATCGTCACATCGGCACCGCTGCGGTGCAATGCCAGGCAGATGTCATGGGCCGAGCTGTTCGAACCGATCACGACGACACGCTTACCGGCGTAGGCGTCGGGCCCCGGATGTCGACTGGAATGGTGCTGCTCACCGCGAAAGATGTCCTGACCGGGGAACGTTGGGACATGAGGCTCGCCGTGCACCCCGGTCGCAACCGCGACGTGCTTCGGATGCAGCACCACTTGCTGTCCGGAGCGGTCGAGTACGACGGTCCACTGCTTCGATTCCTCGTCGAACTTCGCCGACTGGCACGTGGTGGAGGACCAGTACGGGACCTCCATGACCTTCGTGTACATCTCGAGCCAGTCACCGAGCTTGTCCTTCGGTGAGAACACCGGCCAATTGTCGGGAAAGGGCAGATACGGGAGGTGGCTGAACCAGACCGGATCGTACAGGCGCAGCGACTTGTACCGTTCGCGCCACTGATCACCGGGCCGTTCGTGCTCGTCGATGACAAGCGCCGGAACGCGGAGTTGACGCAGCCGCGCACCCAGTACGATCCCGCAGTGTCCACCACCGATCACCAGCACATACGGCTGGCGGGAACCACCGAACTCCCGCTCCTCGAGCGCACGCTCTTCCGCACCGTTGACGCGATGTGTCCCCCGCCGCTCCTCGTGACCCTTCAGCTCCTCCATCGTGGTCAGCAACGTCCACGCCTGATCACCCCTGAGCCGCAAGTGCCCCTTGCCCCGTCCGGTCGCCGTCTCGAACTCGATCGACGCGGACGTGACACCATCGGCCTCCTCCGGCTCCTCGCCGGCACGAAAGTTCGATGGATCGGTGTCATCCAACCGTGCCCGCAACATCGCCGTGACACCGTCCCGGCCCTCGACCGTCGCGATATTCCAGGTGAACGCCACCAGGTCACGCCAGAAACTGTCGACCGCGAACATCGCTGCGACACGGTCGATGTCACGATCAGCGAGAGCGGACTCGAAGCTCGCCAACCACGAATCGACACGTTCGCGAGGTGTCAGAGTCGTTGGATCCGCAGGCCGCAGAACCGACTTCGTCATGTGACGCTCCTCAAACCCCCGAAACCTAAGGTATGCAGGTTCCAGCAACCGTCTCAGCTGAGGTGATGCACCTCCGGCAGCCCGTAGACGGGGGTCGGGATGCCCTCGTACCTGGCCTTCAGTTGCAGGGCGAGGTAGAGGGAGTACTGCCGCGCCTGTGCCAGGCCTCCACCCTGGAACCACAGTGCCTCCTGCTGGGTGGGCTTCCACATATTGCGCAGCTCGCCCTCCCACGGACCCGGATCGTGGGGGGTGTCGGAGCCGAGGCCCCAGCACTTTCCGACTTTGTCAGCCACTTCCTGGCCCATCAGATCCGCCGCCCAGCCGTTCATCGACCCGTAGCCGGTGGCATAGACGACCAGATCCGCCGGCAATTCGGTGCCGTCGGCGAGCACCACGGCATCCTCGGTCAGCCGTTCCACCTCACCCGACGCGAGGCGGATACTGCCGTCGGCGACCAAGTCCGACGCCCCGACGTCGATGTAGTAACCACCGCCGCGGCGCGCGTACTTCATCGGGACACCCGACCCATCGTCACCGAAATCGAGCTTGAAACCAACCTTTTCGAGCCTGTCGTACAGGTCTTTGTCCCGCTCGGCGACCTCCGCGTAGATCGGAATCTGGAACTCGGGCATGATCTTGTAAGGCAGCGCAGCGGAAATGAGGTCGGCCTTCTCAGTGGTCATGCCCGCCGCGAGTGCATCCTCCGAATACATGTCCGCGATGAGGTCCCTCAGCGTTTCGGCCCTGAGGACGGTTGTGGGCGAACGCTGCACCATCGTCACATCGACACCGCTCTGGTGCATTGCCTGGCAGATGTCATGGGCCGAGTTGGTCGAGCCGATCACCACCACACGCTTACCGCTGTAGGCGTCGGGCCCCTCGTGTTCACTGGAATGATGCTGCTCACCACGAAACACATCCCGACCGGGGAAGGCCGGGATATGGGGCTTGCCAACCATCCCGGTCGCGAGCACAACATGCTTCGGGCGTAGCACCACCTCTTCACCGGCGCGGTCGAGAACGACGGTCCACTCCTCCGATTCCTCGTCGAACTTCGCCGACCGGCAGGTGGTGGAGGACCAGTACGGAACCTCCATCACCTTCGTGTACATCTCGAGCCAGTCACCGAGCTTGTCCTTCGGCGAGAGCACGGGCCAGTTCTCGGGGAAGGGCAGATACGGGAAGTGATCGAACCACACCGGATCGTGCGCGCACAGCGACTTGTACCGGTTGCGCCACTGATCACCGGGCCGTTCGTGCTTGTCGACGACGAGCGCCGGGACGCGGAGTTGACGCAGTCGTGCACCCAGCGTGATTCCACCCTGGCCGCCACCGATCACCAGTACGAACGGCTGGCGGGAGTCACCGAACTCCCGCTCCTCGATCGCGCGCTCTTCCGCACCGTTGACGCGATGTGTCCCCCGCCGCTCCTCGTGGCCCTTCAGTTCCTCCATCGTGGTCAGCAGGGTCCACGCCTGATCACCCCTGAGCCGCAGGTGCCCCTTGCCTCGCCCAGTCGCCGTCTCGAACTCGATCAACGCGGAGGTGATTCCCTCGGCCTCCTCCGACGGCTCTCCCTCGAGCACCTCGCTGGTGCGGAAGTTCGACGGATCGGTATCGCCCAACTGCGCCCCAAGCATCGCGGTGATACCGTCGCGACCCTCGACCGTCGTGATATTCCAAGTGAACGCCACGAGATCGCGCCAGAAACTGTCCACCGCGAACATCGCCGCGACACGGTCGAGGTCACGGTCGGAGAGGGCGGACTCGAATTTCGCCAACCACAGATCGACTCGTTCCCGAGGTGTCAATGTCATAGGGTCCACGGACGGCAGGACCGACTTCGTCATGTGATGCTCCTTACACTCCGAAACCGAGGGTAGCAGCGCCGCGGAATCCCGAAGATGTCACAGCAGAGGGCAGGACAAGCACCCGCCCGGTGGCGGTACAGGCAGGATCGAGCCGTCTCAGCTGAGGTGATGCACCTGCGGCAAGCCGTAGACCGGGGTCGGGATGCCCTCATGCCTGGCCTTCAGCTGCAGGGCCAGGTACAGGGAGTACTGCCGCGCCTGAGCCAGATTTCCGCCCTGGAACCACAGCGCTTCCTGCCGGGTGGGCTTCCACATATTGCGCAGCTCACCCTCCCACGGCCCCGGATCCTTGGCGGTGGCAGAGCCGAGCCCCCAACACTTGCCGACCTTGTCGGCGACCTCCTGACCCATCAGGTCAGCCGCCCAGCCGTTCATCGAACCGTAGCCGGTGGCGTAAACGACCAGATCGGCCGGCAACTCGGTGCCATCGGCGAGCACCACCGCCTCCTCGGTCAGCTTCACTACCTGACCCGACGCGAGGTGGATGCTGCCATCCGCGACCAGATCCGACGCGCCGACGTCGATGTAGTAACCGGAGCCGCGGCGCAGGTACTTCATCGAGAGCCCCGACCCGTCGTCCCCGAAGTCGAGTTTGAATCCTGCCTTTTCGAGCCGGTCGTAGAGGTCCTTGTCCCGCTCGGCGACCTTCTCGTATATGGGGATCTGGGACTCGTGCATGATCCGATAAGGCAATGACGCAGCTGTGAGGTCGGCCTTCTCAGTGGTCATACCTGCCGCGAGGGCACGCTCCGAGTACAGGTCTCCTAGTCCGAGATCCAACAGCGCTTCCGACTTGAGGACATGTGTGGACGAACGCTGCACCATCGTCACATCGGCACCGTTCACGTACAACGCTTGGCAGATGTCATGGGCCGAGTTGTTCGAACCGATCACCACGACACGCTTGCCTGCGTAAGCGTCGGGCCCCGGATGCCGGCTGGAATGATGCTGCTCACCGCGGAACAGGTCTTGACCGGGGAAGTCCGGGACATGGGGCTTACCGGCCATACCGGTTGCGAGCACGACATGCTTCGGGTGCAGCACCACCTCCTGACCCACATGGTCGAGGACGACGGTCCACTCCTTTGTTTCCTCATCGAAGGTCGCCGACTGACACGTGGTCGATCCCCAGTACGGAATCTCCATCAACTTCGTGTACATCTCGAGCCAGTCGCCGATCTTGTCCTTCGGCGAGAACACCGGCCAATTGTCAGGAAACGGCAGGTACGGCAGATGGTCGTACCACACCGGATCGTGCAGGCACAGCGTCTTGTACCTGTTGCGCCACTGATCACCCGGCCGTTCGTGCGTGTCGACGACCAAAGCCGGAACATCGAGCTGTCGCAGCCGCGCACCGAGTGCGACCCCGTTTTGACCACCACCGACCACCAGTACATACGGCTGACGGGTATACCCGAGTTCCCGCTCCTCGATCGCGCGCTGTTCCGCCCAGGACCTGGTGGCTCCACGCGGACCGTGCACCGCACCGTTGACCCGAGTGGGCCCCCGCCGCTCTTCGTAGCCCTTCAATTCCTCCATCGTGGTCAGCAGCGTCCACGCCTGCTCACCCCTGAGCCGCACATGTCCCTTGCCCCGACCGGTCACCGTCTCGAACTCGATCAACGCAGAGGTGACACCGTCAGCCTCCTCCGGCTCCTCGACGGCGCGGAAGTTCGACGGATCGGTGTCGTCGAGCCGCTCCCGCAGCATCGCGGTCACACCGTCGCGGCCCTCGACCGTGGTGATGTTCCAGGTGAACGCCACCAGGTCACGCCAGAAACAGTCGACCGTGAACATCGCTGCGACACGGGCGATGTCGCGGTCGGAGAGAGCGGACTCGAAACTCGCCAACCACCGATCAACGCGTTCCCGAGGCGTCGAAGCCGTGGGGTTCGCAGGCGGCGGTGGTGACTTAGTCATGTGTTCCTCCTCACGCTCCGCAACCCAGAGTAGCGCCGACCGTGGTCCGCTGGAGATGCCTCAACAACAGGCAGCGAAGCGCTCGGCCATGGTGGCGTCCACACGCCGGAGGGGGGAAGAACACCGCAGGGAGTGCTTCTCAGGCCATGCGCGGCCTGAGAAGCACTCCCTGGCGTGGTCTAAGCGGTGGCAGCCGCCGCGGCCTTGTATTCGCGCCGGCGGCGATGCAGGATCGGCTCGGTGTATCCGGAGGGCTGCTTGGTTCCTTCGAGGATCAACTCCTTGGCCGCCTGGAAGGCGATGTTGGAGTCGAAGTTCGGAGCCATCGGACGGTATGTCGGGTCGCCCTCGTTCTGACGGTCGACCACCGGTGCCATCCGTTCGAGAGCGGCAACCACCTCAGCCTCGGTGACGACGGCGTGGCGAATCCAGTTCGCAAGAAGCTGACTGGAGATGCGGAGGGTGGCCCGGTCTTCCATCAGGTCGACGTCGTGAATGTCGGGAACCTTCGAGCAGCCGACACCATCGTCGATCCACCGCACCACGTACCCGAGGATCGACTGACAGTTGTTGTCGAGTTCCTCACGCTTTTCCGCTTCGGACCAGTTGGGGTCTTCGGCGAGGGGCACGGTGAGGATGTCGTCCAGGGTGGCCCGCGGGTGGCCCTTCAAGCCGTCTTGAACGGCGAAGACGTCGACGTGGTGGTAGTGGGTGGCGTGCAGGGTGGCCCCAGTCGGCGAGGGCACCCATGCGGTGTTTGCACCAGCCTTCGGGTGGCCGATCTTCTGCTCGAGCATCTCGGCCATCAGTTCGGTCATCGCCCACATGCCCTTCCCGATCTGAGCCCGCCCTTGCAGGCCGGCGGCCAGGCCGGTATCCACGTTCCAGTCCTCGTAGGCGCCGATCCACTTCTGCGTCTTCATCGCGGCCTTGCGGACCATCGGCCCGGCCTCCATCGAGGTGTGGATTTCGTCGCCGGTGCGGTCGAGGAACCCGGTGTTGATGAACACCACTCGCTGTGCAGCTTCCTTGATGCAAGCGGCGAGGTTGACCGTGGTACGGCGCTCCTCGTCCATGATCCCGACCTTGATCGTATTGGCGGGCAGACCCAGTACGTTTTCGACGCGGCCGAACAGTTCGGTGGTGAACGCAACCTCGTCCGGCCCGTGCTGCTTGGGCTTGACGATGTAGATCGACCCGGTGCGGGAGTTGTTCAAGGGGCCCGTTGCCTCGGAGATGGACTGCCCGTGAATGGCGCAAAGGGAGGTGATCAGTGCGTCCATGATGCCCTCGGGCACTTCCCGGCCCTCAGAGTCGAGGATCGCCGGGTTCGTCATCAGATGTCCCACGTTGCGGACGAACAACAACGACCGCCCGTGCAACTCCAGATTGTCACCATCGGGGGCGGTGTAGACCCGATCCGGATTCAACGTGCGGGTGAAGGGCTTTCCGCCCTTGGTCATCTGGGCCTCGAGGTCGCCGCGGTTGAGGCCCAGCCAGTTGCGGTAGCCGACCACCTTGTCATCGGCATCGACTGCAGCGACCGAGTCTTCGAAGTCCATGATCGTGGTGACCGCCGACTCGAGTACCACGTCTTTGACCCCGGCCGGGTCGGTGGATCCGATCGGGGAGTCCGGGTCGATCTGAATCTCGGCATGTAGACCGTGGTGACGCAGCAACACGCTGGTGGGAGCATCTTTCTCACCCGTATACCCCACGAAGGTGTCCGGCTGCGCCAAAGTGGTGGTGCTACCGTCCGACAGGGTGATGGACAAGCCGGTTCCGTCGACGAAGTACCTGGTCGAATCCGCGTGCGATCCCGAAGCAAGAGGCGCTGCCGTATCGAGGAAGTCGCGCGCCCAGGCGATGACCTTGTCGCCGCGAACCTTGTTGTACCCCGAACCCTTTTCTGCACCATCGTCTTCGGAAATGGCATTGGTGCCGTACAGGGCGTCGTACAGCGATCCCCACCGCGCGTTCGAGGCGTTCAGCGCGAATCGGGCGTTGAGGACTGGGACCACCAACTGCGGCCCCGCAGTCGAGGTGATCTCAGTGTCCACATTCTCAGTTGTCACCTCGAACGGGGCGGGGACCGGCACCAGATACCCGATCTCGGTCAAAAATGCCTGGTACTCGGCCTGATCGATGGGCTTTCCGGCCCGGTCACGGTGCCAGGAATCGATCTTCGCCTGGAGGTCGTCGCGGATGGCAAGTAGATCCCGGTTCTTCGGCGCCAACTCCTGGATCACCCTGTCCGCACCGGCCCAAAACGCGTCGGCGTCCACGCCGGTACCCGGCAGCGCCTCGTTTCCGACGAAGTCGTAGAGCACCTTCGCGACCTGAAGACCGCCGACCTGAACACGCTCAGTCATGAAACGCCTCACCCTTCCGCACTTTGTGATAACTTCCATGATACGGAAACACAGTTTCGTATCTTGACATAGAGAAAACCTTGTCAACGGTGTCCTGTCAACACGGGTGGTCCCTGTCAACACCGGGACCACCGTGCGGCGGCGTGCTCATGTGTGTTCAGTGACCGTGGTAGCACCGAAGAAGATGGAGCCAGAGATGTCGAACGGTCAGAATCCGGCCGGTGGAGTGCAGTCGGTGGAACGCGCATTCGACATGCTCGAGATCATGGCGAGCTCCGGGGGATCGATCGGAGTCAGCGAACTTGCCGACATCGCCGGTCTTCCCCTCCCGACGATCCATCGACTCATGCGCACATTGATGAATGGCGGGTATGTCCGACAACTGCCGAATCGACGGTACGCACTTGGCCCCAAACTCATCAGGCTTGGCGAGAGCGCCACATCGCTGATCGGCGCCTGGTCCCGTCCTCATCTCGCAGAATTGGTGAGGGGCACCGGCGAGACCGCGAACATGGCCGTCCTCGAAGGCACCATGGCCGTCTATGTCGCGCAGGTACCGTCCGAACACGCGATGCGCATGTTCACAGAGGTGGGCCGTCGCGTCTACACGCACTGCACGGGCGTGGGCAAGGCGCTACTCATGCAACTCTCCGACGAGACAGTTCACTCGCTCGTCAGCCGGGCAGGCATGCCGACCTACACCGAGAACTCTCTATCGAATCCCGACACACTGATCTCGGATCTGGAACTGTGCCGCAAGCGTGGATACGCGATCGACGAAGGTGAACTGGAAATCGGCGTCCGATGCTTCTCTGTTCCAGTACCGAATGCACCCACTCCGACGGCAATCTCCGTCTCTGGGCCGGCAGCCCGCGTCACCATCGAATCGGCCGACCACATTGTTCCCCTGCTCAAACGAGTCGCTAAGGAACTCGCCACCGAGTTCGACAAGAACGCGGCGCTGTAGCCATCAGCACCGCAGTCGTCACGTCAGGTGATGCGGTCTGGATTGGCATAGACGTTCATCGTCGTGCCGCGCAGGAATCCGATCAGGGTGAGACCGGCGTCGTGGGCGAGGTCGATCGCCAGCGACGACGGAGCCGACACGGCCGCGAGCACCGGAATGCCTGCCATCACAGCTTTCTGCGCCAGCTCGAACGAAGCCCTGCCACTGACGAGCAGGACGGTCCCCCGCAGTGGAAGACGACTCTGTTCGGTCGCCCAACCGATCAACTTGTCGACAGCGTTGTGTCTGCCGACATCCTCCCTTGTTGCGAGCAATTCGCCAGTGGCAGTAAACAAACCGGCGGCATGCAACCCACCGGTCGTCTCGAACACACGCTGAGCGGACCGCAAGGCGTCCGGCAACTCGGCGATCGTAGCGGCCGGAATCCGCACCACATCGTCGGCGGGTGAGTGCCGAGTCCGCTGCCGGATCGCCTCCAATGACGCTTTTCCACACACCCCACACGACGAGGTGGTGTAAAAGTTACGTTCGATGTTGATGTCGGGAGGTGTCACCGACGCCGCGAGATCGACGTCGAGGACGTTGTACGTGTTGACCCCGTGCTCGTCGACGCTGTTGCAGTAGCGAACCGAAACGATGTCCGAACGATCCGAGATTATCCCCTCGGTCAGCAAAAAACCTTGGGCTAGTTCGATATCGGACCCGGGGGTCCGCATGGTCACGACCAGCGGTGTTCCATTCAAACGGATTTCGAGGGGTTCTTCCACCACCACCGTGTCCGGGCGGGTCGATTGTCGTGTGCCACTGATCCGGGTGACCGGAGTGCGAGTGGTGACACGCCCCATCAGGGTCTCCGTTCCAGGCGGATCGTGATCGCCTTGGCAACAGGCGTATTCGATTTCCTCGCTACATGGTCTAGAGGAATCAGCGCATTCGTTTCCGGATAGTAGGCGGCCACGTTCCCGACGGGAGTCTTGTAGGGCACCAATCGGAAGTCGTCGGCGCGGCGCTCGAACACCTTTCCGTCGCCGTCCCTCCACTCGGAGACCAGGTCCACCCGATCTCCGGCCACACCACCGAAAGCAGCGATGTCATCTGGATGGATGAAGAGCACGCGACGCCCACCCTCAACCCCGCGATACCGATCATCGAGACCGTAGATGGTGGTGTTGTACTGATCGTGACTGCGCATCGTCTGCAACATCAGTCGACCCTCGGGAACCGGCAGCCAGGTCAACTCGTTGACAACGAAGTTCGCCTTCCCCGTCGACGTGTCGAAACGACGTTCGTCTCGAGGTGGATGGGGCAACGCGAACCCGTCCGGCTGCCGTACCCTCCGGTTGAAATCCTCGAACCCCGGGATCACCCTGGCGATCGAATCACGGATCAGATCGTAATCGGCGGCAAACTCCCGCCACGGCACCACGTGATCTGCGCCGAACAACGCTGTCGCTATTCCACAGACGATAGCCACCTCGCTGCGCAGATGCGCACTCGCCGGCCGAAGGTTGCCGCGGGATAGATGCACCACTGACATCGAATCCTCTACCGACACTTTCTGCTTCCCGGCCGACTGAACATCGCGATCGGTGCGCCCCAGAGAAGGCAGGATCAACGCGGTCTCACCGGTAACCAGGTGGCTGCGATTGAGTTTCGTCGACACCTGCACGGTGAGCGAGCACCGGCGCATCGCCTTCTCTGTGAGTTCGGTATCCGGGGTTGCGGAGACGAAATTGCCGCCCATCCCGACGAATACCGACGCCTTCCCGTCGCGCATGGCGCGAATCGATTCGACCGTGTCGAATCCGTTCTGCCGAGGGGAGACAATGCCGAACTCCTTGTCGAGGGCGGCGAGGAATGATTCGGGCATCGTCTCCCAGATTCCCATCGTCCGATCGCCCTGCACATTGGAGTGTCCCCGGACCGGGCACAGCCCGGCTCCGGGCTTCCCGATCATTCCCTGCAACAGCAGCAGATTGACGGCATCCTGAATCGTTGCCACCGCATGCGTGTGCTGGGTCAACCCCATGGCCCAGCAGATGATCGTCTTCTTCGACGCGATCAGTGCATCTGCGGTCTGGTGAATCTGTTCCAGCGAGAGGCCCGTCGCCTGGGCCACAGTTTCAAGATCCACTCCGCGGACGTGTGCGGCATACTCCTCGAACCCCGCGGTGTACCTCTCGATGAACTCGCGGTCGATCACGGTGCCAGGGTTGCGCTCTTCTTCCTCCAAGAGCAACCGGCCCAGACCCTGGAACAACGCCTGGTCGCCGCCGATCCGAATCTGCAGGAACTCATCCGCAATCGCGATACCGTCACCGACAATGCCGTGCACCTTCTGCGGATCCTTGAATCGCATCAGGCCCGCCTCCGGCAGTGGATTGATCGCAATCACGCGGGCCCCGTTTGCTTTTGCGTTCTCCAAGGTCGAGAGCATGCGCGGGTGATTGGTGCCCGGGTTCTGGCCCGCGATCAGGATCAGGTCGGCGGATTCGATGTCGGGGACCGAGACAGAGCCCTTTCCGATCCCGATCGACTCCGACAATGCCGAACCCGTGGACTCGTGGCACATGTTCGAGCAGTCCGGCATGTTGTTCGTCCCGAAAGCGCGAATCATCAGTTGATACACGAACGCTGCTTCGTTCGATGTTCGACCGGAGGTGTAGAACACTGCCTCGTTCGGCGATCCCAGCGCCCGCAACTCGCCAGCGATCAACGCGAAAGCCGCATCCCAATCCAGTGGCTCATAGTGTGTGGCGCCCGGCAACAAGACCATCGGATGAGTCAGTCGCCCCTGCTGACCCAGCCAATATTCGGTCTTTCCCAGCAACTCGGCCACCGAGTACTTGGCGAAGAACTCGGGGGTGACCGTACGGGTCGTGGCCTCCTCTGCAACTGCCTTCACGCCGTTCTCGCAGAATTCGGCGTGCTTGCGGTGCCCAGGAGTCTCCGGCCACGCACACCCGGGACAGTCGAATCCCTTGCGTTGGTTCAGCTTCAACAGCGTCCGAACTGTGCGAACCGGACCCATCTGCTCGATACCTCGGCGCAGCGACACCAACACCGCAGGAATACCCGCCGCGTAGGACTCCTCGGCCGAGACGACGACATCGTCCTCGTCGAAGGTGTATTTGTCGGTATTGGTCATCTTGCGAGTTTACCCGCGTAGCCACTCCTCGAGATGCGGAGCTTCGGTGCCGATTGTGGTCCCACCGCCGTGCCCGGTGTGAACGAAAGTCGCTTCGGGCAGGACGAACAGTCGATCTCGGATCGACCCGATAATCGTCGGAAAATCCGAATAGGACCGGCCCGTCGCGCCCGGGCCGCCGGAGAACAAGGTGTCTCCGGAGAACAGCGCTCCCGCCTCCGGCAAGTAGAGACACGACGACCCCGGTGAGTGACCGGGCGTGTGTATCACCTGGATCTCGGTGCCGGCAACAGCGATACGCTGCTCGTCTTCGAGTTGCCGGTACTGCTCGCCTGGGTGCGTCATATTCCACAGCACATCGTCGCCGGGATGCAGGAACATCGGTGCGTCCAGTCGAGCAGCCAGTTCCGGAGCGACCGTGACGTGATCGTTGTGGCCGTGCGTACAGACGATGGCATTGACGTGGCGGTCGCCGACCGCATCGATGATCGGCGATGCATCGTGTGCCGCATCGACGATCACGACCTCACTGTCGTCACCGATCAGCCAGATATTGTTGTCGACGTTCCAGGTTCCACCGTCGAGGGTGAATGTTCCCTCTGTGACGACATTCTCGATACGAAATCTGCCGCTCACAGGACGACCACCGAGCGCAGGACCTCACCGGCATGCATCGTGCCGAACGCTTCTTCGACCTCGTCGATACCGATGCGCTCACTGACGAACTTCTCCAACGGCAACCGTCCCTGCTCGTACAGGTCGACGAGCATCGGGAAGTCTCGTTCGGGCAGACAGTCGCCGTACCACGACGACTTCAATGCGCCGCCGCGCGAGAAGAAGTCGACCAGCGGCATCTCGAGAGTCATGTCCGGAGTCGGAACGCCCACGAGCACGACGGTCCCGGCGAGATCGCGGGCATAGAACGCCTGCTTCCAGGTTTCTGGACGGCCGACGGCGTCGACCACCACGTCCGCACCGAATCCTCCGGTCAGTTCCTGAACCGCCTCGACGACATCGACCGTGGAACCGTTGATCGTGTGAGTGGCCCCGAGGTCCTTCGCCCAGTCGAGTTTCTTGTCGTCCCGATCGATCGCAATAATCTTGGACGCACCGGCGAGACGCGCGCCCATGATCGCGGCGTCACCGACACCACCGCACCCGATGACGGCAACGCTGTCGCCGCGGCTGACGTTTCCGGTGTTCACTGCCGCACCTAGGCCGGCCATGACGCCGCAACCCAGCAATCCGACCACGGCCGGATCGGCCGACGGATTCACCTTGGTGCATTGCCCTGCATGGACGAGAGTCTTGTCGGCGAACGCGCCGATCCCCAGCGCGGGGGTGAGCTCGGTGCCGTCCTCGAGTGTCATCTTCTGCGTCGCGTTGAACGTGTCGAAACAGTATTGCGGGCGGCCGCGCTTGCACGCCCGGCACCGACCGCACACGGCGCGCCAGTTCAGAACGACGAAATCGCCGACCTCGACGGTATCGACACCCTCGCCGACTCTCTCCACAGTGCCTGCTGCCTCGTGACCGAGCAGGAAAGGAAACTCGTCGTTGATGCCGCCGTCACGGTAGGTGAGGTCGGTGTGGCAGACCCCGCAAGCGGCGATGTCGACGATCACTTCGCCGAGTCCGGGGTCGGGGATGTTGATGGTCGCGATCTCGACAGGGGCGCCCTTCGAGCGAGCGATGACGCCTCGCACCTGTTGCGGCATTGAACTCGGTCCTTCGGTCGATCGGTTGTCGTGGATCGGCGCATTGCGACATGCGCACCTCTTTAAACCTTACGGTTCGATCGTCCCGAAGGTACCCATCAGCGGGAGTGGCTATCGCGAAAGCAGCCGGTGTGAGTTGCTCATTCGAGCGCGTCGAACGCCGCCGACACGTACTGGGCTGTGCGGCTGGAACCCATGAGCGCTGAACCCATCCGGTTCATCACGTATGACATGGTCATGCGACGTTCGGTGTCGATGACGATCTCGGAGCCACCCCAACCGCCCCAGAAACAGATCCGTCCTTCCGGGACGAACGGCACCGACACTGGCGTTGGCAGCCCGTATCCGATTCCGAATCGGATCTGCTTCTCCAGAACGAGGTCGACACCGTTCGACTGCTCTTCGAAGATGAGCGCGGTCGTGTCGGGAGACAACAGGCGGACGCCGTCGACTTCACCGCCGCACGCGACCACGGAGTGGATGCGTGCGAGTGATCGCGCATTACCCTGACCCGAACCTGCACCGTTTTCGCTGGTCCTGAACTCCCTGGACCAAGAGTCTGTGGCGTCGGGGGTCGGACCATTGAGCGCCCTGAAGGAGACGCTGTCGGTATCTGAGGCGGTCCGGTCGATCGGAGAAGGCGGCGGGACGACGTCCGACACCCGACCGAACTCGGAGGGGTTCAATCCGATATGGAAATCGGCGCCCAACGGTCCGGTTATCTCTTCGGCGACGAAACGCCCGAGCATGCGGCCGTCGATGCGACGGATCAACTCGCCGATCAAATGTCCGTAGCTCTGCGCGTGGTACCCGGATGCAGTCCCAGGTTCCCACCACGGAGCTTGCGCGGCAAGCCGTTTCGTCGACTCCTCAACGTCGTAGAGATCTTCGCTCGAGATCGGCTGATCCCAGCCCGGGACCCCCGAGGTGTGCGAGAGGAGATGCCTGACCTCCACGCGTTCCTTGCCTCGAGCAGCGAATTCCGGCCAGTACCGCGCGACAGGCGCATACACGTCCAACAGTCCACGGTCGACGAGCACCAGTGCCGCCAGTGCGGTCACCGTCTTGGTGCACGAGAACACAGAGGTAATGGTGTCTCGTCCCCACTCGGTGGTACGGCCCGCATCCGACCACCCACCCCACATGTCGACTACAGGCTCTCCGTCCAAGGTGACGGCGATAGAGGCGCCGAGATCCGCGCCCGAATCGATATTGCGCTTCAACGCGTCCTGTAACGCCGCGAAGCGGCTGTCGCAGTGGCCTCCGAGTTCGGTCATCAACGATTCATCTCCACCAGTCGAAACAGAATTGATCCTGGCACTGGGTTCACTCTAGATTCCCCGTCCAGTCCGGGGCTGCCGAAACGTGGTTCGATTTTCGGCGGACCTGCCATCGGCTCAGGCGTTTCGGGTGTTCTCCGAAGTCATGCAACGCCAAGGATGCGGCCGGTGCGATCGAGGTTGGCGTCTACGGTGGCTTGATCGGCATCGACTGGCCTATCGATGCCAGGCATCATCTGCCGCAGTGTTGGCCTCCATTGCCGCATCCGGTCGGGGAAGCAGGTGTCGAGGAGATCGAGCATCGCGGCAGGGGCGATCGAGGCGCCCGGCGACGCACCGAGCAGTCCAGCGATGGTTCCGCCGGCGCTGGTGACAACCTCCGTCCCGAACGTCAAAGTGCCGATCTTGCGGGGGTGTGGCTTGATCAGCTGGGCTCGCTGGCCCGCAGTGATCAGGGTCCAGTCGGTGTCGTCTGCGGTGGGAAGGAAGCGTTTCAGCTGGCGTAGTTTTCGGCTGCGCGATGTCAGAAGTTGGCTGACGAGGTAACGCACCAAGGGCAGATTCTGTATGCCGACCGCAACGAGGGGTGCAATGTTGTGCAGCCTGACCGTGGTGAAGAGGTCGGATAGTTTCCCGTGTTTGAGCAGTCGCGTGCTGAAGGTCGCGTAGGGACCGAACATCAGCGAACCCGCGCCGTCGATCACGCGCTTGTCGAGGTGCGGCACAGACATCGGTGGAGCGCCGACAGCGGCTTGGCTGTAGACCTTCGCATCGTGACGCACCACGAGGTCACGCTGGTCAGCGCGTAGGAACTGGGCACCGATCGGGAACACTGCGTAGCCACGGACCTCCGGAATTCGGGCCTTCTGTAGGAGCTTGAGGGCGTAGCCACCGGCTCCGACGAACACGAAGCGAGATCGGAGGGAGAAGTGGCCACTCTCGCCGTAGTTTCGGCCTGTCACGGTCCACAATCCGTCTGGACCGCGGCGCAGACCCGTCACCTCGTGACGTGTGCGCACTCGTGCACCGCGGGTTTCCATCATCTTGACGAGGTCGCTCGTGAGGATGCCGAATTCGACATCCGTGCCCGCGTCATAGCGGGTCGCCGCAACGGGTTCGGTGTCGGCTCGGCCCTCCATCATGAGAGGTACCCACCGGCGAATCATCTCCCGATCCTCGCTGTACTTCATCGCCGAGAACATAGGGGACAGGCGAAGCGTATCGAATCGTTTCCGCAGGTATGCCACATCACGCGCACCGAATACCACGTTCATGTGCGGTGTCGAATTCACGAATGTGGCAGGGGCGGGCAGATCACCGGACTCGACGAGCGACGCCCAGAACTGCCTCGAGAGCTGGAACTGACGCCCGATCTGCTCTGCTTTGGTCGAGTCGCCCGGATCGGGCATGTAGTTGAGCTCGCACAGGCCGGCATGGCCGGTGCCAGCGTTGTTCCAGGGTGCCGAACTCTCTCCCGCAGCGCGATCGAGGCGTTCGAGGAGCACCACCGACCAATCGGGCTGCAGCCTGGAGAGCAATGCGCCCAGCGTCGCCGACATGATGCCCCCGCCGATCAGGACGACATCGAACTCCGGGCCGGTATCGACTGACTCACCGATCAATTCACGTTCCTTCACGACCTGCCTCCGCTCGTGTTGTCGAAGTTGGTCCCAGCTTGCGCGCTCGAAACCAATCCGTCCAATGAGCAAATCACTCGATTATAATCCGAATATGGATTTGTTCCTGTCCAACGCGACTGCGGCCGTGGTGCCGCTGCTGGCGGCATTCGACGTTGCAGCCAGGGAGGGCCACATCACTCGCGCTGCGGACCAACTCGGCGTGCCGCAGTCGTCGTTGAGTCGCCGTCTCAAGGCGCTCGAACAGACGATCGGCGTATCTCTCTTCCAGCCTGCCGGTCGCGGTGTCGCACTGACGCCTGCCGGACGGGAACTCCACGAACGCACCCGCGACCTGGTTCGCAATCTTGACGATGCGATCAGCACGGTCCGCAGCCACGCCGATCCCGACAGCGGATTCGTGCGCTTCGGATTCCCTCTGACCTTGGGTCCCGTGAGCATCCCGTCACTGCTGGCCGAGTTTCATCGTTCGGCACCACGGATCCGGCTACGCCTCGTTCAGGCCCACGGTGAAGCGCTCGCGCAGATGGTCCGTGACGGCCGGCTCGACCTTGCGGTGATGATCCCACCACCAGACGATCTACCCGTCACTGTCCTCGGCCGCCAACGGCTTCTATTGCATGTGGCCACAACTCATCGACTAGGCGATCGCAGCCAGGTCGACCTCGCCGAGCTGTCTCGGGAACAGTTCATCGCGAGCCCAGCGTCGTATCACATACGGCAGTATCTCGAATCATGCTGCGCCGAGGCCGGGTTCACCCCTCAGGTAGCGTTCGAGATCAGCGAGTTCGAGACAATCAGAGTCCTCGTCAGACACGGTCTTGGAGTCGCCCTTCTACCCGCCGCAGAGACCGCGGCCACTGACCTGGTGACCATCCCGGTGTCCGGCATCGCCGACAGAACCATCGGCCTCGCGGCAGGAAACCACCGCTTGTCTCCGACTGCCACCCGCCTGCACCGCCACATCACCACACACGCAGACAGATTCATTGCGACAACTGCCTCGCGGCAGAACCCACCGGCCCAAAACCAGTCACTATCTTGAAGTGTCGAGGCTAGACAGCGTCAAGGGTTTGCCGGCAATTCGGCAGTGACGAATGAAGTGTTGAAGGAACCGAAGAACGGCTGGTCACTGCTGGGTGGCGCGATGGTTCGGCCCAGCCGCTGTGCCTCCTGGCGGCTGTCGACGGATTGCGCCGTCCAGCCATGCAAGTCGAACCACTGGACGCAGTCGGGGCGGCCCTCATCGCCGTACCAGAGCCGGAATGGATGATCGAAGGACACGTCTTCACCACGCTGTTCGCGCGCGAGACGTTCCTTGTGCCATTGCTGTTCGACCTCACGGCGCCGCTGGTCATCAATATGCAACACCTCGACCGCCACCCGACTGCCATCCGCACTCAGTCGATGCATGTTGGCGAACATCGCCTCTTGGGCGGTGCCCCGCAAGAATGGCAGTAGCCCTTCTGCAAGCCATGCCGTGGCCCGGGTGGGGTCAAATCCTGCTTGGAGCAGCGCCGCGGGCCAGTCGTGGCGCAGGTCCACACCCACTTCGCGCAGAGTCGCGGTCGGTTCGGCGCCATAGGCGCGTAGGGTGGCGGCCTTGTACTCCAGCACCGCGGGCACGTCGTTGTCGTAGACCACGGTTCCGGCGGGCCAGTTCAGGCGGTAGGGACGCGAATCAAGACCAGAAGCCAAGATGACATGCTGGCCGATGCCCGCCTCGGCGGCTTCGGTGAAAAACGCATCGAAAAAGTGTGTTCTCACCGCTAGATGGTCGACTACCTGCTGGCGGTCGGCTTCACCGGCATCAGCCCACATAGATGACACCTGCTCGCACACGTGCGCGAGCTGTGGAGTTGCCACCAGCGGCTCGGCGAACTGGTCGCGGATCAGTGGGTTGGCACTGTTGGTTTCGTCGGCGCGAGCCATCGCCGTCATCACAGCGGTAGCGCCCATGGTGGTGGCTATGTCCCAAGTGTCGTCGTCTGTGCGTGCCATTTCAGTCCTCTCGATCTCGGCAGTTGCGACCGCCGCAAACACCAGAGCGTGCCGAGGTAGTAGTCGAGAGTCACCGAGTACGCCCAGAAGCCGTCAATACCTGGAATGCAGCTCACGAATTCCTGTAGTCCAGGATCCGTAGAAGTCGCGCCGCGGTCAATTCGCGCTCAGGAGTCTCTCAGCCAGCACTCGCTACTCACGTCGCGAACCGTTGCCGCGTTGCTAGGTCCGAAATTTCCGTTCCCCGTGAAGTGTTCACGAGAAGGCATTCACGCTCGATGATCACTGTGCCTGCGACGCAGAATTCCTCGAGGTGTCACACTTTCCCTGTCGCTAAGCTGGGCCGATGCCGCTAGGCTGGGCCAGATGTCGCTACGCTGGGCACAGGCTGACGCACTAAATCTTGGGAGGAAACGGTGGTAGCCGTACAGATACAGGTGGGCGATCTGGTTCAGGCATCCGGCCACGCCGGTCCCTGGCTAGTGGTGGAAGTCAGCAAGGGAATGGCTTCGCTTCAACACCCGGACGGCCACAGGCTCTCGGTCAGGACGACAACCCTTTCCGTGGTGCGCAAGGCGTCCCGGCAGGAAGGGGAGGCCGACTCGTCCGGTACCGCTGGCGACGAGTCGAGTGGAGATGCGCCCACACTGTTCGACTAGTCGGGTATCCTCTTCCAGACCGAACCTTCGGTAGGTCAGTACGGTGGACGGCGCGCCGAAGCGGTGAAGCTCCACAGCTGGAAGGACTGCGCATATGGCCACGGCACGCCCTGCCCGAAAGAGCGGCTCTCCCGGGCGCCCGGGCTATGACCTCGAATCGCTGCTCTCTGTGGCCGTAGCCGTTTTCAACGATAGGGGCTACGACGGCACCAGCATGGAGGTGCTCGCCCAACGCCTGGGCATAACGAAGTCGTCTATCTATCACCACGTGTCCGGTAAGTCGGAACTCCTCGAACTGGCTCTGTCTCGCGCGCTCGATGCGCTCTTCGCCGTTACCACCGAAGAGAAGGCCACCAGCGGCCGGTATATCGACCGGCTCGAATATCTCGTCCGTCGCAGCGTCGAGGTTCTCGCCGCCGAACTCCCTTACGTCACGCTGCTACTGCGTGTCCACGGGAACACCACGGTCGAACGCCGCGCTCTCGCCCGCCGCCGAGAGTTCGACGCCTTCGTCAGCGACCTCGTCGTCGCGGCAGCGAACGAGGGAGACCTGCGGCCTGGAATCGATCCAGCGCTCACCAGCCGCCTCGTGTTCGGCACGGTCAACTCGCTGATCGAGTGGTACCGCCCGCGCACGGGCGGCTCGGTGTCCGATCTGGCTGACGCGGTGGTTCAACTCCTGTTCGACGGACTCCGGCGCACCTGATCGACCGACCTGAAGAATTTTCCGTCGGCGTTTGGTCAAAGCCCGAGTGACGCCGACAGCTGGGGCCAAGAGTTGTGCAGGTCGTCCTGCCAGTATCCCCACGAATGCGTGCCAACGTCCCGAAAATCGAAAGTCGCCGGAATGTTCAACTCCTGCAATCGATTTGCAAAGTTGTGGGTGCAGACGTCGGTAGCAGCCTCGATAGCGCCACCGACTACGGCCTGATTCAGCCACCAAATCCCCTGTGGGGTGTCCGGGCGAGCCGGATCCTCGTACGGCCCGGGGAGCCCATTGCCGGTCGCGATATAAAGAGAAATCCCACGCAACTTCTCGGCGTTGAGGAGTGGATCGTGCTCACGCCAGCCTGGTCCGTCATAGGGCCCCCACATATTCTGCGCATCCCCGCCGCCGACCCCCACAACTGTCCGGACATAGGCCTGTCCGAGAGGGTCGCTGGTCTGTGCGCATCCGCTATAGGAACCGACACCTCGGTACAGACCGGGTGCATGGATCGCCAAGTCGAACACGGACGTGGCCGCCATCGACAGACCGGCGATCGCATTGATCCCGTTGGCACCGAGCGAGGAATCGATCACCGGAGGGAGTTCACGGGTAAGAAACGTCGTCCACTTGTTTCGCCCGAGTACCGGGTCGTCGTGCTCCCAGTCTGTGTAGTAACTGGATATTCCCTCAGCAGGAATCACTACATTCGCGTCCTTGTCCGCGAAGAAACTCAGGACGTCCGTCTGGTCCAGCCAGTTCGCGTCACCCTCACCCCCGCTGGCCCCATTGAGCAAATACAGGGTCGGCCTCGGCACACTGGTGTCGGCCGGACGAATCACCTGCAGCGGGATCACACGATCCATCGACGGGGAGTACACGTACACGTCCCACCGACGGTCGTCGAGCTTGTCGATGCGATCGAGATACGCGGCCGATGTCGCTTCGATCGATCGCATCGGACCAGGGTCGGCGCCAGCAGGGGTCGGCAGAGACAGGCTCATCGCGACGGTCATTACACTCAACGCACCCGCAGCCCATCGCCTACGGGGAAACTGCAGCCCCAGTGACCGTCCCTGCATATTCGGTACCACCTTCTCTTGTTCATGTCGGTCAACTGCTGCTGTATCCGACTCTCGATAGTGAAAATTCGGCCCCGAGTGGCTCGGACGCCCGAAACTCATGACCCGCCCGCTATTGCCTGGGATGGCGCGATCGCAGACGAACCGAGCGTTCCCTCGGTCGGCGATTCCCCGTCGGCCACATCGCTCGAACTCAGGCCTGTCGGCGCCAAGACGTCGTTCAAGATCGGGCCGACGAGAGCCAGAGCATCAGGAGACGTCATCCGCCAATGCGTAGCCGGGACCGGGTGGTCGCATACCTTTCCCGTGACCGCCTTGCTCCACTCCTGCTCTGCCCGCGTATCCGTGGGAGCATCAGCAGCGGCCGTGAAGAACACGATGTCTCCTTCGAAACGCTCCGGTCGATACTCGGCCATCAACCGCGAATTGCGTTCCGCCGCAGACCAGAGTCGCCCAACGATCTCTTCGGCTTGTTCTGCGGACCGCCCCGTCAGCCTGGCCAATTCCGCTGTGACAACGTCGAGGCTCAGATCGGAGGCATTGGTTCCTGCGGCGTCCTCTTCGACGCCGAACGCGCCCAGCAACTCGCCCATGGCGACGTCATCAGCCGAACCAGCCACGTTCGACTCGATGAAGCTGTCCAGCATGGCCAACACCTCCACCCGCTCACCAGCCGCCTGCAGTTGGATCGCCATCGCATGAGCGATGGCACCGCCCAAGGACCAGCCCAGCAGCCGATACGGCCCATCCGGCCGGACCTTGCGGATCTCACTGATGTATCGGTCTGCGAGTTCCTCGAGAGACTCCGGCACAAAACTCTCCTCGTGGATCGCGGGAGTTTGGACACCGTAGACGGGCACATCGCCGTCGAGATGCTGTGTCAGACCTGCGTAGCACCAGGACAATCCCACGATCGGGTGGATGCAGAACACCGGCGTCGCGGTGCCGGCTTCCCGAAGGGTGAGCAGTGGACCGAAGCCTGCTCCGGCCGAGTCTTTCCCGGCTGAACCGTCGATACCGGCAACGATGCGGCCAGACAACGCCTCCACCGTCGGATCGGAGAAAAACCATTGCAAGGGAACAGGAATGCTGACTTCGCTTGCCAACCGAGACATCGCCCGGGTCGCGACCAACGAATTGCCACCCAACGCGAAGAAATCATCGTCGAGGCCGACCCGCTCCACACCGAGGACCTCGGCGAACACCCCCGCCACCATCTCCTGCACCGGAGTCACCGGCGCCCGGAACACCCGAGCCTTCCACTGCGGCGCCGGCAACGCCTTCCGGTCCACCTTCCCGCTCGACGTCAACGGGAACTCCTCGAGGACCATCACCACATCCGGCACCATGTACGAAGGCACACGCTCACCCACCACCGCACGCACCGACTCGGCATCGACCACGCACCCCGCAGCAGGCATCACATACCCCACCAGTTGCTGGCCGAGATCGCTCTCGTGTACCACCACCACCGCCTGAGCGATGCCGTCGCAGGCCACCAACGCCGCCTCGATCTCCCCCAACTCGATCCGCAGACCCCGCACCTTCACCTGGAAATCCGTGCGCCCGAGGAACTTGAGATTCCCGTCCCGGTTCCACAGCGCCAGATCCCCCGTCCGATACAACCGCGACCCCGCCGCACCGAACGGAGCGGCCACGAACCGCTCCGCCGTCAAATCCGGGCGGTTCTGGTACCCGCGTGCCACCTGTACACCACCCACATACAACTCCCCGGCCACCCCCACCGGCACCGGATGCAGACGAGCGTCGAGTACATACGTATGGGTGTTCCACACCGGGACGCCGATCGGCACGGTGAGCACATCCCGGTCATCACACCGGTAGTAGCTGACACTCACTGCCGCCTCGGTCGGCCCATACACGTTGTCCAGGCGTGCATCCGACTTCGCCGCCAGACGCCCGAACATATCCACCGGCAATTCCTCGCCACCGACATGTATCAATCGCAACGAGTCGGGGATCTGCACCTCGGTGTCCGCGAGGAAGGCGCCCAGCATCGACGGCACGAACTCCGTCACCGTAACCCCGGCGTTCTTGATCAGCGACAGCATGTACTCCGGATCACGGTGTCCGTCCGGCCGGGCGATCACTATCCGGGCCCCGATCGCCAACGGCAGGAACAACTCCCACACCGACACGTCGAACGTAATCGGCGCCTTCTGCACCACCACATCGGAGTCGGTGAACCCGTATTCGGAGATCATCCACGACAGGAGGTTGACGATCGCCCGGTGGCTGATCGCCACCCCCTTCGGCCGCCCCGTCGACCCGGACGTGAAAATCACATACGCCGGGTTCTCCGACCGCACCGGACCCAACAACTCGCACTCGGCCACCGGCGCCGGCGAATACCCCGACACATCCACCTCGTCGAGGTTGACCACCCGATGCCCCGAAACCACGAATCCGTCCCGGGACGTCGACAACACACACACCGGGGCGGCTGTCCCGAGCACATACTCGTTGCGCTCGCGGGGCTGATCCGGATCGACCGGCACATACGCCCCACCCGCCCGCAACACCGCATAGATCCCGACCACCATCTCCACCGACCGGCGCATCCCGATGCCCACCAACGACTCCGGGCCCACCCCGGCATCGATCAGGAACCGGGCCACCTGGTTGACCCGCGCATCGAACTGCGCATACGTCAACGACTGCCCCTCGAACACCACCGCCACCGCATCCGGCGACCGCACCACCCACTCCGCGAACAACCCCATCAAAGAGGTGTCGGGCACCGGGTGCCCCGTGTCATTCCACCGATCGAGCACCAACGCCCGCTCCGCAGCATCGAGAACAGACACATCCCCCACCCGAACCGACGGATCCTCCGCCACCGACTCGAGCACCCGCACGAACCGCTCCGCGATTCCCGCCGCCGTGCCGGCATCGAAGATGTCCGTCGCAAACACCAACGCCCCCTCGTACCCGCCGTCGGCCGCCTCACCAAGCGACATCGATAAATCGAACGGCGCCGCCGCCCAATCCACCTGAACCGGCGACACCGTCAAACCCGGCAACTCCACCTGAGACCGCCCGAAGTTCTGGAACGCCAACATCACCTGAAACAACGGCGAGAACGACTGCGAACGAACCGGATTCAACACCTCCACCACACGCTCGAACGGCACATCCGCATGCGCGAACGCCTCGAGATCCGACTCCCGCACCCGATCCACCAACTCGGTGAACGACAGATCCGGATCACACTCGGCCCGCAGCACCAGGGTGTTCACGAACATCCCCACCACATCATCGAGCGCCGCCTCACCCCGGCCCGCCACCGCCGACCCCACCGCAATATCGGTCGACCCACTAAGCTTCGCCAACACCACCGACAACGCCGCATGCACCACCATGAACGCAGTCACCCCCCGCTCCCGTGCGAACGAGTGCATCCGACCCACCGTGGCTGCCGACACGACGAACTCGACACTGCCACCGGCACCCGACCGCACCGCAGGCCGCGGCCGATCCGTCGGCAACGCCACCACATCCGGCAACCCCGCCAACGCCCCCGACCAATACTCGATCTGCTGGCCGGCCAACGATTCAGGATCGTCCTCCGACCCGAGAAACTCCCGCTGCCACAACGCATAATCCGCGTACTGCACCTCGAGCGGCGGCCACCCCGGCTCGTGTCCTGCCCGACGGGCCGCATACGCCACCATCACATCCCGGGCCAACGGCGCCGTCGAGAACCCATCCGCGCAAATATGGTGCACCACCATCACCAACACGAATTCGTCCGCACCACACTCGAACAACGCTCCCCGCACCGGCACCGACTCGGTGACATCGAAACCCTGTGTCAACAACGCTTCGGCACGATCGAGCAACTCGCCCTCACCAGCCACCGGTACGGGGGTCAAATCGACCCGCACCCGCGACACCGGCACCACCACCTGGAACGGCCCCTGCGCCGAATCCGGGAACACCGTTCGCAACGTCTCGTGCCGGCCCAACACATCGGCCACCGCCGCCGACAACGCCGCCACATCCAACACACCGGACAACCGCAACGCCACCGGAATGTTGTACGCCGCCGACCCCGGATCCAACCGATTCAAGAACCACAACCGCTGCTGCGCCAACGACAACGGCACCCGACCCGGCCGCACACCCGCCTCGAGCACCGGACGCCCACCCTCACCCGCATGCCCCTCGACCCGCACCGCCAACGCCTCCACCGTCGACGCCTCGAAAATCACCGGCACCGGCACCCGCGCGTCCAACGCCGCACCCAACCGTGCGATCACCCGGGTCGCGACCAACGAATTGCCACCCAACGCGAAGAAATCGTCATCGAGGCCGACCCGCTCCACACCGAGGACCTCGGCGAAGATCTCCGCCACGATCTCCTGCACCGGAGTCACCGGCGCCCGGAACTCGCGCGGCGCCCACACTGGCACAGGCAACGCCTTCCGATCCACCTTCCCCGCCGAACTCAACGGGAACTCATCGAGGACCATCACCACATCCGGCACCATGTACGCAGGCAACGACCGCCCAACAGACTCGCGCACCGCCTCGGTGTCCACCGACCAGCCCATCTCCGGCACCACATACCCCACCAACTGCTGGCCGAGATCGCCCTCGTGCACCACCACCACCGCCTGAGCGACCGAATCATCGGTCACCAACGCGGATTCGATCTCCCCCAACTCGATCCGCAGACCCCGCACCTTCACCTGAAAATCAGTGCGCCCCACAAACTCCAACTGCCCGTCCCGGTTCCACCGCACCAGATCCCCCGTCCGATACAACCGCGACCCCGCCGCACCGAACGGATCCGCCACGAACCGCTCCGCCGACAACTCCGGGCGACCCTGATACCCCCGGGCCAACTGGATCCCACCCAGATACAACTCCCCGGCCACTCCCACCGGCACCGGATGCAGACGAGCGTCGAGTACATACGTATGGATGTTCCACACCGGGACGCCGATCGGCACGGTGAGCACATCCCGGTCATCACACCGGTAGGACGTCACCGTGACTGCGGCCTCGGTAGGGCCGTACATGTTGTCGAGGCGGGCATCCGACTTCGCCGCCAGACGCCCGAACATATCCACCGGCAATTCCTCACCACCGACATACACCAACCGCAACGAGTCGGGGATCTGCACCTCTGGGTCCGCGAGGAAGGCGCCCAGCATCGACGGCACGAACTCCGCCACCGTGACCCCGGCATCGCCGATCAGCGACAACATGTACTCCGAATCACGATGCCCATCCGGCCGAGCGACCACCAACTTTGCGCCGACCGTCAGCGGCAGGAACAACTCCCACACCGATACGTCGAACGTGATCGGCGCCTTCTGTACCACCACATCGGAGTCGGTGAACCCGTACTCCGAGACCATCCACGACAGGAGGTTGGCGATCGCCCGGTGGCTGACCGCCACCCCCTTCGGCCGCCCGGTGGACCCCGACGTGAAAATCACATACGCCGGGTTCTCCGCCCGCACCGGCCCCAGCAACTCGCACTCGGCCACCGGCGCCGGCGAATACCCCGACACATCCACCTCGTCGATATTGACCACCCGATACCCCGACACGACGAATCCGTCCCGGGCCGTCGACAACACACACACCGGTCCCGCCGTATCGAACACATACTCGTTGCGTTCGGCGGGTTGATCCGGGTCGACCGGCACATATGCCCCACCCGCCCGCAACACCGCATACATCCCGACCAACATCTCCACCGACCGGCGCATCCCGATGCCCACCAACGACTCCGGCCCCACCCCGGCATCGATCAACAACCGCGCCACCTGGTTGACCCGCGCATCGAACTGCGCATACGTCAACGACTGCCCCTCGAACACCACCGCCACCGCATCCGGCGACCGCACCACCTGCTCCGCGAACCCATCCAGCAACAACCCCTGAGGTACCTCACGTCCGGTGTCGTTCCACTCCGAGACCATCCGGTGCCGCTCGTCGTCGCCTACGACGGAAAGGTCGCCCACCGCCACCGCGGGATCGTCGAGAACCGTCTCGAGCACCCGCACGAACCGCTCCGCGATCTGCGCCGCCGTCCCCGGATCGAAGATATCCGTCGCATACACCAGCGCGCCCATGTAGCCACCGTCGTCCCCCTCACCGAGAGTTACCGACAGGTCAAACTGTGCCGCTGTCCAGTCCACCGCAACCGGCGACACCATCAACCCCGGCAGCTCAACCTGAGACTGGGTGTAATTCTGGAACGCCAACATCACTTGGAACAGAGGTGAGAACGACTGCGACCGTGTCGGATTCAACACCTCCACCAACCGCTCGAACGGCACATCCGCATGCGCGAACGCCTCGAGATCCGACTCCCGCACCCGATCCACCAGATCGGCGAACGACAGATCCGGATCACACTCGGCCCGCAGCACCAGGGTGTTCACGAACATCCCCACCAGATCGTCGAGCGCCGCCTCGCCCCGGCCAGCCACCGCCGACCCCACCGCCACATCGGTGCTGCCACTGAGCTTCGCCAACACCACCGCCAACGCCGCATGCACCACCATGAACGGCGTCGCCCCCCGCTCCCGCGCAAACACATGCATCCGCTCGGTCACCGCCGCCGACACCACGAACTCCACACTGCCCCCGGCACCCGACCGCACCGCAGGCCGCGGACGATCCGTCGGCAACGCCAACACCTCCGGCAACCCCGCCAACGCACCCGTCCAATACCCGATCTGCTGCGACAGCAGCGATCCCGGATCGTCCTCCGACCCGAGGAGCTCACGCTGCCACAGGGCGTAATCCGCGTACTGGTTCGACAACGATGCCCACCCGGGTTCGTGCCCGGCGAGCCGGGCCGCGTACGCCACCATCACATCCCGCGCCAACGGTCCGGTCGAGAACCCATCCGCGCAAATGTGGTGGACCACCACCACCAACACATGCTCGGACTCCGAGACCCTGAACAACCTCACCCGAACCGCAACCTCAGCGGTCACATCGAACCCGGGACTCGCCAATCCCGCAATCCGCGCATTCATCTCCTCCGCCGTCACCGGCACCGGGGTCAAATCCACCGGCACCTGCGACACCGGCACCACCACCTGGAACGGGCCCTGCACCGAATCCGGGAACACCGTCCGCAACGCCTCGTGCCGGCCCACCACATCGGCCACCGCCGCCGACAACGCCGCCACATCCAGCTCACCCGTCAAGCGCAACGCCACCGGAATGTTGTACGCCGCCGACTCCGGATCCAACCGATTCAAGAACCACAACCGCTGCTGCGCCAACGACAACGGCACCCGATCCGGCCGCACACCCGCCTCGAGCACCGGACGACCACCCTCACCCGCATGCCGCTCAGCCCGCGCCGCCAGCCCCTCCACCGTGGACGCCTCGAACAACGCCCGCACGCCCAGTGCACTACCCAAAATGGTGTTGAGGCGCGCGATCACCCGGGTCGCGACCAACGAATTACCGCCCAACGCGAAGAAATCATCATCGAGCCCGACCCGCTCGACACCGAGGACCTCGGCGAACACCCCCGCCACCATCTCCTGCACCGGAGTCACCGGCGCCCGGAACTCCCGCGCCTTCCACTGCGGCGCCGGCAACGCCTTCCGATCCACCTTCCCGCTCGACGTCAACGGGAACCCCTCGAGCACCATCACCACATCCGGCACCATGTAGACCGGGAGCGACCGCCCAACAGACTCGCGCACCACATCGACCTCGACCGTGCACCCCACCTCGGGCACCACATACCCCACCAACTGCTGACCCAGATCGCCCTCGTGCACCACCACCACCGACTGCGCGATGCCGTCGCAGGCCACCAACGCCGTCTCGATCTCCCCCAACTCGATCCGCAGGCCCCGCACCTTCACCTGGAAATCCGTGCGCCCGAGGAACTCGAGATTCCCGTCCCGGTTCCACCGCACCAGATCCCCAGTCCGATACAACCGCGACCCCGCCGCACCGAACGGAGCGGCCACGAACCGCTCCGCCGTCAAGTCCGGGCGGTTCTGGTACCCGCGGGCCACCTGCACACCCGACAGATACAACTCCCCCGCCACCCCCACCGGCACCGGACGCAAACCACGGTCGAGGACATGGGCGGCAGTATTGCGGATCGGCGCTCCGATCGGGACCGGGCCCGAACCCGAACCGGTTCCCGACTCCGGTGAACAACGGAACACCGTCGTGGTCACAGTCCCCTCTGTCGGCCCATACGTGTTGTCCAACAAAGCATCCGAACGGTTGGCGAACCGAGATGCCACCTCCGCTGGTAGCGCCTCACCACCGACTGACACATACCGCAATGTTGCCGGCAGATCTAGCGCCGAGTCTGCCGACAAGAACAGCGCGAGCATCGACGGCACGAACTCCAAGATCGTGATCTCCCACCGCTGAGCGGTTCGGATCAAGTATTCGGGATCGCGATGCCCACCCGGCTCCGCCACCACCAACCGAGCGCCCACCTGCAGCGGGTAGAACAGTTCCCACACCGACGCATCGAAGGTGACCGGAGTCTTGTGCAGCACCGTGTCGCCTGAACCGAGACCGTAACGCTCCCGCATCCAAACCATCTGATTGACCACAGCGCGGTGAGTGACCGCCACCCCCTTCGGACGCCCGGTGGACCCCGACGTGAAAATCACATAAGCCGGGTTCTCCGACCGCACCGGTCCCAACAGTTCCGACTCGGCCACCGGCGCCAAGGAAAACCCCGACACATCCACCTCGTCGACATTGACCACCCGACGCCCCGACACGACGAATCCGTCCCGGGACGTCGACAACACACACACCGGTCCCGCCGTATCGAGCACATACTCGTTGCGCTCGCGCGGCTGATCCGGGTCGACCGGCACATACGCCCCACCCGCCCGCAACACCGCATACATCCCGACCAACAACTCCACCGACCGGCGCATCCCCACCGCCACCAACGATTCAGGGCCCACCCCCTCCTCGATCAGGAACCGGGCCAACCGGTTGACCCGCGCATCGAACTGCGCATACGTCAACGACTGCCCCTCGAACACCACCGCCACCGCGTCCGGCGTCCGCACCACCTGCCCCGCGAACCCGTCCAGCAACAACCCGTCCAACACCTCACGCCTGGTGTCATTCCAACCATCGACGGCCCGACATTCGGCGGGGCTGCGCAACTCGATACGCCCCACCGGCACCGTCGCATCCGCTGTGACCGCCTCGAGTATCGCGGTGAACATGGCACCGAACCCCGCCACTGTCGGCTCCTCGAACAAATCCAGCGCGTACGTCAACGTCCCGACGATCCCGGTGCGCCGCCCATCCGCATCGAACCGGTCGACCAGATCCAATTCCAGATCCAACTTTGCACCCACCGAACCCGTATCGACCGGGTCGATCTCCAACCCAGGCAACGACACCCGCGACTCGGCAAAGTTTTGCACAACCAACAAGACCTGGAACAACGCCGAATACGCCATCGACCGAGCCGGATTCAATATCTCCACCAGCCGCTCCAACGGAACATCCGGGTTACCGAAACCGGCCAGATCAACCTCTCGAACCTGAGCCAGCACCTCCGTGAACGACGCCGTGCCCGCAATCCGGGTGCGCAACACCAATGTGTTCCCGAACATCCCCACCAGATCGTCGAGCGCCGCCTCTCCACGGCCAGCGATCTGCGTCCCGATCGGAATATCCTCGCTGCCACTGAGTCGCGCCACCAACACCGCCAACGCCGCATGCGCCACCATGAAGAACGTCGCCTGATGCTCCCGCGCCAACCGATCGATCCGATCCGCGAGATCAGCCGGCAACACGAAATCCACTCGCGCCCCTCGCGGCGATTGAACCGCGGGACGAGGATGATCGGTCGGCAACTCGACCAGATCCGGCAGGTCCTCCAACACCGTTGTCCAATAAGATAACTGCTGTGATAGCAACGACCCCGGGTCATCCTCCGACCCCAGCACGCGTTGTTGCCACAAGGCATAATCGGCGTACTGCACCTCGAGCGGCGCCCACCCCGGCTCGTGCCCAGCGTGGCGGGCCGCATACGCGGCCACAAGATCCCGGGCCAATGGCGCCAGCGACCCACCATCAGCGGAAATATGGTGCACCACCATCACCAACACATGCTCGGACTCCGAGACCCGGAACAACGCGCCCCGCACCGGCACCGACTCGGTGACATCGAAACCCTGTGTCAACAACGCTTCGGCACGATCGAGCAACTCGCCCTCACCGGCCACCGGCACCGGGCTCAAATCCACCGGCACCTGCGAGACCGGCACCACCACCTGCGACGGCCCCTGCACCGAATCCGGGAACACCGTCCGCAACGCCTCGTGCCGGCCCACCACATCAGCCACCGCAGCCGACAACGCCGCCACATCCAACACACCCGTCAAGCGCAACGCCGCGGGCATGTTGAATGCCGCCGATTCCGGATCAAACTGGTTGAAGAACCACATACGCTGCTGCGCCAACGACAACGGCACCCGATCCGGCCGCACACCCGCCTCGAGCACCGGACGCCCACCCTCACCCGCGTGCCGCTCGACCCGCGCCGCCAACCCCTCCACCGACGATGCCTCGAACAACACCCGCACGCCCAGTGCACTACCCAAAATGGTGTTGAGGCGCGCGATCACCCGGGTCGCGACCAACGAATTGCCGCCCAACGCGAAGAAATCGTCATCGAGGCCGACCCGCTCCACACCGAGGACCTCGGCATAAATCTCCGCCACGATCTCCTGCACCGGAGTCACCGGCGCCCGGAACTCGCGCGCCTTCCACTGCGGTGCCGGCAACGCCTTCCGGTCCACCTTCCCGCTCGACGTCAACGGGAACTCCTCGAGCACCATCACCACATCCGGCACCATGTACCCAGGAAGCGACCGTCTGATGGCACCACGCACGGCTTCGGTGTCGATGGTCCGGCCACTGTCGGCTGCCACATACCCCACCAACTGCTGACCCAGATCACCCTCGTGCACCACCACCACCGCCTGCGCGATGCCGTCGCAGGCCACCAACGCAGTCTCGATCTCCCCCAACTCGATCCGCAGACCCCGCACCTTCACCTGGAAATCCGTGCGCCCGAGGAACTCGAGATTCCCGTCCCGGTTCCACCGCACCAGATCCCCCGTCCGATACAACCGCGACCCCGCACCCACACACGAACCGGCACCAGTGTCCGCAAACGGATTCGCCACGAACCGCTCCGCCGACAAATCCGGACGACCCTGATACCCCCTGGCCAACTGCACACCAGCCAGATACAACTCCCCCGCCACCCCCACCGGCACCGGCTGCAGACGAGCGTCGAGAACATACGTGCGGGTGTTCCACACCGGAACACCAATCGGCACCACCGACTCGTCGGAACTGGTCTCGTAATACGTCACATCCACCGACGCCTCGGTCGGCCCATACAAATTGTGCAACTGCGCATCGCTCACCCGACGCAACCGCGCCACCGTCGCCGGCGCCAACGCCTCACCACTGGCAAACACCCGACGCAACGAACCACACCCCGCCACATCCGCCCCACCCAAGAACACCTCGAGCATCGACGGAACGAAATGCACCGTGGTAACCGACTGCTCCCGGATCACCGCCTCGAGATACCCCGGATCGCGATGCCCACCCGGCTCCGCGACCACCACACTCGCACCAGCCTGCAACGGCCAGAACAACTCCCACACCGACACATCGAACGTGACCGGTGTCTTCTGCAACACCACATCACCCGCCCCGATCGGATACCGATGCTGCATCCACAACAACCGATTCACGATCCCCTCATGCGGCACCGCCACCCCCTTCGGGTGCCCCGTCGACCCCGACGTGAAAATCACATACGCCGGGTTCTCCGACCGCACCGGACCCAACAACTCGCACTCGGCCACCGGCGCCGGCGAATACCCCGACACATCCACCTCGTCGACATCGACCACCCGATGCCCCGAAACCACGAATCCGTCCCGGGACGTCGACAACACACACACCGGGGCGGCTGTCCCGAGCACATACTCGTTGCGCTCACGGGGCTGATCCGGATCGACCGGCACATACGCCCCACCCGCCCGCAACACCGCATACATCCCGACCAACATCTCCACCGACCGGCGCATCCCGATGCCCACCAACGACTCCGGGCCCACCCCCGCACCGATCAGATACCGGGCCAACCGGTTCACCCGCGCATCGAACTGCGCATACGTCAACAACTCACCCTCGAACACCACCGCCACCGCATCCGGCGACCGCACCACCCACTCCGCGAACCCATCCAGCAACAACCCCTGAGGTACCTCACGTCCGGTGTCATTCCACTCCGAGACCATCCGGTGCCGCTCGTCGTCACCGACGATCGAAATATCTCCCACCGCCACCGCGGGATCGTCGAGAACCGTCTCGAGCACCCGCACGAACCGCTCCCCGATCTGCGCCACCGTCCCCGGATCGAAGATGTCCGTCGCATACGCGAGGGTCCCCACATACCCGCCGACCGGTGATTCGGTAACGATCATCGACAGATCGGTCTGTACCGCCGTCCAGTCCACCGCAACCGGCGACACCGTCAACCCCGGCAACACCACCTCGGACTGGGTGTAATTCTGGAACGCCAACATCACCTGAAACAGAGGCGAGAACGACTGCGACCGTGTCGGATTCAACACCTCCACCAACCGCTCGAACGGCACATCCGCATGCGCAAACGCCTCGAGATCCGACTCCCGCACCCGATCCACCAGATCGGCGAACGACAGATCCGGATCACACTCGGCCCGCAACACCACCGTGTTCACGAACATCCCCACCAGATCATCGAGCGCCGCCTCGCCCCGGCCCGCGACCGCCGACCCCACCGCCACATCGGTGCTGCCACTGAGCTTCGCCAACACCACCGCCAACGCCGCATGCACCACCATGAACGCAGTCACCCCCCGCTCCCGCGCAAACACATGCATCCGCTCGGCCACCGCCGCCGACACGACAAACTCCACACTGCCACCGGCACCCGACCGCACCGCAGGCCGCGGACGATCCGTCGGCAACGCCAACACCTCCGGCAACCCCGCCAACGCACCCGTCCAGTAGTCGATCTGCCGGCCCGCCAGCGATTCCGGATCGTCCTCCGACCCCAGCAGCTCTCGCTGCCACAACGCATAATCGGCGTACTGCACCTCGAGCGGCGCCCACCCGGGCTCGTGCCCGGCGAGCCGGGCCGCATACGCGGCCAACACATCCCGCGCCAACGGCACCGTCGAGAACCCATCCGCGCAAATATGGTGCACCACCACCACCAACACGAACTCGTCCGCAGCGCACTCGAACAACGCCCCACGCATCGGCACCGACTCGGTGACATCGAAACCCTGTGTCAACAACGCTTCGGCACGATCGAGCAACTCGCCCTCACCGGCCACCACAACCGGGGTCAAATCCACCGGCACCTGCGATACCGGCACCACCACCTGGAACGGCCCCTGCACCGAATCCGGGAACACCGTTCGCAACGCCTCGTGCCGGCCCACCACATCGGCCACCGCCGCCGACAACGCCGCCACATCCAGCTCACCCGTCAAGCGCAACGCCACCGGAATGTTGTACGCCGCCGACTCCGGATCCAGCCGATTCAAAAACCACAACCGCTGCTGCGCCAACGACAACGGCACCCGATCCGGCCGCACACCGGCCACCAAGGCCGGACGCCCACCCTCACCTGAATGCCCCTCGACCCGCACCGCCAGCGCCTCCACCGACGATGCCTCGAACAACACCCGCACGCCCAGTGCACTACCCAAAATGGTGTTGAGGCGCGCGATCACCCGGGTCGCGACCAACGAATTACCACCCAACGCGAAGAAATCATCATCGAGCCCGACCCGCTCGACACCGAGGACCTCGGCGAACACCCCGGCCACGATCTCCTGCACCGGAGTCACCGGCGCCCGGAACACCCTCGCCTTCCACTGCGGTGCCGGCAACGCCTTCCGATCCACCTTCCCGCTCGACGTCAACGGGAACTCCTCGAGCACCATCACCACATCCGGCACCATGTACCCAGGCAACGACCGCCCAACAGACTCGCGCACCACATCGACCTCGACCGTGCACCCCACCTCGGGCACCACATACCCCACCAACTGCTGACCCAGATCGCCCTCGTGCACCACCACCACCGACCGAGCTATCCCGTCGCAGGCCACCAACGCCGTCTCGATCTCCCCCAACTCGATCCGCAGACCCCGCACCTTCACCTGGAAATCCGTGCGCCCGAGGAACTCGAGATTCCCGTCCCGGTTCCACCGCACCAGATCCCCCGTCCGATACAACCGCGACCCCGCCGCACCGAACGGATCCGCCACGAACCGCTCCGCCGTCAAATCCGGACGACCCTGATACCCGCGGGCTACCTGCGCACCCGACAGATACAACTCCCCCGCCACCCCCACCGGCACCGGCTGCAAACGAGCGTCGAGCACATACGTATGGGTATTCCACACCGGAACACCGATGGGCACGGTGAGCACCTGCCGGTCATCACACCGGTAGGACGTCACGGTGACTGCGGCCTCGGTCGGCCCATACATGTTGTCGAGGCGTGCATCCGACTTCGCCGCCAGACGCCCGCACATATCCACCGGTAGTTCCTCACCACCGACATACACCAACCGCAACGAGGCAGGAATTTGTGCACTTGGGTCGGCGAGGAACGTCCCCAGCATCGACGGCACGAACTCCGCCACCGTGACCCCGGCGTTCTCGATCAGCGACAGCATGTACTCCGGATCACGATGCCCATCCGGCCGGGCGATCACTATCCGGGCCCCGACAGCCAACGGCAGGAACAACTCCCACACCGACACATCGAACGTGACCGGTGCCTTCTGCACCACCACATCGAAGTCGCTGAAGCCGTACTCGAAAGCCATCCACGACAACAGATTCACTACGGCTCGGTGACTGACCGCCACCCCCTTCGGGCGCCCGGTGGACCCAGACGTGAAAATCACATACGCCGGATTCTCCGCACGCACCGGCCCCAGCAGTTCCGACTCGGCCACCGGCGCCGAGGAGTATCCCGAGACATCCAGAACATCGGGCGCAACTACCTCCACCGACGCGGGGAACCCGCCACGATCGGCGGTGCTCGCCAGAACCAACACCGGATCAGCAACGGCCACCACGTGCGCGATCCGTTCGCTCGGCTGGTCCGGGTCGACCGGCACATACGCCCCACCCGCCCGTAACACCGCATACATCCCGACCAACATCTCCACCGACCGACGCAGAGCGATGCCCACCAACGACTCCGGACCCACCCCCGCACCGATCAGGAACCGGGCCAGCTGACTCACCCGCGCATCGAACTGCGCATACGTCAACGACTGCCCCTCGAACACCACCGCCACCGCATCCGGCGACCGCACCACCTGCTCCGCGAACCCATCCAGGAGTAACCCCTCCGGCACCGGGTGCTCGGTGTCATTCCAGGCATCGAGCACCAACCCCCGCTCGGCGTCACCGACGATGGAGATGTCTCCCACCGCGACCGCGGGATCGTCGAGAACCGTCTCGAGCACCCGCACGAACCGCTCCCCGATCTGCGCCACCGTCCCCGGATCGAAGATGTCCGTCGCATACGCGAGGGTCCCCTCATACCCACCGGCCGGCGACTCCGCCAAAGTGACCGACAAATCGAACGGCGCCGCCACCCAGTCCACCTCAACCGGCGACACCGTCAACCCCGGCAACACCACCTCGGACTGGGTGTAATTCTGGAACGCCAACATCACCTGAAACAGAGGCGAGAACGACTGCGACCGAACCGGGTTCAACACCTCCACCAACCGCTCGAACGGCACATCCGCATGCGCGAACGCCTCGAGATCCGACTCCCGCACCCGATCCACCAGATCGGTGAACGACACATCCGGATCACACTCGGCCCGCAACACCACCGTGTTCACGAACATCCCCACCAGATCATCGAGCGCCGCCTCACCCCGGCCCGCCACCGCCGACCCCACCGCCACATCGGTGCTGCCACTGAGCTTCGCCAACACCACCGACAACGCCGCATGCACCACCATGAACGGGGTCACACCCCGCTCCCGCGCCCACGAGTGCAACTGTCCCGCCGTGGCCGCCGACACCACGAACTCCACACTGCCCCCGGCACCCGACCGCACCGGCGGACGCGGACGATCCGTCGGCAACGCCAACACATCCGGCAACCCCGCCAACGCACCCGTCCAGTAGTCGATCTGCTGCGACAGCAGCGATCCCGGATCGTCCTCCGACCCCAGCAACTCCCGCTGCCACAACGCATAATCGGCGTACTGCACCTCGAGCGGCGCCCACCCCGGCTCGTGCCCCGCCAACCGGGCCGCATACGCGACCAACACATCCCGCGCCAACGGCACCGTCGAGAACCCATCCGCGCATATGTGGTGGACCACCACCACCAACACATGCTCGGACTCCGAAACCCGGAACAACGCCCCCCGCACCGGCACCGACTCGGTCACGTCGAACCCCCGCGACAACAACGGCGCCACCCGGTCCCGTAGTTCGTCCTCCCCGGCCACCGGCACCGGGGTCAGATCCACCGGCACCTGCGACACCGGCGCCACCACCTGGAACGGCCCCTGCGTCGAATCCGGGAACAGCGTCCGCAACGCCTCGTGCCGGCCCACCACATCAGCCACTGCAGCCGACAACGCCGCCACATCCAACACACCGGTCAACCGCAACGCCACCGGCATGTTGTACGCCGCCGACTCCGGATCCAACCGATTCAAGAACCACAACCGCTGCTGCGCCAACGACAACGGCACCCGATCCGGCCGCACACCCGCCTCGAGCACCGGACGCCCACCCTCACCCGCATGCCCCTCGACCCGCGCCGCCAACCCCTCCACCGACGGCGTCTCGAACAACACCCGCACCGGCACCCGGGTATCGAGCGCCGCACCCAACCGGGACACCACCCGGGTCGCGACCAACGAATTGCCACCCAACGCGAAGAAGTCATCATCGAGCCCGACCCGCTCGACACCGAGGACCTCGGCGAACACCCCGGCCACCATCTCCTGCACCGGAGTCACCGGGGCCCGGAACACCCGCGCCTTCCACTGCGGCGCCGGCAACGCCTTCCGGTCCACCTTCCCGCTCGACGTCAACGGGAACCCCTCGAGCACCACCACCGCATCCGGCACCATGTACGAAGGCACACGCTCACCCACCACCGCACGCACCGACTCGGCATCGACCACGCACCCCGCAGCAGGCATCACATACCCCACCAACTGCTGGCCGAGATCGCCATCACGGACCACCACCACCGCCTGAGCGACCGAATCCTGCTCCACCAAAGCCGACTCGATCTCCCCCAACTCGATCCGCAGACCCCGCACCTTCACCTGAAAATCCGTGCGCCCCAAAAACTCCAACTGCCCGTCCCGGTTCCACCGCACCAGATCCCCCGTCCGATACAACCGCGACCCCGCACCCGCACACGAACCGGCACCAGTGTCCACAAACGGATTCGCCACGAACCGCTCCGCCGACAACTCCGGACGACCCTGATACCCCCGGGCCAACTGCACACCAGCCAGATACAACTCCCCCGCCACCCCCACCGGCACCGGCTGCAAACGAGCATCAAGCACATACGTGCGGGTGTTCCACACCGGAACACCAATCGGCACCACCGACTCGTCAGAACCGGTCTCGTAATACGTCACATCCACCGACGCCTCGGTCGGCCCATACAAATTGTGCAACTGCGCATCGCTCACCCGACGCAACCGCGCCACCGTCGCCGCCCCCAACGCCTCACCACTGGCAAACACCCGACGCAACGAACCACACCCCGCCACATCCGCCCCACCCAAGAACACCTCGAGCATCGACGGAACGAAATGCACCGTGGTAACCGACTGCTCCCGGATCACCGCCTCGAGATACCCCGGATCACGATGCCCACCCGGCTCCGCGACCACCACACGCGCACCAGCCTGCAACGGCCAGAACAACTCCCACACCGACACATCGAACGTGACCGGTGTCTTCTGCAACACCACATCACCCACCCCGATCGGATACCGATGCTGCATCCACAACAACCGATTCACGATCCCCTCATGCGGCACCGCCACCCCCTTCGGCCGCCCGGTGGACCCCGACGTGAAAATCACATACGCAGGGTTCTCCGCACGCACCGGCCCCAACAACTCGCACTCGGCCACCGGCGCCGGCGAATACCCCGACACATCCACCTCGTCGACATCGACCACCCGATGCCCGGACACGGCCACACCGTCCCGGGACGTCGACAACACACACACCGGGGCCGCCGTATCGAGCACATACTCGTTGCGTTCGGCGGGTTGATCCGGGTCGACCGGCACATACGCCCCACCCGCCCGCAACACCGCATAGATCCCGACCAACATCTCCACCGACCGGCGCATCCCGATGCCCACCAACGACTCCGGCCCCACCCCCGCACCGATCAACAACCGCGCCAACCGGTTCACCCGCGCATCGAACTGCGCATACGTCAACAACTCACCCTCGAACACCACCGCCACCGCATCCGGCGACCGCACCACCCACTCCGCGAACCCATCCAGCAACAACCCCTGAGGTACCTCACGTCCGGTGTCATTCCAAGCATCGAGCACCAACCCCCGCTCACCGGGAGCAAAGAGGTCGACGTCTTCGATTGGTCGATCCGCACGGTAGGCGATGGTCTCGAGGATGGCTGTCAATCGTGCGGCCATCGTGGCGACGGTGTCTCGGTCGAAGAGGCCTGGCTGGTAGCGCAGACTCAACCGCAGGCGCGGTTCGAGCGTCGAGACCAGGGTCAGGGGATAGTGGGTGGCGTTGCGAACATCGACACCGGTTACCCGCATGCCGGCGACATCGACGTTCTCGCCGAACCCAGACTTGTCGATCGGAAAGGACTGGAACACCGACAAAGTGTCGAACAGGTTGCCCAGACCTGCACGTGACTGAATTTCGCCAAGCCCCAGGTGGTGATGCTCGAGCAGCAACGCTTGCTCGGTCTGCAATCGCCCGAGAAGTTGAGCCAAGGTCTCGTCCCGATTCAGCCGCACCCGCACCGGTACTGAGTTGATGAACATCCCGAGCATGTTCTCGACGTCCTGCAGCTGCGGGGGCCGACCCGACACCGTGGTACCGAGGACGACATCGTCTCGCGAGAGCAGCCGAGACAGCAGCAGCCCCCACCCTGCCTGGACCACGGTGTTCATGGTGATCCCGAGCCGCCTGACCAATGCAGTCAGCGAATCGATCATGTTGTGAGACAAATCGATATCAACTTGGGCAGGCACGTCGTTGCGCACCAGGGACGCACCGGGCGCCATCAGTGTCGGCTCTTCCAGGCCGGCCAAAGCGTGATCCCACGCGCGGCGAGACGCATCGAGGTCGCGGCGGGCGAGCCAATCGAGATACGTTCGAAACGATGGTGGTTCCACAGACACCGGTACCGAGCCACCATTGGCGTAGCTCGTCAGCAATTCGCGCACGAGCAGTGGCATCGACCAACCGTCGAGAATGATGTGGTGGTTCGTCATCGCGAGCACGTACCGTGCCGGTGCCGTGCGGATCAGCAACAGCCGCAGCAGCGGTGGCCGAGAGAGATCGAAGCTGGCGACGCGATCCTCATCGAGGAGACGGGCGAGTTCGGAACCTGTAGCCATCCCGTCGACGGTCAGATCGACCTCCCGCCACGGCACCTCCACCCCGTCGACGACCAGTTGCGCCGGCTCACCTGACTCGTCGTAGACGAAGGCGGCACGCAGGCTCGCATGGCGGGCAAGCACATCGGCGGCAGCGGCCCGCAAACGGACTGTATCGACCGCCCCTTCGAGGTCGATGCATAGTTGCGCCGCGTAGACGTCGATCGACTCGGCCGCGAGGCTCGCGTGAAATAGCAAACCGGACTGTAGCGGCGACAGTGACCACACGTCCCGCAGCGCGGGGTACCGCCGTTCCCAACGTTCGATCTGCCGCTGGTTGACCGACACGAGCGGCAGATCCGACGGCGTCAGGCCACCCGCACCGGGCAGCAGAGCATGGGTAGCGAGACCGTCGAGGGCGCGGCGCCACAAGTCAGCTAGGGCAGCGACTTCCGCGTCACGCAAAACCCCGGTCGGGAAGGCGAATGACGCCGTGAGCCGTGCCCCTGTCGAGCTGTCGACGACGAGGGCATTGATGTCGATGGCGGCCGCCACCGCCATATCGGATCCACTGGTCGCGAGCAGATCCGGCGCCGACAGGTCGGGGGTCCACCCGAGTCCGCGCAGTTTGTCCGCGTTCTGCTGCCCAACCTGTCGGCCCAGAAAGTTGAAACTGATCTGGGGTGCCGAAAGCGCAGCGAGGATCGGCCGGGTGGTGTCGTCGAGTTGCCGGAGCACTCCGAAGCCGACACCGCGAGCGGGCACGGCGAGGAGTTGTTCCTTGACGGCCTTGATGAGGGCACCGGCGGCGTGTCCACCACCGAAGGCCTCGGCGAGATCGATCCCCGGCATGGTCAGCCGGACCGGGTAAGCGCTGGTGAACCAGCCAACAGTGCGCGCGAGATCGGCGCCCGCAACGGCTTCTTCCTCCCGCCCGTGTCCCTCGAGCGTCAGCAGCACCGACGGTTCGTCTACGCCGCCCGAACGCCGCCATTCCACAATTGCCATGGTCAGCGCTGCGAGCAAGCCATCGTGGATTCCGCAGCCGAATGCATCCGGCAGCTGTGTGAGCACCGCCTCGGTCACCGCGGGGCTCACCTCGATCGTGATCCGTTCGGTAGTGCGCAGCGTGTCGGTAGCGGGGTCGATCGCCCGCGATCCGATCAGGGGGTCGCGGGTTTCGAGTACCTGTTGCCAGTGCGTCAGCTCACCGATGTGCGTGCCGCTGTCCGACTTGTCTCGGACTCCGTGCGCCCAGCGACGGAAGGAGGTGCCCACCGGGTCCAAGACCGGGGTCTGCCCCGTGCCCAGTTGCAGCCATGCCGTTGCGAGGTCCGGTAGCAGCACCCGCCACGACACGCCGTCCACTACCAAGTGGTGCGCCACGAATAGCAACCGTCCGCGCACTCCCGCCGATCGTGGGGCGAGCCACACCAGTTGGATCATGATTCCGCGTTCGGGGTCCAGGCGGCGCGCAGCAGCGGCACTCTCGGACACCACAAGCTCGTTGAAGGTCAACGACCCCGGCACCGCAGTGGTCGGAACTTTCGAAACAAGATCGTCGGCCGAAATACCTTCGGCAGATAGGGTTTCGAGAACCCAGGTACTTCCCTCGCGGTAGAACCGCGAACGCAGCACATCATGATGACCCAGGACCGCCGCGAGTGTCGCCCTCAACCGGTCTTCGTCGGCATCCCGCGGCGCCGTCAGCAACAACACCTGACTGAAGTCATTGAACGAGCCGACATTGAAGAATCCGCGCTCGAGCATCTCATACATGATGGGGGTCAATGGAATTCGTCCGACGCCACCGCCCTCGAACTCCTCGAGGACGGCAGAGACCGGTTCCACTGCCGCCGCCCGAGCTATCTCCGCGATGGTCTTGCGTTCGAATACCGTCCGCGCGGTGAAGCCGAGCCCGAGGGTCTTTGCTCGAGCTGCTATCTGCATCGCGATAATACTGTCGCCACCCAACGCGAACAGAGAGTCGTCCACACTCACCCGTTCGAGTCCGAGCACCTCGGCGACCAGGCCCGCGAGCAGTTCCTCATCTGGCGTAGAAGGGGCCCGGAATGCACGTCCGACAGAGCCGAACCGTGGCGCGGGTAGGGCACTGCGGTCGAGCTTGCCGGCGGCCGTGACCGGTACCTCGTGTAGTTGCATCACCAGGGCGGGCACCATGTGTGAGGGCACCATCGTGGCGACCCCCTCCACGATCGCCTGAGGATCGAACTCTCGTCCGTCGTCGACTCGCACATAGGAGACCAAAGCCGTAGTGCCACCACTAATTTGATGCACAACGGTGGCGGCGAAGTTGATTCCAGCCTGGGACAGCAGGGCTGCATCGATCTCGCCGAGTTCGATACGGAAGCCACGGACCTTCACCTGGGAATCTGATCGCCCGATGAACTCGAGGGCATAGTCCCCCGCAGTCGACCGCACCCATCGCACCTCATCTCCACTGCGGTAGAGACGCTGACCCGGTTCTCCGAATGGGTTGGCCACGAACCGATCTGCTGTCAGTCCTCGGCGATCGAGGTATCCGCGCGCCAGACCTGAACCGGCCAAGTAGAGCTCGCCCACCACTCCCAGCGGGACCGGCCTGAGTCGGCGGTCGAGTACCACTGCGCTCACACCCTGGATCGGTGTGCCGATGGTGATCGGGTCACCCGGCCGAAGCGGACTGAGCAAGGTCGAGGCGATGGTGTTTTCGGTGGGCCCGTAGGCGTTGGTGAGGCGACAGACGCCCCCGAAGCGTTCGACAAGGTCCGGGGTGCATACATCCCCGCCGACCAGCACTGCCTCGAGGTGCTCGAGCGTTCGCGGATCCATGGTGTTCATCACCGTGGGCGCCGACATCATGTGGGTCACCTGCTCGTCGCGGAGCAGGTCGACCAGTTCGGTACCGCCAATCAGATCCGGAGGCGCCACCACCATGGTGGCCCCGGCGCTGAACGCACCAAGCATCTCTATGAGGGATGCATCGAAACTCGCCGACGAGAAGCGCAACACCCGGGAGCGCGCGGTGACGCCCAGTTCGGGACGCCCACCAGCCGCGTAGTTCGCCAGCGCGGTGTGGGCTATGACGACCCCTTTGGGAACACCGGTTGATCCCGATGTGAAGATCACGTACGCAGCATTGTCCTCACGAAGTACCGACCGACGATCCTTGTCGGTGACCGCATCGCCGGAGAGGTCTGTACACCGCCGGATCGTTGCATCTGCGTCGAGCGCGATCCAGTCGATGGTGTTCGGCAGATCTGCGCGCAGGCCGACAGTGGTGACTCCGATAGGTGCTCCGGAGTCAGCCAGCATGTTCGTGATGCGCTCGGTGGGCAGATCCGGGTCGATCGGCACGAATGCGGCACCAGACTTGGCGATAGCCCAGAACGCGATCAGCGACTCCGCCGATCGAGGCAGACTCAATGCGACCCGCGTCTCCGGACCGAGGCCTTCTTCGATGAATAGCCGCGCCAAGCGGTTGGAGCGGGCGTCGAGATCCCGGTAGGTGATCTCCGTACCCGATGCACGGATCGCGATGCCGTCCGGAGCTGCGGCCACACCTTCGGCCAGCAGATCGGGCAGCAGACGTACCGGTTCAGGCTCCGGCCCCCGCGCAGGTACCAGATGCGTAACCTCGTCCTCGTACAGAATCTCGAGATCGACGATCCTGCGATCGGCCGGGGCATCGGCAAGAGCAGCGAGGAACTCGAGGAACCGCGTGTGGTGTCCGCGCAACTCCTCCTCGGTGTACAGATTCGGATTGGCCTCGAAGTCGATCTGCGCCACCTGGCCGGTGATGCTGGGGTACAGATTCACGTTCAGATCCTCGACGGGACCGGTACCCAACACGTTGAAGCGGCCGACCGAGTCACCGACTCGAAGCTCGTTCTGGAACAGCATGATGTTGATCGACGGACCAAAGAGGCCCCGATGGCCCCCGCCGATCCCGGCGTCCCGCCGAATGTCCTCGTGCCGGTACCGCTGGTGCCGCAGCGCACCCGTCAACTCGAGTTGCGCGGACCGCATCAGATCGGCGACGGTCGTCTCGTTCCCTACCGGCAAACGAATCGGCACCACATTCGAAACCATGCCGCCGGAGTTACGTAGCCTCGCAGTGGTGCGGGCCGAGACCGGCAGACTCAGCACGACATCGTCTTCACCTGTCAGGCGAGACAAGAACGCCGCCACCGCGGCCACCGCCACGGTGGCGAACATCGAACCCGGTTGCCGCATCAGCAGTCGCTGTACCGCCGCTTCTGTCGTCGACGGTAGCGGGGCACTGATCACCAGGGAGGGCAGTCCCGGGGCCTCCGACCGTCCCGCCAGACTGATCGGATCCGGGAAGTCGCGGCTTCGTTCGGACCAGTATTGCCGATCCCTCGCGAACCTACTGGACGTGCGATAGCGCGCCTCGTCCTCGACGATTTCACGCAGCGAACTGGCCCGGAACCTGGGCGGATCACTCCCCTCCGCCCTCGCGTCATACAACTTCGCAATCCGGTTCATGAACGTCATCGCGCCGAAGCCGTCGAGCGCAATGTGGTGGATCCGCGAGTACACGTAGTAGTGGTTGTCGCCCAGGCGGAGCGTTGCGGCACGGACCAGCCGATCGCCCAAAAGGTCCATCGGTGCGCGGTCGTAGGCTCGCATCCACGCATGTGCGGCCGCGTGTGGATCCTCTTCGAACCGGAAGTCGAGGTGAATCCACTCGAGGCCGAGCGACTCGTCGATCAGCTGGAACGGTTCACCGTCTCTCTCGACGATCCGCAGCATGCCGGTTCCGAGTTCACATGCCGCGATGTCCCCGACCTCAGCCAGCAGTTCGACATCGAGATCGAGATCGGTGAACTCCACGTACTGGGAGATCACGATCGGGACATCGAGGAGATGCTGAGCGAACCAAATACCGCGCTGAGCAGCCGAAAGAGGGAAGATGCCGGATGTTTCCGGGAGGTTGGCGGTCGACGACCCGAAGCGCGCCGAACTCAAATCGAGGTCGTTCAACGATGACACCTATTGTTCTCCAACTCTTTTATGCGCTCTTTCGGTAATTTGGGTGAATTCCCCGCTGCACCATGAACCACCCGATCGGCCCATGGCGAGAATTCACCCTGCCGAGTATTTTGCTGCCAAGAATTTGGTTGCAACACGGATCATTCGTTGGGACCGGCTACTGCCGAATTGAACCCATTGGTCTCGTTTCAGTATACGCAACTGCGGGCGGCTACCAGTTGGTCCGAGCGGCGCTCAGACGTGCACGGTTCGGCCAATTGATCCGCCCGACTCAGCCGAGACGGAAAATGGTCCCACCGATGAATGCAACTGTCTGTGACATATCCGTTGCGACGCAAGCTGGAATTGTGATCCAGCGAATTCGGGGCAACGTCGGAAATTATCGGCCATTCTGGCGAGGGCAGCCGGGGCGTTCGGACGCAGCTGTTCAGTCGTCGGCTACGAACCGGGCGGACCCACCACGTTCACGGTCCGATACCGACTGGGCCAGCAGCTGTGGCCAGCAGTCGGTTCGCCTCCACCAGCGTCAGGATCCAGTCAGCAGCTGCGCGATCCTCAGATCCAACCCGAGCCGTTGCGCGAGCTCCACGGCCGCTTCGAATGCCGCCTGGGCAGCGGCCATCACCGCGGCAGGATCGTCGAAGACTGTGGAGCCGCCCTGGTTCAGATACTTGCCGCACACGGGCCACGCGCCGGGGCCCTGGGTCTTCAAGACCCTCTCTGCGATGCGGATCTGCTCGGCTTTGCTGGCGTCCGAGGGCAAGCCTCTTCCTCCGTGCTCCGCCCAGGTCACGGGGGAGAACTGAAGGCCACCGTAGTAGCCGTTTCCAGTGTTGATGGACCAGTTTCCACCGCTCTCACACTGCGCGACGGCGTCCCAGTTGTTAAACCAGGGCGACAAGGACGAAGAGGACGAGGAGGCTGACGCCGTTGCGGTGCTCGCACCGAGCGGGAGAGCAACAGCAACGCCGACCGCGGCGATCGCGCCAAGTGCACGCTTCTCGATGCTTCGAGTGTTCATGCTGGGTCAATCCTCTCCGCGCTCGCAGACGTGTCGGGCGTGCCGGCAACGATGCGCTGCCTCCCCGAACATCCCTTTCCGTACCGCGTCTGTGCGCCTCAAAGGTTGTGGATCCTGCGATGTTCACGTGACAGGAAAATTGAAGGTACGAACGTTCTGACTATCGAGATATTAGGAGTCGGGCGCTCGGAGATCCGAGAATTTGATATAGTTTCGGCATTAGGCTGTGACCAGTTGGTTACGTTTTCTTTACCTTTAAATTGAGCGGAATATGGTTTTTCTTGCCGCTTTGGACGCAACTTTTCCGACCCATCATCGAGCACGCACGTAAATGACAATAGACTCTTTCATGGGAAATTATTCAACTTCACTTCACTGATTCATTACCAAGAAAATTGGACTACAGAAACTATGCCGGTAGGAATTTGCCGCCACCTCGCCGACATCGAGCAGAAAGCCCGTCCCTGATCTCGAGGGCGGGGCCTTGATGTGACTGATTGCCGCGTGTCACTCAGACTATTGATATTGACGTCAACATCAACTCCGCTAATATTGTGGCCGTGACCACAGGGGCGGAACTCTCGATACCAGACTCCACACTCGTTCCCGCAGAGGAGTACAGGTGAAACTACTTGTCGCCAATCGCGGCGAGATCGCACTCCGCATAATCCGCAGCGCCGCCGAGATGTCGGTGGACACGATCGCTCTCTACGCGGAGGATGACGCAGACAGTCCCCACGTCAGGGCCGCCACCGAGGCGGTTGCACTGAACGGTTCCGGACCATCCACGTACCTCGACGCCCGCGCCATCCTCGACGCAGCCGACGAGTTCGGCGCCACCATGATCCATCCCGGGTACGGATTCCTCAGTGAGAACGCAGATTTCGCGCGCTCGTGTGCCGCGGCCGGACTCACGTTCGTGGGTCCCGAACCGGAGATACTCGACATCTTCGGTGACAAGTCCTTGGCGCGCAAGGCCGCGATGTCCGCGAAAGTGCCTGTGCTCGATGCCACGCCGGGACCAACGGACGTCGACGGCGTGCGCTCATTCTTCTCGAGCCATCCGCAGGGAATCATGCTCAAGGCACTCGCAGGCGGCGGAGGCCGTGGCATCCGTGCGGTTCACTCCGCGGACCGAATCGAGGAGTCGTATCGGCTGTGCGCATCCGAGGCGCAACTCGGATTCGGCAACCCCACCCTGTTCGCCGAGGCGTTGATGCCGGCGGCCAGACACATCGAAGTACAGGTAGTGGCGGCGCCCGACGCGGGAAACATCCGTGCGCTCGCGGTGGGGGACCGTGACTGCAGCGTGCAACGTCGCCACCAGAAGCTGATCGAGACCGCACCGGCCCAAGGACTCGATGCCCAACTACGGACCGAACTGCATGAGGCTGCCACTCGGCTCTGCTCCAGTATCGGCTATCGGGGGATAGCAACCGTCGAGTTCCTTGTGTCCCCGAGCGGTTTCGTCTTCCTCGAAGTCAATCCGCGAATCCAGGTGGAGCACACGGTCACCGAGGAGGTGACCGGGATCGACCTCGTCGCCGCCCAGATCGACATCTCCCGTGGAGCGTGTTTCGACGAGCTATCCCTGCCGGAGGGGATCAGTGCCGTCGGGTTGGACACCGTGGGCAGCGCGGCTACCGCACGAGGAATCGCAATCCAGGCACGGGTCAACATGGAGACCATGCGCCCCGACGGTCAGGCGATACCCGCCACGGGCACTCTGTCGACCTTCTCGGCCCCAAACGGCCCGGGTGTTCGAGTGGACACCTACGGGCGACCGGGGCTTTCGCCGAGCCCGCGATACGACTCGCTTCTCGCGAAGGTCGTCGTGCATTCTCGTTCCGAGTCCTTTCCGGCTGCCGTACGCAAGACCGTGTCGGCGCTGAGCGAGTTCGCGATCGACGGGGTACCCACTAATATCGGCTTTCTCCAGGCGATTCTGGCGGACTCAGACTTCCCCAACGGCATCGTCACCACCGACTTTCTCGACGAGCGAATGAACACCCTCGCCGATGCAGCGCACTCGCACAGCCCTGCCGCCGCTTCGCCGGGCACACTCGAACTGCGAACGGGTGAGGAGGTGTTGCGGGCCCACATGGCAGGCACCATCGTAGAGTCGGTCGGCGAAGGTGCCGATGTGGGTACGGGTGGCCAGCTGATCGTGCTCGAAGCGATGAAGATGCAACACGTGATCAGCGCCCCTGCGGAGTCCGTAGTCGAGCGGACACTGGTATCGCCCGGAGAGACCGTCAACGCGGGCGATCCGCTGATCGTGATTCGGCGCACGGGTCCCGACGCCGACGGCATCGCGCTCAGTGCAATCGATCTCGACCGAGAACGTCAGGATCTCGCGGAGATCCGGCACCGGCACGAAGTAACCCTCGACGCTGCGCGCCCCGCCGCGATGGCGAAGCGTGAGAAGATCGGTAGGCGAAGCGCCCGTGCGAATATCGGTGATCTGGTAGATCCCGGCACTTTCGTCGAGTACGGGCCCCTCGTCTTGGCCGCCCAACGTAGCCGCCGATCCGAACAGGACCTGATCGAGAAAACACCGGCCGATGGACTGATCGCCGGGCTGGCGAACATCAACGGAGAAGTGTTCGGTCCGAGCGTGAGTCAGGCGGTCGTGATGTCCTATGACTACTCCGTGCTTGCAGGGACTCAAGGAAGAAACAATCACGCGAAGTCCGACCGAATGCTCGAAATCGCAGCGCGCAAGCAGATTCCGGTTGTCCTGTTCGCCGAGGGCGGTGGTGGACGTCCGGGCGACACGGACGCCGGTCCCGTGAGCGGACTCGATCTGGAAACCTTCCGATCGATGGCAGCGTTGAACGGAAAGGTGCCGTTGGTATCGATCGTCTCAGGACGCTGCTTCGCCGGTAACGCAGCGCTGGCCGGTGTCTGCGACGTCCTGATCGCAACCCCGGAAGCCAACATCGGGATGGGTGGTCCGGCGATGGTCGAGGGCGGTGGACTCGGTGTGTATCGGCCAGAGGAAATCGGACCGGTCGAGGTGCAGCGTCGCAACGGGGTAATCGATCTTCTCGCGCGAGACGAGGCGCATGCCGTCACCCTTGCAAAGAAGTACCTGTCGTACTTCCAAGGCCACGTCTCCGACTGGATTGCCCCCGACGAAAGACTGTCGCGGCACGTTGTCCCGGAGAACCGGTTGCGCGCCTACGATGTTCGCCGCGCCATCGATGCCATCGCCGACGTCGACTCTGCCCTCGAGCTTCGCCGCGACCACGGTGTCGGTATCGTGACCGCGCTGATCCGAGTGGAGGGAAGGCCGTACGGTCTGGTTGCGAACAGCAGCGATCACCTAGGCGGTGCGATCGACGCGGTCGCTGCCGACAAGATGGCGCACTTCCTCGAGTTGTGCGAGTCGTTCGGCCTTCCCGTCGTCTCACTCTGCGACACACCTGGATTCATGGTCGGTCCCGATTCCGAGAAGGAAGCTACCGTCCGCCGCTTCGGCAAGCTGTTCGTGGCAGGTGCGCGGATGACTGTTCCGTACGGGACGATAATCCTGAGGAAGGGCTACGGTCTCGGCGCAATGGCGATGGCCGGCGGCTCCTTCCATGCCTCCGACTTCACGGTCGCGTGGCCGACGGGTGAGATAGGGGCGATGGGCCTCGAGGGTGCGGTTCGACTCGGGTTCCGGAAGGAGCTCGAAGCGATCGACGACCCGGACGAACGCCAAACGGCGTTCAACCAACTCGTCGATTCGGCATACGAGCACGGAAAGGCGATCAACGCGGCGACGATCTTCGAACTCGACGACGTGATCGATCCGGCCGATTCTCGCACCTGGATCCGCCGTCTCCACCCATGAGGGTGGTGCTACACCGCGACTACCGCTCGGCCCGAGTAGTTTCCGGCGCGTACCTGGTCGATCACCGACACAACGTCGGCGATCGGCACTTCGTGAGTGATCGACTCGAGTCGAGCGGGCGCGAGGTCCGACGCGAGGCGGCCCCACAGCCGACGACGTTCATGGATCGAATACTGCACCGAGTCGATCCCGATCAGGCTGACACCGCGCAGGATGAAAGGAAGGACCGTGGTGTCCAAGCCCGACCCACCGGTCAGTCCGCTCGCCGCAACCGACCCGCCGTACTCGATGGTGCTGAGCACGTGCGCAAGGGTCGCGCCGCCGACGCAATCCACCGCGCCGGCCCATTGAGCTTTGCCGAGCGGACGCGGCTTGGTGCCGGGTTCCGGCAGACGTCCGATCACCCTGCTCGCTCCCAACCGGGTCAGCAGCTCCGCCTTCTCCGGCTTGCCGCTCGACGCCACCACCTCGAAGCCCGCCGCTGACAGCAAATCGACGGCGACGGTGCCGACACCGCCGCTCGCGCCAGTGACGAGCACCGGAGCCTTGCCGGGCTTTATTCCCCGGGCCTGCAATGCCTCCACGCTCATCGCGGCCGTGAACCCCGCCGTTCCGATCGCGGCAGCCGTACGAGTCGACATACCGTCGAGGCGAACCACCCAATCGGCAGGGACGCGGGCGTACTGCGCGTACCCACCGTGGCGGGCAGTGCCGATGTCATAGCCGTGGGCAAGAACCTTGTCACCGACCGAGAACTCCGGCGACTGCGACGCTACGACAGTGCCCGCGAGGTCGATGCCGGGCACCAGTGGGTACTCGCGCACCACGCCACCCTTCGGCGTCAGCGCTAGAGCATCCTTGAAGTTCACACTGGAGTACTCGACCTGGATCGTCACATCGCCAGCTGGTAGGAACGACTCGTCGACGCTCTCCCTGGAGAGTTCGATTCCCTCCCCCGTCTCGCGGGCGATCCACGCGGCGAATTCCTTCAATTGCGGGCCTCCTGACCTCGAGAGTGCACCCATCACCATAGTGCGACGGCCCTACGGGATCACCAATGGCAAAGCCATCACGCCAACTTCTGCGAGACCTGGGTCAATCTCCGGTCCAGCGCCAGGCATCCACCATCCGGGGAAGCCACGGTGGACTATCCGCGCGAAACCGGGCAGCATCCGTTGCCTACTCAGGGCAACTCACTATTACGTCGGTCAACACGGTAGCTGCCAAGAGCAAAATTTTTGGAAGCTTCCCGACATCAATGGGCATGTGCAGTGGTGCGAGGTTGTCCCCACCCACTACGAACATCACCTGTTGAATGGCTGGTGTTGGCTCGCGAGTTCCTCTCTCTTGGCACCAGCCGAGTCCGGGCACTCCTCGACAGCCGTGAACCAAGTTGTGCCGCAAACAATTCACGCTCGGAACTATCGTGGATCGAGTGTCGCCGAATTGCGCGAATACCTAAACTGATCAGTATGTAGGCTCAGTAACTTTCTTCTGGCATACTGGCGCGAGCAAGATCAACAGTGGACGAGATTGACAATCGTCGGAGGTCTTGATGGAGAGCGCACGGACACTTCCATCCGCATCAGGCGTTGAGTCCAGAAGAAGTGAACGCGTATGCGCCGGAGCCAGATACAAAGCTCAAATGGAGGAGTGTTCGGACTTCTTCCATCAGCCCGAGCTGGCCCACTTGCGCGATTTACGTCTCGAAGAGTCATTGCGGTCTCTGGCTGTGACCGGCCGATATCAGCAGACCTTCGAGGAACTCGAGATCGGGGCCAGGCTGGCGTGGCGAAATCACGCACGCTGTGTGGGCCGGAAGCATTGGCGCATGCTCAAACTCATTGACGCTCGCCACGCCACCACCGCGGACGAGATCGCGGAAGCATGCTGGGAACACTTGAGGGTCGCGACCAACGGCGGTGCACTGCGTTCGGTCATCACCGTCGGCCCCCTACCTCTGCCTGACGGTCGCGAGTACAAGATCATCAGCCCCCAGCTGATCCGGTACGCCGGCTACCGCAACCCGGACGGGACGGTGACCGGTGACCCTGCGCACGTGAGCATTACCGAAGCCGTCACCAGGATGGGATGGCGCGGCGATGGGACACCATTCGATGTGTTACCGCTGGTGATCAGCACTCCTCACGAGCACGTGCGCTGGTACGACGTCCCCTCGGAACTGGTCCTCGAAGTCGAGATCACACATCCCGACTACCCCTGGTTCGCCGATCTCGGTCTCAGATGGCACGCCGTCCCGGCCGTGTCGAACATGACGCTGTCGGTCGGCGGGCTGAACTACCCGCTCGCCCCTTTCAGCGGGTGGTATGTCAACACAGAGGTCGGAGCCCGCAACTTCAGCGACGAGAATCGGTACAACATGTTGCCTACCATTGCCGAGCACCTGGACCTGGACATGAGATCGGAGCGGACTCTGTGGCGCGACCGTGCGCTGGTCGAGCTGAACCGGGCTGTTATCCACAGCTACCGACGTGCGGGCGTCATCATGGTCGATCATCACACCGTCGCCAGACAGTTCATGAGCCATGTCAAGCACGAAGAATCGAGCGGACGGAAGTGCCCTACGGACTGGTCGTGGATCAACCCCCCGATGTCAGCGGCACTCACTCCCACATTCCACCGGTACTACGACCCACCAGACATGGACGTTCGCCCCAACTTCGTCTCACGCAGGAGAAGCAGCGACCCAGCGTGCCCGATCACCGGCCGGTGAACCGACTCCGGCAATGCCAATCCGATCGCGATCTTCCGAGCACGTAGACCCTCCAATAATTGTTGGCACTGTTGCCGAGCTGCCAATACACAGCTTGACCAGCACTTTCTGCATGCACCTTTACAACGCGCCTAGTGTCGGCGGAGACGTCTTACAAGCTGACCGGTGACGGTTTCACCGTGCTGGGTAAGGGCAGCCGCCTGAGCCAGCCATCGAAACTGAGGAAGGAATTGAAATGGCGACATGGTTCATCACAGGTTGCTCGACCGGTCTCGGACGCGCCCTCGCCGAAGCGGTACTCGCTCGTGGACACAATGCGGTGGTCACCGCCCGTGACACCACGACACTGGCGGAACTGGCCGCGACCTATCCGGACAAAGCGCTCACACTTCCTCTCGACGTCACCGACCCGGATCAGATAGTCGAGGCTGTGCGGCAAGCGCGCAGCCGCTTCGGCGGTATCGACGTGCTCGTGAACAACGCGGGGTACGGGTATCGCGCCGCCGTCGAGGAAGGCGTGGACGCCGAGGTCGAGCGACTGTTCGCGACCAACTTCTTCGGCGCAGTCGGCACAATCAAGGCCGCGCTGCCCGACATGCGCGCCCGCCGATCCGGTGCGATCGTGAACATTTCCTCGATCGGCGCACGCATCTCGCCGGTTGGCTCCGGCTACTACTCCGCCACGAAGGCCGCACTGGAGGGAATGTCGGGATCACTGCGAAAAGAGCTACACCCATTCGGTATTTCGGTGACGGTGGTCGAGCCCGGTTCATTCCGCACCGACTTCGCGGGCCGCTCGCTGGCTCAGCCAGCCGAAGCCATCGCAGATTACTCCGAAACAGTGGGAAAGCGGCGAAAAGAGAACGACACCACGCACGGCACACAGCCCGGAGACCCCGCCGAGGCCGCGCAGGCGATTATCGCAGCGGTCGAGGACCCCAACCCGCCGTTCATGCTGTTGCTCGGCAAAGACGCCCTCGCCAGATACTTCGAGGTCGAGGAAGCACAACGGGCCGATGTCGAAAAATGGCGTGAGCTCACCATCGGAACAGATTTCGCGGTCACTTAGGAGCGAATCCCGCTGGGAAACACCTCCGGGCGATGGTCGCTCACCTCAGCATTATGCAGACAGGCCTGGCTTTTCCTCGAGCGGGTGGACGCTTGCCCGTGGGCGATCACCCATGCTGCGCGAAGTGAGGACACCGACCAGAAGAATGAACCCCACAGCGGCGATGAACCAGCCCGTACGGTGCAAACCATCATCGCCGATGATGTCGCCTGAGGTGGTTGCCAGCACAGCGGTAGCGAGGTTGGCTCCGATGTACTGTACGGTGCGATACATCCCGATCGCGGTGCCCACCTCCTCGACGGACGTCACCGAGCTGACCAGATTCTGATTGCCGATATTGTTGAATCCATTGGGAATTCCCAATACGCCGGCAACGAGCAGGAGCACGAGAATCGGAGCCGTACTGTCTTCCACCAAGGCCAGCAGCACACCTCCCACGAGGAGAGAGCATGTTCCCACGGTGAGTGTTCTGCGTGCTCCGTGACGCCCGTACGTACGCGAGGCAAGCATCGTCGTGAGGACACCGACCCCGGCGACCGGCAACATCGTCAGTCCCGCCTGCGTGGCACTCATTCCACGCGAGTACTGCAGCCATTGAGGTATGCCGAAGTAGACGCAGTAGAACGCGGCGTAGGTGAGAAGAGTCCGTGCGAGTGTCGCACTCAGTGCACGGTTCCGGGCGAGCGCCCGAACGTCGATGAACGGCTCGTCCGCTCTCCGTTCCCACTGGGCGAACGCCGCGAGCGCGAGTGCCCAGACGGGGAGGAGCCACCAGGCCGGTCCGGTGGTGAGCGACAACAGGAACAGCATCGTCGACGAGATCAGTACGAGGAACAGCAGCACCCCCACCAGATCGAGCGAGCGCAGCAATTGCCTGCGACTCGCGGGCACCCGTCGGACAGAGCCGACCGTCGCGAATCGGGTGACCATGACGGCACTCAACGCGGCGATCGGGAGGTTGACCCACATGATCGAATGCCAACCGAAGGCTCCTACCAGCAAACCACCGAGCGCCGGGCCCAGGGCCACGACTGATTGACTACACACGCTGAGGGTCGTGATCGCGGTTCGTGGCTGCGCGCCGTACCGCTCGGAGTAGCCCCGAATCATGGTCATCGCATTGGGGTACTGAGTGGCGGTTCCGATTCCGACAATTATGCGAGAGAAGATCAGCCAGCCTACGGTCGGCGCCAGGATGCCCACGATCGACCCGAGTGATACGAGAGCGAGCCCACCGAGGTACACGCGCCTCGCACCGAGGAGGGCACCCAGTTTGCCCGCCATCGGGGCGGCGACGGCAGTCGCTATGTATAGCCCGGAGATCACCCAGGTGATCCCGGACGAAGAGCCGAACTGCGCGGCGATTCCCACGATCGCCACAGCGATCATTGACGAGTTCAGCGGCTGCAGAATACTTCCGGTCGCGACCGAACCACTGACCCGGAAGGGAACAGACCGATTCTGCCGCGTGCTGACGGTATCTGTGACGATGACACTCACGGCTTCATCACTGACTCGCGTTGCGCTGCCGACTCCGGGATCTCGGCGAGGCGGCGCAATAGCCGACCCGCAATATAGAGGAGGTCGCGCTCTGCGTCAGTGCACTCGGCGTCGAGCGCAGCAGAGAGCCATTCGCTTCGCCGCGCCCTGTCAACGGCCAGAGTCTGCGACCCGAGCGCGGTGATCGCGACGATGCTCGCACGCGCATCTTGCGGGTCTACCGTGCGCGAGAGCATCCCTGCGTCTTCGAGTATCGAGACGGTTCGGGCGATGGATTGGGGGGCAACCTGCTCCAACCCTGCCAATGCACGAGCACTCATCGGCCCTTCGCGGTCGAGATGCGAGAGCGCCTGCAACTGCGTGGGCGTGAGTTGGTGGCCCGCCCTCTGGCTCCGGATACGCCTGGAGAACAAAACGACGTCTTCCCGGAATTGATTGACCTTCTCGTCCATCGTCTACCCCTTCGCCTCCGCTATTTAGTTAGCCAGCCTAGCTGTCTTATTTCTACTACTCAAGTCCCCTCAGATTCCATTTCGCCCGATTCGCACGCGTCTATTCATCAGAATAGCTGTCTATTTGCTTGCTCGCTCGAGCCGGTGGACGGCTCAGGCGTCCGCCGGCTGCCGGTCGCTGATATTTCGGGAGGTCAAGACACCTGCCAGAAGAATCGTTCCCACGACGGCAATGAACCAGCCTGTGCGGTGCAAACCGTCGTCACCGATGACGTGCCCAGAGGTGGTAGCCAGCACGGCGGCTGCGAGGTTCGCGCCGACATACTGGACGGTGCGGTACGTCCCGATCGCGGTGCCCACGTCCTCGACGGATGTAACCGAATTCACCAGATTCTGATTGCCGATGTTGTTGAACCCATTGGGAACTCCCAGCACAACCGCCACCAAGAGCAACACGATCACCGGGGCCGTACTGCTCTCCACCGAGGCCAGCAGCAGGCCACCCACGAGAATGGCGCACGTCCCGACGGCGAGCGTTGTACGCACTCCGTGACGTGCGTAGATTCGCGACGCGAGAAACGTGGAGGCAAAACCCACTCCGGCGACGGGGAGCATTGTCAGACCCGCCTCGGTGGCGCCCATTCCACGCGAATACTGCAACCACTGTGGAACGCCGAAGAAGATGCAGTAGAACGCCGTGTAGGTGAACAGCACCCGAGCGAGCGTCGCGCTGAGCGCACGGTTTCGGGCGAGCGCACGAACATCGACGAACGGCTCCTCGGCCCGCCGTTCCCACTCGATGAATGCGGCGAGGGTCACCAACCACACCGGGATCAACCACCAGAGCGGGACAGTGGTCACCGACAACAGAAACAGCATCATCGATGCGATCAGCACGACAGAGAGCAGCGCCCCGATCACGTCGAGCGAGTGCAGCAGTTGCCGACCGCTCACGGCTACGCCTCTGACGAACCCGCCGCCCACGAAATTCGTGACCGCAATCGCGCTCAGCGCGGCGATCGGAAGGTTGAACCACATGATCGAATGCCATCCGAACGCCCCTACCAGCAGACCGCCGAGGGTCGGCCCCAGAGCCAACACCGCCTGGCTACAGGCGGCAAGGATGGTGATCGCACTTCGAGGCTCCGCCGCATATCGCTCCGCGTAGTCTCGAATCATCGTCATCGCATTGGGGTACTGGGTGGCAGTTCCGATTCCGACAAGTACGCGGGCAAAGATCAGCCAGCCGATCGTCGGCGCCAACAAGCCGACAACCGAGCCGACAACCACCAACGCGAGTCCGCCGAGATAGACACGCCGAGCACCGAGCAGAGCACCCAGCTTGCCAGCTATCGGGGCGCAAACGGCGGTTGCCATGTAGAGACCCGAGATCACCCAGGTGATCCCGGACGACGAACCGAACTGCGCAGCGATGCCGACGATCGCGACGGCGATCATCGAGGAGTTCAGCGCCTGGAGCACGCTCCCGGAGGCCACCGAACCGCTGACCCTGAAGGGCACGGACCCACCGGTCTGGGCAGCGCCGGCATCGACTACCGTCACGTTCATCAGTGACTCCCGCTGCGGCACCCGCTCCGGGATTTCGGCGAGGCATCGCAGTCGCCCGCTGGCGGCGAACAGCAGTTCGCACTCGGCGTCGAATGCACCGACGCCAAGCGGCGCCGATGACCGTTAGAACCGCGAGGCGTGAGCCGATCGACCTTCCAGTCCATGTTCCACCTCACCAACGTCACCACACGTGGCAGCCTGATTAGCCAGTCTAGCTGTTTGTTTTAGAAGGCTCAATAGTGTTTGATAGCAATGGAATATCGCCGTCTGTGAAGAGATATTCACAAGCCGATCAAACAAATATGTTGGAACGGTCAAACCTCAACCTCCGCGTAGCAAGCCCGCAATCTATCAGCAACGCTGTCTAAAAGACTGGGGTTCGTTCCCCGTCGCGCAACTCGAACTGCTCGAGCCGCACCCAGACCGTGACGGTCCCAGGCCCACCTTGCGCAGAGCCTCCGCCACTTTGCTGCCATTCTCGATCCCGGCCCATACCTGCGGCGCCGAACCTGAACAGAGACGAGCAATGCTGACCATGCGTTCACCTGTTCACCACAGCTAGCATCGTCATGTGACCCAGGCAACACTTCCGGCAGACATTCCCTCCACGATGCGCGCGAGCGTGCTCGTCGAGCCCGGACGGATCGAGATGCAGGAACGCAGCGTCCCCTCCCCGGGCCCCGGCGATGTCCTGGTCCGGGTGGCCTCGGTCGGAATTTGTGGGTCCGACACTCACTTCTACCGCGAGGGCCGCATCGGTGACCTCGTGGCCGAGCGCCCGCTCGTGCTGGGCCACGAGTCGTCGGGCGCCATCGTCGCCGTCGGTGCCGGGGTGTCTACCGACAGAATCGGGCAAAGGGTGTCCATCGAACCACAACGTCCCGACCCCGAAACCGAGGAATCCCGACGAGGTCTGTACCACCTCTGCCCGCACATGCAGTTCTTCGCGGCACCACCGATCGACGGTGCCCTGACCGAGTACGTGACCATCGGATCGGGATTCGCGCACCCGATCCCGGACGAGATGTCCGATGACGCGGCAGCGCTGTGCGAGCCGCTGTCGGTGGCCATCGCTACCAACAGGAAGGCCCGAGTGACGGCCGGGGCCCGTGTTCTCGTCGCCGGGGCGGGACCAATCGGCATCGCGACTTTGCAGACCGCTCTCGCATTCGGAGCGACCGAAGTCATCGTCTCTGATCTCGATCCCCAGCGTCGTGACATCGCAACCAAATTCGGTGCGGCTACCGTGCTGAATCCGCGCGAGCAGAGCGTCGCCGGGCTCCACGTGGACGCCTTCATCGACGCCTCCGGCGCCCCTAGCGCGGTCTCGGCCGGGATCGAAGCCGTGCGCCCTGCCGGCACAGTCGTCTTGGTCGGGATGGGCGCAACGGAGATGACGCTGCCTGTCCAGACGATCCAGAACCGCGAGTTGGTGCTGACCGGGGTATTCCGCTACGCCAACACCTGGCCGACGGCGATCTCGCTCGAACGGTCCGGGCGGGTGGATCTCGATTCGATGGTCACCGGGAAATTCGCACTCGCCGATGCCGAGCAAGCCCTGAACGCAGACCGAACACCAGGCAGCTTGAAAGCTGTGGTCCGAGTACAGAACTGAGAGAGTTTCGATGCAGCTGAACACCCAGGCCTTACCGCGGCTCGCCGGTACGGTGGAGGTACCTACCTACAACCGAAACGAAATAAGCGTGGGGATAGTGCATTTCGGTGTCGGTGGCTTCCACCGTGCGCATCAGGCGATGTATGTCGACCAACTGATGCGGCGTGGCGAGGCACTCGAGTGGGGAATCTGCGGAGTCGGCGTCCTGCCAGGCGATCGGCGGATGAGGGATGTGCTCGACGCACAGGACTGTCTGTACTCACTCTCGGTGCGCCATCCCGACGGTAGGTGGGAGGTGAGCATTGTCGGTTCCATCGTCGAATACCTCTTCGCACCCGACGATCCCGAGGCTGTCATCGAGAAGATCGCCGCACCCACCACCCGGATCGTCTCGCTCACCATCACCGAGGGCGGCTACAACACCATCAACGACACCGGAGAGTTCGATTCCCACAACCCGGATGTCGCACACGATCTGGCCGACGGCGCGGTGCCGCGGACCGTCTTCGGTCTCGTCATCGAGGCACTCGCGCGCCGTCGCGCCCGTGGAATCGGGTCGCCGACGATCATGTCCTGTGACAACCTCGAAGGCAACGGTTCGATGGCCCGCAAGATGTTCCTGGCCTATGCGGAGCTGAAAGACCCGGAACTGGCCGACTGGATGCGCGCCGAGACCTCGTTCCCCAACTCGATGGTCGACCGGATCACGCCCGTCACCACGTTCGAAGTGCTCGAAACACTGTCGCAGCGGTTCGGCATCGACGATCAGTGGCCGGTGGCAACCGAGCCGTTCACGTCGTGGGTTCTGGAGGACTCCTTCGCCCTCGGCCGTCCCCCGTATGAGGATGCCGGAGTGCAGATGGTCGATGACGTGATACCGCACGAGCTGATGAAGCTGCGACTGATCAACGCCGGTCACCTGGCCCTCGGCTGTCTCGGCTACCTTTCCGGATATCGGCTGATACACGAAGTCGCCCAGGATCCGCTGTTCGCCGAGTTCGTGCTCGCTTACATGAACGACGAGGCCACGCCCACTCTCCAAGCGGCACCGGGCGTCGACCTCGACGACTACAAGAGCACCACCATCGCCCGATTCTCGAACCCCGAGATCGGCGACACCCTGGCCAGGTGCTGCACCGACTGGTCCGACCGTCTCCCGAAGTGGCTGCTGCCGGTCATCCGACACAATCTTCGGTCCGGTGGCCCGGTCCGACTGTCGGCAACGATCGTCGCCGGCTGGGCGCGATACGCGGAGGCCGTCGACGAGAACGGAGATGTCATCGACGTTGTCGATCGGCTGAAGGATGTGCTGGTTCCCATCGCTCGCAGCCAACGTGAGAATCCCACGGCTTTCATCGAGAACCGGTCCTTGTTCGGCGATCTGGCTGATCACCCCAGGTTCGTCGAGGCCTATCTGTGGGCCCTCGACTCCCTCCACCGCATCGGCGCCCGCGGAACACTCGAAGCTCTGCGTCAGAAGGAGCTGGCATGAGCCTGGTGATCGGTGAGGCACTCGTCGATATCGTCACCCGACGCGATGGCAGTTCCGCCGAGCACATCGGGGGAAGCCCGCTCAACGTTGCGGTCGGTCTCGGCCGACTAGGGCGCCCAGTCGAGTTCGTCACCCGGGTCGGCGACGATCCTCGCGGGCGCTCGATCGCCCGGTATCTCGAACGATCGGGGGTCAGCCTCGCACCCGGCAGCATGAGCGCGGAGCACACCGCGACCGCCCACGCGACTCTCGACGCCTCCGGCGCCGCCAGCTACGCATTCGACATCGAATGGGATCTGACCCCGCCCAGCATTACTCGCGTGCCGAATCTCGTACACACCGGTTCCATTGCCGCCGTCATGGAGCCGGGATGCGATGTGGTGGCGAACATGCTTGCCCGACGACGCTCCGGCTCAACCATCAGTTTCGACCCCAACGTACGGTCGGCGTTGATCGCGGACAGCGCGCGAGCCAAAGCGCGGATCGACCACCTGGTGTCGATCTCAGACATCGTCAAAGCCAGCGACGAAGACCTGCGATGGTACGACCCGGGTCGGGATCCGGTCGACACCGCGCATACGTGGCTCTCGCGCGGGCCGGCCACCGTCGTGGTGACAAAGGGGGCCGAGGGCGCTTTCGCGGTCTGCGGCGAGGGCGTCGTCGAGGTCCCGGCTCGCGTAGTCGAGGTGGTCGACACCGTCGGCGCAGGCGACGCGTTCATGGCCGGACTACTCGACGGCTTCTGGTCACGCGGCTTCCTCGGGGCGCAAACCCGCGAGACCCTGCACTCGATCGATCCGGAAGATTTGCACGATGTGCTGACCGATGCCGCACTGGTCTCGGCTCTTTCCGTGGCCCGGCCGGGCGCAGATCTTCCCACCCGTGACATGCTCGACGCAGCCGACGAGGCGCTTCGATGACTCTCGTGGCCGGCGTTGATTCGTCGACCCAGTCGTGCAAGGTGATCGTCTGTGAGTCCGATACCGGGGAGATCGTCCGGGAGGGCAAGGCGTCACATCCAGACGGCACCGAAGTTGCGCCGCAGGAGTGGACAAGAGCCCTCGACACCGCAATCGTTGCGGCGGGCGGATTGGACGACGTCGCCGCAGTGTCCGTTGGGGCGCAGCAACACGGCATGGTGTGCCTCGACGACGCAGCGTCGATCGTGCGTCCAGCGCTGTTGTGGAACGACACTCGCTCTGCGGATGCTGCCGCAGAGCTTGTGGACGAACTCGGCGGGGCTGCTACGTGGGCGGACGCAGTGGGGGTAGTGCCGGTCGCCTCGATCACGGTCAGCAAGCTGCGCTGGCTCGCCGATGTCGAACCGCAAAACGCCGATCGGACAGCAGCTGTATGCCTGCCGCACGACTGGCTCAGCTGGCAACTCGGGGGCGGCACCGATCCGAGTACCCTGACCACCGACCGTGGCGATGCCAGTGGCACCGGATACTTTTCTGCCGCAACGGATTCCTATCGCCCCGATCTGCTTTCGCGCGCGTTGCGAGGCCGCACGGTGCAGCTACCCCGGGTGGCCGCACCCGCCGAGCAGATCGGGGAAACCCGGTGGGGCGGCGCCCTGGGCCCGGGAACCGGCGACAATGCGGCTGCCGCACTCGCTCTCGATGCCAGAGAAGGCGATGTCATCGTGTCGGTCGGAACGTCGGGTGTCGTGTCGGCGGTGTCGGCAACAGCCGCGCACGACCCTGGAGGATTCGTCGCCGGCTTCGCCGATGCCACCGGACACAACCTCCCGCTGGTGTGCACGCTGAACGCGGCCCGTGTACTCGATGCCACGGCCACACTGCTGAGCGTCGATCACGAAGAGTTGTCGCGGTTGGCGCTCTCGGCGCCGTCGGGCAGCGCGGGTCTGGTGATGGTGCCGTATCTCGAGGGTGAACGCACACCGAACCGCCCGCACGCTACCGGAGCAATTCACGGTCTACGCCTTGCCAATTCGACACCCGCGCACCTTGCGCGCGCCGCTGTCGAAGGGCTGCTGTGCGGACTCGCGGACGGCATCGACCACCTGACCGAACAGGGTGTGACGGTGCGCCGCATTCTCCTCGTCGGCGGCGGCGCCCGCTCACGGGCACTGTGCGAACTGGCCCCGGCCGTCTTCGGGGCACCGGTGCTGGTGCCCCGCCCCGCCGAGTACGTCGCCATCGGCGCCTGCCGCCAGGCCGCCTGGACCCTCGCCGGGACCCGGGAACCACCCAAGTGGAGTCAGGCACCGGCCGACCGGTACGAGGCAGATCCGGCACCCGCTGTGCGCGAACGGTATTCCGAGGTCCGCGATCTCACCGACTCCTGACCGATCAGTTCGTGCGAACGAGCATCTTCCCGACGTTCCCGCCGCGCATGAGCTGGAGAAACGCATCGACTGAGTTCTCGATGCCGTCGACGATGGTCTCGTCGTGAACCACCTCACCGGACGCCAACCAGGGTCCCATCTTGGCGGCGAACTCGGGGAAGACGTGCGTGTAGTTGCCGAGCGTGAAGCCTTGGAGGGTCAGACCACGCCCGATGATGTTCACCATGTTGTCGGGTCCCGGCGTGCGCTCGGTCGCGTTGTACATGGAGATGGCGCCGCACAGTGCGGCCCGGCCGCCTGGACGCAGCACGTCGAGGGCGGCCTCCAGGTGGTCACCGCCGACGTTGTCGAAGTAGACGTCAATGCCATCACCGGCAAGTTCGGCCAACTGTTCACGGACCGGTGCCTGTTTGTAGTCGAAGGCGGCGGCGTATCCGTACTTCTCGGTGAGCAACGCAACCTTCTCCGCCGTCCCTGCGGATCCGATGACCCGGGAAGCGCCCTCGAGTCGCGCGATCTGCCCGGCCGCTGTTCCGACCGCACCGGCGGCACCGGAAATGAAAACGGAGTCACCGGGCTTCAGATTCGCGATGTGCTTCAGCCCGACGTACGCCGTCAAACCGGTGAGCCCGAGGATCCCCAGGTAAGCGGAGATCGGTACGCCCGGAATTTCCTCGACGATCCGGAACGCCGACGCGTCGCCCTGCGCGACGTCACGCCAGCCGAGCTCGTGCATGACCACCGAGCCCACGGGATGAGTGGCAGCCGTGGATTCGACCACACGCCCGACGGCGCCGCCGGTCATCGTCTCCCCCAGCGCGAACGGCGGAATGTATGACTCGCGATCGTTCATCCGCCCACGCATGTAGGGATCGACGGAGATGTACTCATTGGCTACCCGCACTTGATCGGGAGCGAGGTCGGGCAGATCGACGACGACGGTGCGAAAGTCGTCCTGCGTCGGCCACCCCACCGGGCGGTTGACCAACTGAATCTGGGTACTCGATGTCATGGGGGTATTCCTTTCGATACTTTCTGAAATGACCATTTCAATATATACTGGACCGACCGTTTCACAACAACGAGTGAGGGTCCTCATGCCGCGTACGCAGGATTTCGACACCGCAGAAGTGATCGAAAGTGTTCGTGATCTATTCTGGGACAAAGGATTCGAAGCCACATCGATACCGGAGGTCGAGCGGGCTACCGGACTGAATCGCTCGAGTCTCTACAACGTGTTCGGCAGCAAGCGCGGACTCTTCGACGCGGCCGTGAACGACTATCTCGACCGGGTAGCCCGCCCTCGGCTTCGCATCCTGACCGACGAGCCCTCCCATCCGGAGGATGTGTTCCGGTACTACCGGAGCCTCGCCGAGGCACTCGCGGCCGACCCGGACGACTCCCCCGGTCGCGGTTGCCTGCTCTTCAACAGCGCTGCCGGCTTCGCGGCCCACGACGACACCCAGCGCGCCGTAGTCGACACATACCGCCATGAACTCTTCGCCGCACTCACGCACGCACTTCGTACGTTCGACCAGGACACGCCACCCGACGTCTTGGAACACCGGGCCCGACTCCTGACCTCCCTGTCCGTGAGCGCCCTCGTCCTGTCGCGGGTAAACCGGGACGAAGCCGTCGCGGTCGTGCACACGGCAATAGCGCAACTGGAGGGCTGGCGCCGCAACTCCTGACGCTTTCAGGTCTGGCGCTCCGTCGACAGGGCTGTCACAAGGCTCGGGGCAAGAGGTGCCCGCGGGATGAGGGTCGCCTGCAGCGCGTGGTAGATATCCGGCTTTCCGGACCACACCGTGCTCGCGGGCCCACCTTCCGGCGTGCGTTCATGATGCCAGGATCCGTGCACTCGATCGATGAAATGTGTTTCCGCGTGGTCCCAGAACGTGTTATACCATCGCGCGTACTTCGCATCCTTTGTCACGGAATTCAATGCGGCGGCGGCCGAGATCCCCTCGGCGATCACCCAGTGCAGCCGCGTCGTGACCACCGGTTCACGCTGCCAGTCGATGGTGTAGACAAACCCCGGCAATTTGTCTGCGCACCAACCACTTTCCACGGCGACATCGAAGAGCGCCTGCGCGTCGGTCACCAACCAGTCTGGGGCAGCGTCGCCGAGTGCGGCATGTACATGCAGACACAATCTGGACCACTCGAGCAGGTGACCAATGGTGACCCCGTAGGGACGGAAGGGGTCCGCGGGTAACTCCTTGTTGTACTCGAGCTGCGGTGTCCAGTTCTCGTCGTAGTGTTCAGGCATGAGCCACGCATTGTTTCGGGTGGACTCGTGCACCAGCCGACGGGTAATTGCGAGAGCCCTGTCGTGGTGAATTCGGTCACCGGTCACGTCGCCGACAGCGAGAAGCGCTTCAACGGTATGCATGTTCGCATTCGCACCGCGGTAGGTGTCCGTCGTGGTCCAGTCGCGGCTGATACGGTCGACCACCATTTCAGCCGAGTTGTCCCACCAATGTGCGTCGAAGACCGATATTGCGTCGCCGAGCAACTCCCGGGCCCCGGGGATGTCTGCCACGACCGCACTCGATGCGGCCAGGAGGACGAAGGCTTGATCGTAGGCGTCCTTGGCCTGAGGGGATTCCTGGTTGTCGGAGACGAACGCGAACCAGCCTCCGTACTCGTCGTCATGGAGGGCCCCTCGCAGGGCGTCGACTCCGATGCCTGCCAACTCCCGGGCTTCGCGGTGCCGGAAAAGAGCGCCGATCGAATAGACATGTGTCATCCGCGAAGTCAGGTAGGTATACACGGGCATATCGCGGCGCGCGTTGCCCTGTTCGTCGAGCCAGTAGAACCCTCGGCCGGGCTCAGCCGAGTGGATACCGAAATCGAGGAGTCTGTGGGTTTCGTTCCTGAGCCAGGTTTCGTCGTATACCGTGTCGGCGGTGATGTGAAGATCTAGGTTCAGACCCATTGCCGTATCTGTCCTTCCAGTCCAAACTTCTCCGGTGCTACGTGTCGGTGCAGTGGGCGCGCACTGCCGAATGCGTCAGCCACCGAAGAATGCAACTTCGGTGCCGCGTGATCCGGTGTCGTGGAGAGCAAGTACAGAGCCGTCAATCGTGGCTGCTCGGGCAAGGTCCTGGCGGGCCGAGGTCACGATGAGAGTATCCCGCTGCGCTCCGGCGAACGCACAGGAAGACGGCTGCTGCACCGGCAAATCGACAGAAGTGAGCCGGTCGCCCTGAGGAGACAACCGGACGACGCGCCCGCCTCCCCACATCGCCACCCAGATGCACCCGTTCGTATCGACGCACAAGCCATCGGGCAGCCCTTCGTCACTATCGAAAGTCGCCAGGATCCGGTGGTTCGACAGTTCTGCCGATTCGAGGTCGTAGTCCCAGACCGAGATCGACCGCTCGAGACTGTCAACCAGGTAGAAGAGGTCAGATCCGGGACTCCACCCGAGTCCGTTCGGAAGAGTCCAGCCATCGAGAACAGTACGAACGGTGAAGTCCACGTCGAGAACGTGCAGAGCTCCACCGCCTGGCTCGAAGTCGATGGCGCAACTACCGGCCCACAGCCGGCCCCGCCCGTCGCACTTGGCATCGTTCATCCGGGCACCGCCAGGGAGGAAAGCGTTCGTAACCTCGAGTTCGCCGTCGGCGGCAATGACGCCGAACCCTTCGGCGATCGCGGCGACGTAGCCGCTGGTTGTCGAACGGGGTGCAACGGCTCCGACGGTGGTGTCGAAGATCAGTGTCTTTGTCTTGTGGGTCTCGAAGTCGGTCACATGGACCCGACCTCGAGGAATGTCCACCCAGTGGAGGACTCCGGTGCGGCTGTCCCACACCGGTCCTTCACCGACAAAAGAGTCGGATTCCGTAAAAGTGCTGACACGCATTGGGACTCGACTATTCCGGGAGGGCTACCGGAATACTCGCGAGCATTCCACCGTCGACGGGCAGCGAGATGCCGGTGATGAAACTAGCCCGGTCGCTCGACAGAAAGGCGATGGCCTCGCCGATCTCCGAGGGCTGCGCGACACGTCCCAGCGGATGCATTGTCCCCCATTGATCGACTAGCGCTTGTTCGCCGGCCGGAGTGCCATCGGAGAACTGGCGTGCGCTCGCGCGCAGCATCGGGGTGTCGACGGAGGCGGGACATACGGTGTTGGCACGGATTCCGTGTCGCGCTTCATCGATCGCGATGGATCGGGCGAGAGCGTTGAGCGCTCCCTTGCTGGCCGTATAGGACGACACACCTTCCTGGCAGACGAACGCCTGGACCGACGAGACCAATACGATCGAGCCTCCTCCGCGACGACGGAGGTGGGGAATAGCATGTTTGACAGCCAGGTAGGACCCGGTGACGTTGACCGCGAGAGTGCGCTCCCAGGTAGCTGGGTCGGTATCGGCGGCAGAGCCGTACGTCTGGATACCTGCGGCTGTGACCACAATGTCGAGGCCGCCGAACCGCTCGGCGGAGTCGGCGACGAAGCTCTGCACCGCGTCCGCATCCCTGACATCGGCAACCCGCCCGAAAACCCGGTTGTCGCCATACTCGCCGGCGAGGTTCTTTGCTGACTGTTCGGCTTCTTCCGCGTCGATTCCGCAGAACGCGACGGATGCTCCGTGCGCGAGCAGGCGCTCCACTGCCCCGAGACCGATACCACTGGTGCCACCAGTGACGATTGCGGTCCTGTTTGCCAGTTCAGACATGACTTGAATACTTGCATACAAGTTGTGAGCTGTGCAACTATTTCTCCATGGTCACGACTCGAACATCGCAGACAGAGGACGGATCGGCGCTCGAGCTCTCGCCCATCCGCCGTGGGGTGACTCGTGAACGCACCTCGGACCTCGTTTTTCAGGAACTCCAAGGGGCCATTCGGGATTTGCGCCTCACTCCGGGCCTGTCGCTGTCCGAGAGCGCCTTGACCAGGCAGTTCGCAGTGAGTCGGACCCCCGTGCGTGAAGCGCTGGCGCGCCTCGCTGATGCGGGGTTGGTTCAGGTCACGCCCCAGGTCGGCACTCGCGTAGCGCGGATACGACCGGCAGAAGTCCGCGAGGCGCAGTTCATCCGTGAGCACCTCGAACTAGGAGCGTTCGAGTCCGCATGCGCAAATCCCACCGCGAACCATGCGAGGCTGACCGCTCTCGTCGAGGAGCAGGAACAAGCGTTCAGAGACCGCGATGAAGAGCTCTTCTTCGCCAGTGACGAAGCGCTGCACCGCACGATGTTCGAACTGGCGGGCTTCCCGGGAGCGTGGGAAGTGGTTCAGTCCAAGAAACTGCAACTCGATCGCCTCCGCCGTCTGACACTGCCCGAGCATTCGACGACCCGTGAATTGATCACCGAACATACGGCCATCGTCGAGGCACTGAAGAACCGCGACGTCGCCGTCGGGCGAAAGGTCATCTGCGACCACCTCCGACGAGTCCTGACCCAGCTTCCACGGCTGCAGCATGAACACCCCCAGTACTTCGCGGAACAGTAGCGCCGCCCCAGCCTGACCAGTCGCCCTCACAACCCCAGGAGAATCAAGCATGCCGATTCGGCTATCGCTTGGCCATGTCGACGAATTCGACGACACAGTAGCGCAATTCGCACACCAACTCGGTCTACAGAGCGTGCAGTTCCACACTCCGAGCAACCTGACGACAGACAAACAGTACTGGGGCATCGATGAGCTTCAGGCTCTTCGGGAGTACTGCGACAATCATGGTCTGCGTATCGAAGGACTGGAAAATGTTCCTTCTGAACAGTTTTGGAAGATTCAGCGAGGACTACCGGGGCGCGACGAGCAGATCGAGAACTATCAGCGGACGATCCGAAATATGGCAAAGACCGGATACGATCTTCTCGGTTTCAACTTTCTGCCAACCTACGTCTGGCGTACGGATATGAATGCCGTAGGCCGCGGCGGCGCAAGTGTTACGGCCTTCGATGCGAACGACGCCCTGAACGGAAACGCGCTCGCTTCCTACAAGCTGACCCACCCCGAAGCGATTGACGGCGTCCTCGATGCGGAGCACATGTGGGACAACTACCAGTACTTCCTGGACGCCGTACTGCCGGTCGCCGAAGAAGAAGGGGTCCGCCTGGCACTTCATCCGGATGATCCCCCCGTGCGCGACGCCCTGGGCGGTCACGAGCGAATCTTCATTTCTCCCGAGGGAATCGCCGAAGCGCACCGACGTGCCAATGGAAGTCCCGCATGGGGGCTGAACTTGTGCCTGGGAACGGTGTCCGAGATGGGTGGCGAGGACGCCGTCAACCAGGTCATCGACCTACTCGGGCCGGAGGGGCGCATCTTCTATGTTCACTTCCGCGACGTCAAGGGAACCGTCCCCCGCTTCGCGGAGTGCTTCCTCGGTGAAGGCAATTTCGACCCGTCACAGGTCATTCGGCGCCTTGACGCCGTCGGCTTCGACGGGTTCCTCATCGACGATCACGTGCCGGCGATGGTCGGCGACATCGCCACGTGGGGAGATACATCATCGGCCGCATACTGCAGCCGCGGCAGGGCTTACGCCATCGGGTACTTGCAAGGAGTGCTGGGCGGGCTCGACCTCAACTGAACTCGACCTCGACCGATACCGGGAACAAGGAGTGGAAATGGGCAAGTTTGTTGGGCGACGCGTTGTCGTGACCGGGGCGGGCTCAGGAATCGGATTCGAGATCGCTCGATTGTTCCTCGAAGAAGGTGGCAAAGTCGTCGCTGCTGACAGGGATACACGGTCCGTCCCCACGGGATCCTTTCCCATCGAAGTCGATATCAGCTCACCGGACGAAATCGACCAGCTCCGAGAGCACGCATACGAACTGCTCGGCGGCGTAGACATCCTGTGCAACAACGCCGGCATCGGATCGACCACCAGCGTCCTTGACGCGACGGTCGAGGAATGGGATCGCGTGTTCGCGGTCAACGCACGCGGAACGTTCTTGTGCATGAAGAGTTTTCTCCCCGGCATGCTCGAGCAGAGGTTCGGCGTCATCGTGAACACCGCCTCGGTGGCAGGGATGATCGGCCTGCGCGATCGTGCCTCCTACTCGGCCAGTAAGGGCGCGGTGCTCACCTTGACCAAGCAAGCCGCGGTCCAATGGGCGGACGCCGGGATTCGCTGCAACTGCGTATGCCCCGGAACAGTCGATTCGCCGTGGGTCGAACAGTTGCTTCAGCAAGCGGAAGATCCTGTCGCCCGCCGCGCGGAGCTCACTGCGCGGCAGCCGGTGGGCCGGCTCGCCGCACCCACAGAGGTGGCGAAGGCGGTGCTCTATCTGGCAAGTGACGACGCCGCCTTCGTCACAGGTGCCGAACTCGTTATCGACGGCGGAATCCTTGCTGGCTGACAGCGAGCACATCTGATCGAAAGGAAGACCACAATGCGGATCGCTTCAGTTGGCGGGCGAATCAAACTCGTACGTGAGAGCAAGCTGATCGACGTTCACAAGGCCAGCGACGGCCGGTTCGGTCCAACGGCGGCCGATGTCTTCGAACAGTGGGCCCAGTTTCGTGACTGGGCGGATCACGACACCACAGAGGGCGACACACCTCTGAATGAATCAGAGGCAGAAGCGCCCGTCCCACCGAGCCCGCAGGTGTTCGGCATCGGTCTGAACTATCGCGAGCATCAGGTCGAATCCGGCCTCCCAGCACCCGAGGTCCCTTTGGTCTTCACCAAGTTCCCGACCTCGATCACGAACGCCTTCACGGAGGTTGCGCTCCCAACCGATCAGGTCGATTGGGAAGTCGAGGTCGCGATCGTCATAGGCACACGCGCACACAAGGTCTCGCGCTCGGAAGCGTGGTCCCACGTCGCCGGTGTAACTGCCGCCCAAGATATTTCCGCACGTGATGTCCAGATGCGGCCGGCGGGTACACCCCAATTCAATCTCGGTAAGTCGTTTCCGGGGTTCACGCCGCTCGGCCCAGTTCTGGTTACGCCCGACGAATTCGACGATCCGAACAACATCACACTGTCGTGCGATCTCAACGGTGTCACACTGCAGTCCAGCTCAACCGCCGACCTCATCTTCGACGTCGCGCAACTGATCGAGTATCTGTCCGGGATCGTGATACTCATGCCAGGAGACGTCATCCTCACCGGAACCCCTTCGGGCGTGGGCCTCGGGCAGACTCCGAAACGATTCTTGGCCGCCGGGGACGAGGTTGTCAGTCATGTAGGTGACCTGACCATGCGACACACGTTCGTCGGCGCGGGGGATCGCCGATCCTAGACGGGCTCGTCCACGGGGCACCAGCCCCGCACGCCGCTCGTGGTCGGCGCCACCGGCATATCCGGACAAGCGGTCAGCCCTCACTAGGAGAGGCTCATATGTCGCTGGTTGGTGTCTGGGGGCGTGACGGCTGGGCCTCGCCTACGGCCGCTCTTCGGATTCAAATCCCATGTCGGCGGAGGCTGGGCGGCCGATCCTGGAACTCGCCTCGCGTAGGACGAACCTGTCTTACCTGTCAGACATGAGAGCTTGCAGGACGGAACAACTTTCAACTTCTTGTTGTGACTTGTCACAGTTCCGCAGGGGGAGTCGCGGTGACACAATTGCGGTCGCCCTGGCCATCTTCCGTTGTCGACCACGACAAGTCGGAATACCACCGATGGCCAGGGGTCCCGTAGTAGTGGAGATCCCGTATGCATCACATAGCCCGTAGCGCCGCCGCTGCGACTGCCTCCGTCGCCCTCATCGCGACCGGCTTGACCACCGGCGTCGGCGTGGGTGTGGCCAGCGCCGATGCCGAGTGCCAGGCGTCGAGCCACGGCACCCACAAATCCACGGTTGGCCGTACCTACACCTATGAGAAATCCGTCGACCGTGAGGCCGCCAACGGCAATACCGTCACCTACACCCTCACCATCAGCACCAGTGGTGGTATTCCAATCGTCAGGAAGATCGTCGACTTCCCGCCGCCCGGCTTCGGGGCTCCGATCTCGGCGACATTCACGCATACCGATCCGAAGCCACAGACCGCAAACCTGTCTCCATCCGGTGGCGGCTACGCGTTGAACGGCTCCTACACCGTGAAAGGCAACAACCCGCTCATCCTGCAGACGACCTACCTGGTCCCCGAAGGTATTCCGGTCGGTACCCAAGTCACCAGCGGTGGCATGGACTCGAGTGGCACCCTCGGCATCGGGCAGAATATGCCGGGTGTGACCGCGTGCTTCACCGTACGCGACGCCAACGCGGGCGAGACCGTCACCGGCAGCCTGGACGACAACGGCCTCGGCTCCTCCGACGGCCAACTCAGCTCCACCGGCTCCATCGCGGACATCCTGGGCGATGCCCTCAGCCGGGCCCTCGAGGGGCTACTCGGAAACCTCAGCTGATTGGTAGAGCATCCGTATCTCAGAGTGACGCCGCCACTTCCAGTGGCGGCGTCACTCGGCTCTCTTTTGTTGTGCGAGTATCAGTTACCGGCGCTACCAGTGCCGGCTCCCAAGCACAGCGATCCCGTGCAGTCGCCACCGGGTAGACCCGGCAGGCCCGGAAGACCCGGCAGGCCTGGTAGACCTGGTTCTGGATCCAACACGAGCACCAGCACCGTATTGTTGGTGAAGTTGGTGACGTAGGCGTGGCGTCCGTCCGGAGAGATCTCTACCGCTTTCGGGTTGATGTTTCCTAGCGGGAATGTCGATGTGACGGCGTTGCTTTCGGTGTCGATCACCGATAGCGAACGATCTGTGGAGTTGGCGACCAGAGCACGAGTCCCGCCGGGGGTGATCGCCACCGAGTACGGACTCTTGCCGACTGGGATGGTCGCGACGACCTTGTTGGTGTCGGTGTTCTCGATCACCGACACCGTGTTTGCATTGGTGTTGGTGACGTAGACGTTGGATCCGTCCGGCATGATCGCCACACCCCGCGGGCTCTTCCCCACCTCGACCTTCGAGACAACTGTGTTGGTGGAAGTATCGATTACCGACACGGACTTGTTGTTGCCGTTCGTGACGTAGGCACGCGACCCGTCCGGCGTGATCGCTATCCCCCGAGGAGTTTTCGCCGTGACAACTTTCTCACTCACGGTGTTGGTGGCGGCGTCGATAACCGATACCCCGTTCCCGCTGTTGTTGGCGACGTACACGGTGGACCCATCCGGGGTGACCGCCAATCCCAGGGGTTTCCTCCCTAGCCCGATCGTCGTGACGATCCCGCCTGTGGCGCTGTCGATTACCGACACCGAACTGCTGTTGAAGTTGGCGACGTAGACGCGAGACCCGTCAGGGCTTATCGCCACACCTCGCGGGCTCTTCCCCACCGAAATCGTCCCGATCACGGTGTTGTTGACGGTATCGACCACCGACACCGTCTTGCCACCGTCTTGGTTGGCGACGTAGGCACGGGATCCGTCCGGGGTGATCGCCAGCGCCCGGGGGTTTTTCTCGACCGGGATCGTCGCAATGACCGCATCCGCCGCCGCGGTCGCCGGTGTGACTCCGGCCAGACCCAGCACCATTGCGATAGTGATCGCCAACCCGAGAAAGAGATCCGAGGCTGCCCTTCGGACCGTGACAGTGCCGCCAAAATACCTGCACTCAATCACATTCGACTCCTACGAAAAGACATCAATCCAGTCAGAGCTCCTGGGCGGTGATGAAACACATCGCGCGGCTTGCTCTCTGGTGGTTGCGGAGTCTGCCGTACACCACAGGGCTTTGTCCAGACTCTGCTCGACGAAAATCGGTACCGGCATCGCGGCATTCGGTCACCAGCAATTTGCCAGGAGCTCGAACGGTACTCACTCATGTCTCGTTCGAAGACGGTCCGCACCCGCCTTGAGACCACCGCCTCGGGTTGTCAGTGATACGAGGACTCGGAGATCCTGATCGATTACCTTGGAACTAGGTACCCGAACGGCTACTCCGAAGGGTGGCTTCTCCTTCGGAAAGCCCCAGACACGAGGAGCAACGATATGGCCGGCAACCACATCACCGTGTTCTACAAGTGGACGGCACACCCGGGGAAGCTCGCGGAACTCACATCGATATACAAGAAAGTGACCACCGCAATGGAGCAGAACGAGCCAGGGGCCGAGGCTGTCCACATCTACGTGTCCGAAGAGGACAACGCCGTGTACGTACGCGACGAGTTCACCGACGCCGCGGCAATGGGTTTCCATCTGCAAAGCACCGCGGCAGATCACTTCCCCCAGCTGCTTTCGATCGCTACTCCCGGGCCGTTCTTCTTCCTCGGGGACGTGCCCTCCGAGCTGAAACAGGCAACCCAACAGATGCAGCTTGGCGGCGAATTCAGCACTCATGCAGCCGGATTCGACCGGTGAATGAACTGATATCGATTCAAGAGGGAGCCCCGGACGTGAGGCGGACAACTCTGCCGCGGCGATACTCGACACCGCCCCACACACCAGACTGCCCAGTGGCAGAAGCATATTCGGCGCACGCGTCCTTGATCAAGCAGTGTGCGCACGTGCGTGCCGCGTAGTCGAGGGACTCACTCGGGTCCGGAAACCAACGGTCCGGGTGTGCGTCGCCGCGACAAGCCGCGTATTTCCACTGAATGTCTGCAGAGGCCGACAGCAGGTCAGTCAAGTCCGTCATTGCAGTCATCGGGGGATGCCTCCTTTCGAGTCGTTTGTCAGATCAGTGGATCGGTGTCAGTTCCCGCCAGATCTTTTTCTGCTGCTTGGCCTCTTCGGTTGGCGCACTGGGAACCCAGAGCATCCGCATGCCGGATTCTTCCGGCGTGCGGTCGGCTTTACGCTGGTTGCAGGGCGCACAGGCCGCAACAAGGTTGCCGTAGGTGTCACCACCACCACGGCTCTTCGGGTACACGTGGTCGACCGTTTGCGCGCCTGCACGTCCGCAATACGCGCACCGGTACCGGTCACGCCGCAGCACTTTGGCGAAGCACGCCCGGGTGTCGGCGTCGACGACCGGGCGGACCGGGGTGTGAACGTAGTCGACGAGCCGAACGATTCGAGGAAGCGGTACTGCTAGGTGTTGAGATCGCACTACGAAGCGCGGTGTGCACTCGTCGACCGTGACGGCGAGTTCCTCCGTGAGGAGCACTATCGCACGAGCGGCCGGTACGACACCGAAGTCTTCGAACGTCGAATTAAGCACCCGTACCTGATAATTCATCCAGGTGCGGGCAGTGATAGCGGTGGCGTGGCGGTGGGACATGGCAAGAGTCTCATCTCGGGGTCGGATTCGCGGGGGAGAGAGGATTCGAGGTTGCGACGTTTCCGAACCGCACCCATCATGAGCGGCGATGCAGGCCGATCGGTGATTTACGAGCGGAGGCGGAGAGGTCACGCCCCCGGTAGGAGCGTCAGCGGATTTCGGGCATGGTCACACAGGCGGAAAAACCTGGTGACTGATGACTTCCGCTCGCGGCGTGCGTCGACATCAACCATGTAGGTGTAATGCACATATTCAGTGCACGCATCGCGCCCGACCGCCTTCCTTTGCTTGCTGGTCCAGTGGAACTCGGTGACCAGTGTCTCACAATCTCAGCAGGCCACAACTGATTTGAAGGGTTCCGCTGTTGGCTCGTCAGTGAAGAGCGGGGTCGCACAATGGTCAGGCGTCGAAATCGACAGTCACCGTGTCGCTGACCGGATAGCTCTGGCACGTCAAGACGAACCCGGTAGAGACCTCGTAGTCCTCGAGCGCGTAGTTGCGGCGCATGTGCACTTCGCCGCTGGTGATTTTGGCGCGACACGTCCCGCACACACCGCCCTTGCACGCGAAGGGCACGTCGGAGCGGTGCTCCTCGGACGTGTCGAGGATCGTCACATCCCGCGGGAACGTGGCGGTGGTCGAGCGGCCGTCAAGGATCAGGGTGACCTCGCTGCTCGGCCCGGCAACACCCGGCTCGCGATGGGTCTCCATTGGCGGCGGAACATCTTCGACATAGAAGAGTTCGTGGTGCACACGGCTGTTGTCGATGCCCAGCTCAGCGAGGACCGACTCCGCATCGGTGACCATTCCGTAAGGGCCGCAGAGCCAGAAGTGGTCGATGTCGCCGATCGGCACAACCAAGCGGAAGATCTCACGAAGTCGGCGGGCATCGAGACGGCCGGTGAACAGCTCGACCTCCCGGGGTTCGCGGGACAGGACGTGGATGACGTCGAAGCGCGACCCATACTTGTCCTTGAGATCGGAGATCTCCTCGGCGAACATCACTGAGCTCGTGCGCCGGTTGCCATACAGCAGAATGACTTCGGATTCGGGGTTGTCGAGCACTGAAGCTGCGATGGACAGAACCGGAGTGATCCCCGAGCCTGCCGCTACGAGCACGTGGCGGCCGCCCGCCACCGGGTCCGCCACGAACGTTCCCGACGGGCCCTGCACGTCGATCGTGTCGCCGCGCCGAACCTGGTTCACCAGCCAGGTGGAGAACAGTCCGCCACTCACCTCGCGCACGCCGACGCGAGGCGCGGATCCAGCGGCAGCGCAGATGGAGTAGGAGCGCCGGTGCTCGACACCGTCGACCGTCCGACGGAGCGTGAGCGACTGCCCGGGGCGGAAGGCGAACACCTCGTCGAGCTCGGCGGGAACGTCGAACGTGACAGCAACCGCGTCATCACACAGAGACTCGACGGCGGCCACGGTCAAGGTATGAAACGCTCGGCTACGTGATGCAGCACCAGACTTCGAGGAAACCGCTGTGGTCATGATCAGATTTCCTTCACGTGGTCGAAGGGCTCGAGGCAGTCCAGGCACCGGTAGAGCGCCTTGCACAGAGTCGCCCCGAACTCGGAGTCGAGGCGGGTGTTGTCCGAATGGCACACCGGGCACTGAACCTCACGGGGCTTGGTGACCAGTGTGAGAGGTACCGGACCTGAGACGCGGCGGGGTGCGGGACCGGGCGTCGAGTAACCGTTCTCGCGGAGCTTGCGCCGACCCTCCTCGCTGATCCAGTCAGTACTCCACGGTGGCGTGAGCGCGGTCTTGACTTCGACGTCGGGGCATCCGGCCTCCTTCAACGTGCGCTCGATGTCGTCGCGCATGGTGGCGATTGCCGGGCACCCCGAGTACGTGGGGGTGATGGTCACGACCACAGATCCGTCGGCACGTTCCTCGACGCCGCGCAGCACACCCAGATCAGCAAGGGTGAGCATCGGCATCTCCGGATCCCGCACCGACGCTGCAAGTCGGCGCATACTCGACTCCCCGAGTCGGTACACATTCGACTCTTCGTGTCGGCCCACAACAGCCGCCATGTCACCACACTCCTTCCGGATGCGCCCTTGCCACACACTGCATCTCGGCGAGTAGCAATCCGAGCGCCTCGGTGTGCAGGCCCTGCCGACCCGCCTTGCCTCCGATGGTGCCTGCCGTCCGGTCGGTGGGCGCGGTGAGTTCGGCGGCCCGCAACACTTGTTCGAGTACGGAATCGAATTCCGCGCGCAGCTCCCGTGGATCGACCCCGACACCCACATCGGCGAGGGCTAGTTCCTCGGCGGACGGGACGAACAGTTCCTCGACGTATGGCCACACGCGCGAGAGCGCGCCTACCATGCGCGTCTTCGACTCCGCAGTCCCGCAACCGAGGGTTACCGCCCACCTGGCCGCGTAGTCGCGGTGGTATGTCAGTTCCTTGGCGCCCTTCACCGCTACGGCCGCGAGGACCGGATCTCGCGAGGAGCGGAGTCGGTCGAACAGTGCCAGCCGCCATGTCGAGAACAGCAGAAGCCGGACGATGGTCTGCGCGAAGTCACCGTTGTCCAGTTCGGCAAGCCTGGTGTTGCGAAACTTGTTCTCGTCGCGGAAGAACGCGAGCGCGTCCTCGTCAGGGATCGGTGAGGTCTCCGAGATGTGAGGCACAACGGTGGCGTCCGCGGCAGCCGCACGAGCGAGCAGCAGTCGCGCCTGGCCGAGCAGATCGAGCCCCGTATTCGCCAGGGCTACCTCCTCCTCGAGTTCCGGTGCGCGTGCACACCATTGCGCCAGACGCTGTGAGGAGATGAGCGCGTCGTCTCCGAGCATCAGACAGTAAGTGGCCAGAGCAGCGAGGTCGACGTCGTCGGGCACCGTGGTGTCGACACCGGCCAACGGATCGTCGAAGCTCGTGCCGAACGCCCACTGGTCGTGGCTGTCCTCGTCGACGAGACTCTCGTAGGCGTTGTCGTGGTCGATCATCAGTGTTTCCTCGTCAATTCTCTTCGGCCCGTACTTAGTTGGGGCCGGATCACATGTGGGGAACCGTGTCGGGGATCTCGTAGAAGGTCGGGTGGCGGTAAACCTTGTCACCGCTCGGAGCGAAGTAGGGATCCTTCTCCGACGGACTGGACGCGACTATCGAGCTCGAGCGCACCACCCAGATACTCACGCCTTCGTTGCGCCGCGTGTAGACGTCGCGGGCATGGCGCACGGCCATTTCGTCGTCTGCCGCGTGCAGCGATCCGACGTGCACGTGGTTGAGTCCGCGCTTACCCCGTAGGAACACCTCGTAGAGAGGCCAGTCGGCGCGCACCGCGGCGTTGTCCGTGCTCATCGTGTGTTCTCCTCCGTGCTTGCTGAACGCGTTTCTCGACGCGCGAAGGCGGTCGCGGCCTCGCGCACCCAGGCTCCGTTCTCGTGGGCCGCACGCCGGTTGGCGATGCGCTCCACGCTCGATGCGCCATTACCCTTGATGACCTGCATGAACTCGCTCCAGTCAGGCTCACCGAAGTCGTACGAGCCGCGCTCGGGGTTCCACGACAGATCCGGATCGGGAAAGGTCACGCCCAGCACCTCGGCCTGCGGCACGGACATGTCGACGAAGCGCTGTCGAAGTTCGTCGTTGGTGTGCCGCTTGATGCGCCACTTCATCGACTGCGCGGAGTTGGGCGACTGGTCGTCCGGCGGCCCGAACATCATCAACGCCGGCCACCACCAGCGGTTCACCGACTCCTGGACCATCTCGCGCTGGGCATCGGTGCCGCGCATCATCGTCATCAGCAACTCGAAACCCTGGCGTTGATGGAAGGATTCTTCCTTGCACACCCGAATCATCGCTCGCGCGTACGGACCGAAAGAGCTGCGGCACAACGGGACTTGATTGCAGATCGCAGCGCCATCAACGAGCCAGCCGATGACGCCCACGTCGGCGTAGGTCAGCGTCGGGTAGTTGAAGATCGAGGAGTACTTCTGCTTGCCGTCGATCAGTTTCTCGGTGAGGTCGGCACGATCGGCTCCGAGCGTCTCGGCTGCTGAATACAGGTACAGACCGTGGCCTGCCTCGTCCTGGACCTTCGCCATGAGGATCGCCTTGCGGCGCAGCGAAGGCGCCCGGGTGAGCCAGTTGCCCTCGGGCTGCATGCCGATGATCTCCGAATGTGCGTGCTGCGCGATCTGCCGGATCAGCGTCTTCCGATAGCCGTCTGGCATCCAGTCTCTCGGCTCGATCCGCTGGTCGGCGGCGATCGTGTCTTCGAAGAGCTCTTGCAGCCCGTCTGATGCGTGTGACGTGGTCATATACCCTACCTTTATTACCGAATGATCGGTTGGTGTCGAGTATGCATCGAGACCCGCACCCACACAAGGGCGAGAACGCACCGACTCAGTGGTTGTCGAAAGTCAGCGGCCCTCAAAGTCAGCGGCCCTCGAATACCGGCGTGCGCTTTGCGAGGAATGCATCGACGGCGCTGCGGTGATCCTTCGACTGACCGAGCAGTTCCGCGGCCTCGCGTTCTCGTTCGAGCGCCTCGGTCAGCCCCGTCGACTCGGCCGCGACCAGCTTCTTGACCTGGGCATATGCCGCGGTGGGCCCCTCGGCGAGTCGTCGCGCCAGCGCCGTCGCCGTCTCGAGAAGCTCGGAATCTGGAACTACGCGGTGCACAAGGCCCCAGTCCAGCGCCTCGGCAGCGGTGAACCGGTCACCGAGCATCATCAACCCGGTCGCGCGACTCGGTCCGAGCGCCTGAACCAAAGAGTGGCTCAACCCGGAATCGCCGGCCAGGGCGATGCCGGTAAAGGCCGTCGCGAACTTGACACCCTCGCCCGCCACCCGGATGTCGCCCGCAAGAGCGATACCGAGGCCTGCGCCAACGCACGCCCCATTGATCGCCACGACTACCGGCACGCGAATTCCGGCCAGTGCCCTCAGCAGCGGGTTGTAGTGCTCGCCTACCGTGCCCATTGCGTGAGCGGCGTCGGCCTCGAGTCCGGCCACATGCTCGGCAAGATCTTGTCCCACACAGAAGTTCTTCCCTGCGGCCGCCAGGAGTACGGCTCGCACGCCGTTATCGGCTGCGACGTTTTCCAGAGCGGTCAGGAGTTGTTCCTTGACCGCACGGTCGAGCGCGTTCGATGCGTCCGCCCGTTCCAAGGTGACGGTGGCCAGTCCCGCATCGAGGGAAAGTCCAACCACTCCGCCTGTGCCCATGGGAATACGCCTCCTGCTGATTGTGATGGGGTGGCCGCTTCATAGCGGGGTCACGGCTAGATGGTCACGACCAGGCGAAGAACCCCTGGCCCGTCTTGCGGCCGAGTTCGCCTCGCTCGACCTTCTCCCGGAGCAACGCCGGCGGTGCGAAACGCTCACCCAGCGTCTTCGTGAGATGTTCGGCGATCGCGAGCCGGACGTCGAGCCCGACCAGATCCGTCGAGCGCAACGGCCCCATCGGGTGTCGGTACCCCAGCTCCATTGCACGATCTATGGATTCGGCATCGGCAACGCCCTCCTCGAGCATCCGTATCGCCTCGAGCCCAAGGCATACGCCGAGACGGCTGGTGGCGAATCCTGGAGAGTCGTTGACCAGCACGTCGATCTTGCCGAGCTGCGAGACCCAGTCGCGGACGCGGTCGACAACCCCGCCATCGGTCGCGGGGGCACGAATGACCTCCACGAGCGTCGAGGCCGGGACCGGGTTGAAGAAGTGCATCCCGATCAAGCGTGAGGGGTCGTTGAGCGCAGCACCGAGGGCAGCGATGGAGATCGAACTGGTGTTGCTCGCGATCACCGTCGACGGGGCGACAATCTTCTCTACGAGGGCCAGCACGCCGAGTTTGAGATCGAGTGATTCCGGCACTGCCTCCACCACCAGATCGAGGGCGGAGGGCAGACCGTCGGGTGCACCGACGGTGCTGACCCGAGACAGCACGTTCGCTGGGTCGGCGTCACCGAGTTTGCCGCGCTCGTGCGCTCGCCCGAGTCCATCGGAGACGCGGGTCAGTACAGCCTGCTGGTCACCGGTCTCGGCAACGGTGACTGTGGACCCGAGGGTGGCGAATATCTGGGCGATTCCGGCGCCCATGCGACCACCACCGACAACACCCACGTTCTCGGGCACTGTTCTCGTCATCTCTTCTCCAGGAACGCGGTCATGCGGTCGTGTTTGTCGCGGCTTTCGAACAGCACCGCCTGGGCGATGTCGTCGGCGAACGGGTGCGAGCCCGGAGCATCGACGATCATCTTGGTGAGCCTTTGCGCCAGCGGCGCCGACCGGGTGATGTGGTCGATGATCTTGTGCGCGGCGGCGATGTGCTCTCCAGGAGCGACGACACTCATGACGAGCCCACAACGCAGCGCATCCTGTGCATCGAGCTTCCGGCCGCCGAGAAGCACCTGCTTGGCAACGGATTTACCCACCAGTTCCGGCAGTCGGTAGCTGGCTCCAGCCGCAGCCATGATGCCCAGGCCAGGCTCGGGATTGCCGAAGACCGCGGTCTCGGTGGCGATACGAATGTCGCAGGCGTAGGCGAGTTCCGCACCACCGCCGAGCGCGTATCCACTGACTGCCGCCAAGGTGGGCAGCGGGAGCCTGGCGATCCGATCGAAAAGGTTGCGATTGATTCCGGCGAGGGCCTCGTCGCGGCCGCGCTCGCGCAGCTCGGCGATGTCGGCGCCGCCAGCGAAGTGATCGCCCTCGCCGATAAGCAGCAGCGGCTTCGGTGTCGTCTCGAGCGCCACACATACCTCGTGTAATTCGCCGATCATCTGCGCGTTGATCGCATTCCGCTGAGTGGGGCGGTCGAGGGTAACCACCATGCGGTCATCGAGATCAGCGATCTTCAGCGTGTTCACGGCGTCCCGATCAGCATCGCGACCGGGCCACGCGGTCCGTCCACCAGAACAACTTCGGGCACGGCCTTCTCCTTCACTGTGATCACCTCTCTTGATAACCGAATCTTCGGTAGGTATGCAAGGGCATCGCGGAATTGGGCACTTGCCCAACATTCTTGACAGTCAACAGTCGCTGCAGGGATTCTGGTTACCGACCGAACGTACGGTGAAATGGAGTTGTCGTGAGCACGCTGCTGGAAAGCTACGCCGCAGGACGTTGGTACCGCGCACCCGATGAGGGAAAGCCGCTGCTGAGCGCGATCGACGGCTCCGAGGTGGCGCGCATCTCCGCGACTGGTCTCGACCTCGGCGCGATGGTGGACTACGCCCGCGACGTCGGCGGACCCGCACTGGCGCAGCTGACCTTCCACGAGCGGGCCGCAGCCCTCAAGGCACTCGCTCTCACTCTCATGGCAGGAAAGGACGAGTTCTACGCGCTGTCCGCCGCTACCGGGGCCACGAAACGCGACTCCGGCATCGACATCGACGGCGGCTTCGGAACGCTCCTCAGCTACTCGAGCAAGGCTCGGCGCGAACTGCCCAACGACACAGTTCACCTCGACGGCACGCCAGAACCGCTGGGCAAGGAGGGCACGTTCCTCGGCCAGCACATCTACACCTCCCGTCGCGGAGTCGCCGTCCAGATCAACGCCTTCAACTTCCCAGTGTGGGGCTTTCTCGAGAAACTTGCTCCCGCATTCATCGCCGGCGTTCCGTCGATCGTCAAGCCGGCCAGCCAATCGGCCTACCTCGCAGAGCTCGTGTTCCGTCGCATCATCGAGTCCGGACTGCTCCCGGAGGGCTCACTGCAGTTGCTCTCGGGCAGTGCCCACGGTCTTCTCGACCACCTCGGCGGACAGGATTCCGTGGCATTCACTGGATCGGCCGACACTGCCGCGACCCTGCGCGCGCATCCAGGCGTCGCAGGTGAAGGCGTGCACTTCAACGCCGAGGCCGACTCGCTCAACGCGTCGATTCTCGGCTCGGACGTCGCTCCTGGCAGCGAGGAGTTCGATCTGTTCGTCGGACAACTCGTTACCGAGATGACGGTCAAGGCCGGCCAGAAGTGCACCGCCATTCGACGCGCCATCGTCCCGTCCGCGCTGATGGACGACGTCATCACAGCGGCCGAAGCGCGACTGTCGCGGATCGTGGTCGGCGCGCCCGGGGCCGAAGGCGTCACGATGGGCGCTCTCGCCAGCATCGAACAGCGCGATGAGGTGCTCAAAGCGCTTCGCGGCTTGACCAAATCGGCACGAATCGTGGTTGGCGACCCTGAGAACTTCGAGGTTGTCGGAGCCGACAAGTCAGCTGGCGCATTCCTGCCACCCATCCTTCTGCGCTGCGATGACAACGATGCCGCCGAACCCCACGAGATCGAGGCGTTCGGCCCCGTCAGCACGGTGTTGGGATACCACAGCACCGACGAGGCGATCGATCTTGCAGCCCGAGGCAAGGGCAGTCTGGTGGCCTCACTGGTCACTCGGGATTCTGGCCTCGCCCGCGATATCGTCCTGGGACTCGCCCCATTTCACGGTCGGGTACTGGTCCTCAACCGCGACGACGCGAAAGAGTCCACCGGGCACGGCTCACCTCTGCCGGTCCTGGTACACGGTGGACCCGGGCGCGCAGGTGGCGGTGAGGAACTCGGCGGAATCCGCGGCGTCCTGCACCACATGCAGCGCACCGCCGTCCAGGCCACCCCTGACATCCTGACCGCAGTGGGCAACCGCTGGGTCACCGGATCTCAGCGCCACGACGACGGGATTCACCCATTCCGGAAGAACCTCGCCGAGTTGCGGATCGGCGACACGATCGTCGGCGGTCCCCGTCGGGTCACCCGCGCCGACATAGACCACTTCGCCGAGTTCACGGGCGACACCTTCTACGCGCACACCGACCCCGACGCGGCCGCGGCGAACCCGCTGTTCGGGGGCATCGTCGCGCACGGCTACCTGGTGGTCTCACTCGCCGCGGGTCTGTTCGTCGAGCCGAATCCCGGTCCGGTCCTCGCCAACTTCGGTGTCGACAATCTACGGTTCCTCACCCCGGTCAAGGCCGACGACAGCCTCACCGTCACTCTGACCGCAAAGCTCATCACACCACGCAGCAGTGCCGACTACGGCGAAGTGCGTTGGGATGCGTTGGTGATCAACCAGAACGGAGCGGCAGTCGCGACATACGATGTGCTGACACTCGTCGCAAAAGGAGACAACCCATGAGCGTCAAGATCGTCGTCTGCTACGGACGTCCCGAAGATCCGGACAAGTTCGATACCCACTACCGTGACGTCCACATTCCGCTGGCACGGAAGACGCCGGGGCTGTCGGACTACACCTGGGGCAAATGCAGCACCCTCGACGGAAGTGAGCCTCCCTACTACGCGATCGCGGCCCTCCACTTTCCCGATTCCGCCACCATGCAGTCGGCACTTTCGTCGGACGAAATGAGGCAGGCGAGACAAGACGTCCCGAACTTCGCCAGCGGCGGCGTCACCATGTACGTCCAGGACGAAGAGTCCGTCTACAACCAGTAGGAGAATCATGACCGCCGACGCGACCGAGTGCCGCCTCGCGCGGGAGATGTTCGAGGCCGACACCGCGTCGCGAGCGCTCGGCATCGCGATCCTCGACCTATCCCCCGGGCACGCGGTCGTATCGATGGTCGTCGGCGAGACCATGGTGAACGGTCACGGAATCACCCACGGCGGTTTCGTGTTCGTGCTCGCCGACACCGCGTTCGCCATGGCGTGCAACGGATACGACGAACCCGCCGTGGCGGCCCGCGCCGACATCCGGTTCCTGACCTCGACACGGCTCGGCGACACTCTCGTCGCCGAGGCCACCGAACGAGCTCGTTTCGGACGCAACGGAATCTACGACGTCACCGTGCGCCGCGGCGGCGAGATCGTCGCCGAATTCCGCGGCGACAGCAGAACCGTCGCCCGTACCCGAGCGGAGGGCATTGCCGACTCAGCCGTTCGTGTCAGCCAGTCGTGACCGGCAGCACCAACTCCTGGCCGGGATCGCCTGCGGTGATCGTGACCTGATGAGCAACTTGTCCCCCGCGAAAACTCGGATCTCCGCCGGCCACCACCAGGCGGACCTGGTGCCCCTCGTCGAAACGATGGACGATGGCCGGCATCGTGACCCGCATCGGCTCACCAGGTTCCGTAATCCGGATCGGAGCAACCAAACCGTTGATCAGTGTTTCAGTGCCGTCGGGGGCAACGTCGTACAACTTGGCGAACACCACAACCGCATCCGCGACGCCGGTGACGGCGGGTGTCGCCGTGACACGGAGCCCGAGCGTCGGCGCCCCGACTACGTAGAGCGGATCTACGAGGGACTCGGAGGTCCACTGCGCCCGGGTATCCGGAATCATGCCCTGTGGAACCTGCAGGTCTGGCAGGAGATTAGGCGCTTCCGATTCGGTGGGAAGTCCATCCGGAGGCGTGTTCAACACTTGCGCACCGGGAACAATACTGTCGCGGTAGCTGCTCAACGAACCATCACCCGACAGATAGAGCGAATAATTCTTCCCCACATCGATATTCGATGAGCTGGCATATGCCGGCGCGGCGTTGCCTGTGTAGTCGACCCAATCGCGGAAGTAGCTGAACACCGGCCCGGTATCGGCCCCGGTGTCCTTCAGGTAGTGGTCGAACCAGTCTGCGACCCGGGCGGTCTCGTACTGCGTCTGCGGGTCGGGATTCTCCCAGCTGAACTCGCCTTCCGCGGGGTTGTTGTCGGAATGTCCCCAGCTCTGCCAGATCATCTTCACGTCGTTGCCCTGCGCTCTAAGTGCCTCAAAGGTCGCCCGAGACTCGTTGAGGTCGAAAAGCGTGTCCTTCTGACCCTGCATCAGCAGAACCGGAATCCTCACCCGATCCATGTATGACGCCACGGAGGACTGACGCAGAGCAGCAATGTACTCCGGGTCGGGGAAGCCCTGTACCACGGACTGATCCAGAGCGGGGCAGACGAAGTCGACGAAGTTGGGGCAGCCGGATGCTCGTGCCGGATCCTGCGCATAACCCACGATTCCAGGGTTCGTGGCGCCGGAGGCAGCAAACCCGATCGCGTACAGCACCTTCGACGCGCCTGGCACCGATGTGCTGACCCCTGACGTCTGGCTTATGCTGTTCGGGACGAGCGAGTAGCTGAGGTCGTTCCAGGTGATCATCGGGATGATCGTGTCGATCCTCGGGTCGACTGCCGCCGCGGCGAATTGCGCTGACCCACCATATGATCCGCCGATCATGCCGACCCGTGGATTGTGGGCCGGAGCCGTACCATCGTGGGCGGTCGCATCATGCACGATGTAGTCGAGGCCCGGAATCGGGAGTTCGTGCCGGGGGTCTCCGAATGCTATGCCGTCCTCACCGCCGAGGAAGCTCACCAACTCACTCGCCGCCCGACCGTCGTATTCGAGATTGTCCAGATAAATCTTGCAACTCGAACCCCCGAATCCGAGGCCCGAATATGCAAGCACCGCATATCCGCGAGAGGCGAAGAAAGATGCAAGCCCGGTCAGGTCGTTCTTGGATCCGCCGAAGCCGTTGGTGGTGAGCACGGCGGGAACCCGATTCGACGCGGACGCAGAGTCCGGTTTGTACAGGTCTGCGATCACGTCGCAGAGTTCGTCACGGTTCGGTCCGACGGAGACCTGGAAGTGGAGCGTGGTCTTCGAGAAGCCGTCCGGAACAGCCGACGCCGGGATCGCCGCCGTAACCGACGTCAGCAACACGGTCATAGCCGTCATCACGGCCACCAGAACTGATCTTGCTGCCGCACTGTTCACGTCCACTCACCATCCGTCCGTATGTTCGAATAAATCCGAATACCATGACGTCTTGCGAGCACCCACTGAACGAACTCACGAACTATCCACTCGATCCAGACTAAGCCCTGCGCCACTCGTATCGTCCGAGAAATCGACGCATCGCCCAGCTAGTTGACGAGCCTAAGCTTGCCGTCATGAGATGGGGTCGTAGCCTCGGACCGCCGTCGCAGTGGACGCAATGGATGACACTGATCGCGGGGACAACCCTCGCGTGGAGTGCCCTCAGCGCGCTGCGGCTCGCTGCTGCGACCATCTTCGCCGCCCTGGTCGTGGCCGCAATCTGTGCCCTGACTCGGACTGGGCCGGCTCGGGTGCCGCGTGCAGCGGAGATCACGGCACAAGGCGTGGTCGGCGTGAGTGTGGGATTCATGGTCGACAAACACACTCTGGCGGCTTTGGGATCCAACTGGATCGCGGCCGTGAGTGTTTGTGTCGCAACGCTCGTCATCAGCGTTGCCGCAGGTGCGCTGCTCGGTCTGCACCGCAGCGTCGATCCGCTCACGGGTGCGCTGTCGATGGTCGCCGGCGGTGCCCAGGGGCTTGTCGCGATGACCAAGGAGCTCGGTGGCGACGAACGTACTGTCGCGGTGATTCAGTACTTACGGGTCGCTTTGATCATCGTGACGATGCCTCTTGCTGCAACTCTGCTCTTCGATGCCGCCGATGCGAGCCCGTTGCCCCGAAACTCCCCCGGATCGCCCGGCGCACCCTGGTACATCGGGTTCGCGCTGGTGGTCGTATGCATTGTCGTCGGAACATGGACGGCCCGCGCCCTGAAAGTACCCGCTCCTGCAATGCTGGGCCCTCTGACCATCGCGGGGGCTATCGAACTCACGGGATGGGTCGACGCGGTCGCGGTTCCAGAGCTGCTTCTTCTGCTGGCCTTCGCCGTGATCGGGTGGCAGGCCGGACTTGCCTTCACCCCAGCGAGTGTGCGGGCAATCTTCCGGGTCCTCCCGGTTGCCATACTGCTGATCCTCGGCGTTGTAGGCGCCTGTGCTTGCCTGGGAATACTGCTCGCACATGCGACCGGCATAAGCCTCCTCGAGGGGTACTTGGCCACCACTCCAGGTGGTGTGTCTGCAGTACTAGCCGTGTCGTCGGCGAGCGGAGCGAACATCACGTTCGTTGCTGCCGTGCAGGTCATCCGCGTTGTGATCATGCTGTTCGCCGCGCCACTAGGCGCCCGCGCATACGTCAGATTCAGGCCCCCACCACCGAAGACGCCGGATGTCACACCGGTGCACTCAGACTGAACGGATGTCACATCGGGCGAAACGGGCAGGGCAATCCTGCAGGGTAGAACCGCGGCACGGGTGTCAGACGAATTCGCGCAGGACAGCCATGTTGATTGTGTGCGCGCTGGCGATTACGGAGTCGATGGGCTGAGGATCGTCAGCTAGCACCCATTGCTGCGCGATCATCAACACGGCGCCCACCAGGCCCGTCGCGAGGTTGCGAAGATGCACATCGGATACGCCGCTGCGGTCGATCTCTGGGCCGATGACGCCGAGGACGGCGTCGACGAAGGAGCCCGTGCAAGCCCGATATGCGTCGTCCACTTCGGGGCCGACTCCGAGGATCTCCTGGAAGGCGATCCGCGAAATCCGCGGGTCGTCGGCGACTGCCTCGAAGAATCCCGCGAGAGCCCCTCGGATCTTGGCATCCAGATCCACGCCGCCGTCGGCACCACGAACGATGCTCTCTCGGAGCCGGTCGGTAACGTTGGCGTAGGCCGCCAACAGTAGAGCCTCCCTGCCGCCGAACGACTCGTAGAAGTAGCGCTTGGTCAGCCCGGCTGCGGCGCAGATCTTCTCGACAGTCGCGCTGCGGTATCCGCTGGTACCGAAGACTTCGACCGCAGCGTCGACCAATCGCGCGCGCCGCTCTTCCCGACGCTGCCCAGGTCCCGCGCCGCGGTAGGTGCGCCCCGGCGCCTCCTGCCCGACAGGACTCGCCCAACAATTCACCTCACAATATTGACACCACACAGTTCCAGATACAAACTGACACCGAACGGTGTCTGATCACACGTACCCCAGGAGATGACCATGCCCACTCTCAGAAACAAAGTCGCACTCGTCACAGGCGCGGCGCGGGGGATCGGCGCCGAGACCGCCCGCGCCCTCGCCCGCAGGGGCGTCAAGCTGGTTCTCATCGACCTGGACGCGGAACCGCTGAACGCTCTCGCCGCCGAACTCGGTGACGACATCGCCCTGGCCACCGCCGCCGACGTGTGTGATCTCGCGGCCATGGAGAAGGCAGTCGAGGCGGGCATCGCGAAATTCGGCGGAATCGACCTGGTCCTGGCGAATGCCGGTATCGCCAGCTACGGCTCGGTCATGCAGGTCGATCCCTCAACTTTCAAACGAGTCATCGACGTCAACATCCTCGGTGTCTTCCACACGGTCCGCGCTGCGCTGCCCTCCGTGATCGAACGCAAGGGCTACATCCTGATCGTCTCGTCCCTGGCCGCGTTCACACCTGCCCCCGGTCTCGCGGCCTACAACGCGAGCAAGGCCGGCATCGAGCACTTCGCCAACGCCCTGCGCATCGAAGTCGCCCACAAGGGCGTCACCGTTGGTTCGGCGCACATGTCATGGATCGACACACCGCTGGTCCAGGACACGAAAGACGATCTCACCGCGTTCAACGAGTTCCTCTCGGTGCTGCCGGGGCCGCTGGGCAAGACCACAACGGTTCAGACCTGCGTCGATGCCTTCGTCGACGGATTGGCACAGCGCAAGCGCCGCGTCTACGTACCACGATGGGTGGGCCCGATCGGGTGGCTGAAGTCGGTGATCACCTCGCGCATCGGCGATCGCGCCGTCGGCCGCCACGTGCCGAGGATCCTTCCCAAGATGGACGAGGAAGTCGCGAAGCTCGGCCGGTCCACCAGCGCGCGCAATGTCGCCCTCGACGACGTCGCCGTAGACCCGAAATAGCCTCCCTTCCAACGTCAAAGGAATCTTCATGGCATACACCGACATCGCGGCCGACGTCCAAGGCGCGAAGACCCCCGTCGAACATCTCGATGTCCTGATCATCGGTGCCGGGTTGTCCGGAATCGGCGCCGCGTATCACCTTCAGGACAACTTCCCTGACCGGACATTCGCCATTCTGGAGAGCCGTGAATCGATGGGTGGCACGTGGGACCTGTTCCGCTACCCCGGAATTCGCTCCGACTCCGATATGTACACGCTCGGATATCGCTTCAAGCCGTGGAAGAACGACCAGTCGATAGCCGATGGGTCCTCCATCCTCGATTATCTCGAGGAGACGGCCACCGAACACGGTATCGACCGCAACATCCGCTTCCGGCACCACGTGATCCGCGCCGAGTGGTCCACACCGGACTCACAGTGGACAGTCGAAGCCGAGCGCGGCGACACCGGTGAGATCGTTCGGTTCACCGCCGACTTCCTGATGTCCTGCAGCGGCTACTACCGCTACGACGAGGGCTACACCCCGGAATTCCCTGGAATCGATCGCTTCGAGGGTCGAGTGGTCCATCCTCAGCACTGGCCGGACGACCTGGACTACGCCGGCAAACGCGTCGTCATCATCGGTAGCGGTGCCACCGCAGTGACCCTCGCACCGGCGATGGCTACCGACGCCGCACACGTGACCATGCTGCAGCGTTCACCCACGTACATCATCTCGATGCCTGGCGCAGACAAGGTGGCGGGCCTCCTCCAGCGCTTCCTGCCTGCACGGCTGGCGTACTCGCTGACGCGGCTCAAGAACACGGCGGTTTCGGCTGCGGTCTATCAACTGTCCCAGCGGTACCCGAAGTTCATGAGAGGCCGCATCCGGCAACTCCAGAAGGGCTTGCTGCCGGAAGGGTACGACATCGACACCCACTTCAACCCCCGGTACAACCCGTGGGATCAACGGCTGTGTCTGGTACCCGATGGCGATCTCTTCCGGACGATCAGGGACGGGGACGTGTCGATCGCGACCGATCACATCGACACTTTCACCAACACTGGCATCGCATTGAAGTCGGGTGAGGAACTGGACGCCGATATCGTCGTCACCGCAACAGGATTGAATCTCCTTGCCTTCGGTGGAATGACGCTCGCAGTCGACGGCCGCGACATCGACCTCACCGAGACCATGGCCTACAAGGGCATGATGCTCAGCGGTGTGCCCAACTTCGCCTTCATCGTCGGGTACACCAATGCGTCCTGGACGCTCAAGGCTGATCTGGTGTGTGAGTACGTCTGCCGCCTACTCGCGCACATGGACGAGCGCGGATACACGACATGCGTCCCCGAACGAGACCCCTCCGTCGAGGAGGCGCCACTCCTCGACTTCGCTGCAGGCTACGTATTGCGTTCGGCAGGCTCTTTCCCCAAGCAGGGTTCGAAGCGGCCGTGGCAGATGCCGATGAACTACTTCCGCGATCTGGTAATGCTCCGGCACGGAAAACTGGTGGACCAGGCCATGGTGTTCGGCGGGTCGCGGCCGAGACCGAAGGTGACTGCGGGGCGCTGAGTCATGACGCTCATCACTAATACCTGTTAGTGTGCGGCAAGTCGCCCGACGAACGTCGGCATACGCGCTCGGTGTCGGCCCGAGCGCGTATCAGGGGGGGGAGGACTTGACGATGCGACGGCTTGCTCGGACCCGGCCGAACTGGGTAGCGAGACATCTGGCAGTCATGATCTCGGCGACCGTTGCGGCTGTAGCGGTGATGACATGGCCCGTCGCAACCGTGGCGGGTGCCGCTCCCGTGGACGGCTTCTATGTCCCACCGTCGCCGCTCGATCAGACGCCGGGCACAGTGGTCCGGACCGAGCCTCTGCCGATCTTCACAACGCCTCCTGCGGCAAACGGCGACTGGCCGATCACCGGCCAGAGGGTGCTGTACACCTCACGTAACCAGTACGGAGACGCGGTCGCCGTCAGCGGCACCTACATCGAGGCAACGCATCCCTGGCAAGGAACGGGGGACAGGCCGACGGTCGTAATTGCCCCCGGCACGTCCGGGCAGGGTGACCACTGCGCCATGTCGGTCGCGTTTTCCACCGGGCTGTACGCCGATCCCGCGAAGTTGTCACTGTCTGCCAACCAGGAGGCGGTGTCGGCCGCGACGTGGAGTTCACTCGGTGCCCGGGTGTTCGTCACCGATTACATCGGGCTGGGCACACCCGGAATACATACGTATGCCAACCGGGTCGAGCAGGCGCACGCGGTTCTCGATGCGGCACGGGCTGCGAACGCACTAGCCGGGTCCGGCTCTGCGACACCGGTGGTGTTCTGGGGCTACTCACAGGGTGGTGGCGCGGTTGCCGCGGCGGCGGAGCTGCAGCCGTCCTACGCACCGGAACTCAATCTCGAGGGCACTTGGGCCGGCGCTCCCACCGCGGATCTCATGGCGGTGATCGAGCAGATCGACGACATCAATCTCATCGGAGCCGCTACCGCCTACGCGGTCAACGGATTCGTCGACCGCAATCCGGATATCGGCAAGTATGTCGATGAACTCGTCACTCCGCAGGGCCGGGAACTTCTCGCGAGCCTCAGCGACACGTGCATCGCCGACGTCATCACCAAGTACCCGTTCACACAGACCAGTGTCCTGACTGTCGACGGACGCCCGGTGCTCGAGCACATACGCGAGATCCCCGAGGTAGCCGACTTGCTTCGGCATCAGAGAATCGGGGCCATCGCCCCGTCGAGCCCGGTCCTGATCACCAGTGCGATCAACGACGACACCGTCCCCTACGGTCAGGCTCGCCAACTCGCCGACGACTGGTGCGCCCAAGGCGCGACCGTTACATTCCGAACTAACACCCTGCCGCCCATCCTCTCCGGCGCGGCCCTTCCGAACCACCTGAGTCCGGCGTACATCGACGGATACGGCCCCGACAGTGCAATGAGCTACCTACTCGATCGACTCAACGGAGTTCCGCTGTCCGGCTGCAGTCTGCACTGATCGTTCACCTTGCCGCCTTTGGGAACTCAGCGGACATTCCAGAGACTCCCAAAGCGGCTGGAATGAGTTGCATTTCAGCGCCTTGCCCGCCCTAGGCGTATGTTACTCACGGGTAATAAGAGTCCACCGCTACAACACCATGCCAGCGGTCCCGCTTTCAAGCAGGCAGTGGATTTTTGTGACACGATTCATAGAGACCCCTCGAATTCGTCTGTCTCGCAGGCCATGTTTCGCCTCCGATCAGTAGGGCTACTTGCCCGTTCCTCTGGGTGGCCACGGGCGAACCAGCAGGTCGGAGCGGTCGCCGCTCGGAGCGATGTTGCGCCCGCCCGGCGTGTCGGCCACACCTTGTGCCCCCAACCAGCTACGCACATCATGCTTGTTGACAGCGCGGGAACGGCAACAACTGCCCCGTATTCGGCTGTACATTCCTCGCCGCAGAGATGACTCGAGGTCGGGCGGGTTGCATGCCGATACGGTCCATGATCTTGTTCCCGCAAACGGATGACGAGATTCCGTGCAGGACTTAACACATTGCACCGACCCGGCGTGGAAGCGGTCGAGGCGGTCTGTACAGAGGGGTGAGTGTTGACGCATTCCCGGTTCGAAGCGATCGGTGCCTACCTGCCAGAGCAGGTGGTAACGACCGACGAGTTGATCGGTCGTCTCGCGCAAAAGCCGAGCTTCGACTTCGCGGCGGTGACCGGTGTTCGGGAAAGGCGTGTGCGATCCACGTCGCCGGAGGCCAGTGAGGACTCGTTCACCCTGGCTATGAACGCGGCGCGCGACTGCCTGTCCCGTTCCCGTTATCGGGCAGAGGATCTCGACGCGATCATCTCGGTGTCGATCACCAGAAGCAAGAACGGGGAGACGATCTACTTCGAGCCGTCCTTCGCGTCGATGATCGCGAAGGAACTCGGCGCACGTCAGGTCATTCACTTCGACGTATCCAACGCCTGCGCCGGCATGCTCACTGGTACGTATTTGCTGGACAAGATGATCCGCTCCGGGATCATCCGCAACGGAATGGTCGTCAGTGGAGAGGCGATCACTCCGATCGCGGAGACGGCGGTCAAGGAACTGGCCGGTGGATATGACCCACAGTTCGCTTCTCTGTCGGTCGGAGACTCGGGTAGTGCCGTCATCCTCGACGTGTCGGAGGACGAACGCGACCGAATCCACTACGTCGAGATGATGACCGCGTCGGAGTACTCGGACGCGTGTATCGGGAAGCCGAGCGACCGCACCCAGGGCGTCGCCCTCTACACCGACAACCGGCGAATGCACAACGAAGACCGGTTCAAGCTGTGGACCGGAAGTCAGAGCATCTTCCTGGCCGAACAGGGCCGCACGTTCGCCGACGAAGAGTTCGACTACGTCATCCACCACCAGTTCGGATCGTCGGCGGTGGAGTTCCTCAACGCACTCGGCGAACGCGAGTTCTCCACACCGATGCCGCCGCCGCTCAACGTCATCGACAAGTACGGAAACACCTCATCCACCTCGCATTTCATCGTCCTGCACGACCACTTGCGGCAGGGCAACATCCCGTCCGGGTCGAAGGTGCTGATGGTGCCCGCCGCATCCGGAGTCGTCACCGGGTATCTGTCCGCCACGATCTCATCTCTGGAGGCCTGACATGGGCGTCATCATCACAGCGACCGGTGTCAGTCACGACACGGACACCGCGAGCGTCATCGAGCACTCCTCCAGGGCCGCTCGCGCGGCTCTCGAGGCGGCGTCGATCAGCCCCGAGCAGGTCGGTGTGTTGATCAACACCGGAATCTACCGAGATTCGAATATGGTCGAGCCCGCGATCGCCGCGCTGATCCAAAAGGCCGCCGGTATCGGCCTCGACTACGGCGAGACGGATCCGAAGTCGTTCTCCTTCGATCTGATGAACGGCGCGTGCGGAGTTCTCAACGCTGTTCAGGTGGCGTCCGGACTCCTCGAGACATCCACGACAGAGCGTGTTCTCATCGTGTCAGGTGACACTCATCCGTCGATGACCGGTGCCGCTGCGCCACAAGACTTCCCGTACTCCACCGCGGGTGCGGCGATGTTGCTCGAATACACCGACGGGGCAGAGGGATTCGGCCCGGTACACGTTGATCTCCTAGCCGGTGAGCCCACGATCGAAGGGTACGTCGACATCTCTACGATGGGCATCACCGGCCGCTCTGCGATGACCGTCGCTCGCGCCGACGACTTCGACACCAGAATTCTCGATGCCGCCGTCTCGGTCGCCTCGTCCGCACTCGACGGCGCCGACACCGACCCGGCCACGACCGTGCTGATCTCCTCGCAGCCGACGCCTGGCTTCCAGGACGCGCTGGCGAAGAAGCTCGGGGTTCGCGCGCTCACTGCTGGAGAGCAGCCGATCGTCGGTGACACTCACACCGCCGCATTGACACTCGCGTACCACAGCGCGGCCGCCGCAAGCGGATTGACTGGCGTAACAAGTGTGCTGTTCGTTGCTGCCGGCGCCGGGCCGAGCGCGGCTGCAACGATATACCGGGTCCCCACCCAGGCAGCGTGATGTCCGCATCAGTTTTCACCCGCTGGCTCGATCGACTGTCGGACATCGCCAGCCGCCGACCGGACGCGGCCGCAGTGACCTACGCCGATGGCCCGACCGACGCTCTGCCCGGCTACACAGATCTGACCTTCGCCGAACTCGACGCCTGGTCGGACGCCCTCGCTGAGCAGTTCACCGCTGACGGCATCACGGCAGGCACCCGCACGATCGTGCTCGTCAATCCGGGCCCCGAGTTGTACGCGACATTGTTCGGGCTGTTCAAGGCCGGGGCGGTCCCGGTCGTCATCGACCCCGGAATGGGATTGCGGCCCATGCTGCGCTGCCTGTCGGCCGTCGACCCCCAGGCGTTCATCGGCATCCCGCAGGCCCACGCCGTACGGGTCCTGTTCCGGCGTGCGTTCCCCAGCGTGCGTGCGACGGTCACGGTCGGGCGTCGGTGGGCTTGGGGTGGCCGCACTCTTGCTTCCGCGGGCCGTACCCCCAAACGCGGCGCACCGCGGAAAGTGGGTTTCACCGACGACGATCTGTTGATGATCGCGTTCACGACCGGCTCGACCGGACCGGCGAAAGCGGTCGAACTCACGCACGGCAACCTCGAGGCGATGCTGGCGCAGACCCAATCGATGACCGAGGTGACCGAGGATGAGTCCGCGCTGGTCACCCTTCCGATGTTCGGAATGCTCTACCTGCTCCTCGGTGCCCGAATCGTCCTCCCGCCACTGATTCCCAGCCAGGTCGGTGCCACCAATCCGCTGCACGTAGTCAACGCGATCAACCGGTTCGATGTGGCCACGTTGTTCGCCTCGCCTGCGGTACTCGGCCCGCTACTCGAGCACGCCCGCACCCACAAGTCGACGATGTCGACGATCCGCGCGGTGTTCTCCGGCGGCGCCCCGGTTCCCGACGCAGTCATCACCGGCTTGCGTGAAGTCCTCCCGGCCACCGCCGCGGTCCACGCCGGTTACGGGGCAACCGAGGCGATCCCGATGTCGTCGATCGAGTCTCGTAAGCTGCTCGAGGGACTGACAGATCAGGCGAGGAGCGGGGCCGGTACCTGCATCGGCCCGCCCGTCGACGGTGTCGAGGTGCGCATCATCGCCGCTGTCGACGATCCACTGCCCCGTTGGAGCCAGGCTGCTGCGCTGGACGAAGGCGTGGGGGAGATCGTCGTTTCCGGGCCCAACGTGAGCACCCGCTACTACTGGCCCCCCGCCGCAAATCTGACCGGGAAGATCCGTGACGGAGACCGAATCTGGCATCGCACCGGAGATCTCGGCCGGATAGACAGCGATGGCCGAATCTGGTTCTGCGGGCGCAAGTCCCAGCGCGTCGAGACAAGCGCAGGCGTCTTGTACACAGTGCAGGTCGAGCAGATATTCAGCACAGTGGACGGTGTCGCTCGCACCGCGCTCGTCGGGGTTGGCCCGCGCCCCCGCCAGCGGCCGGTGCTGTGCGTCGAACTGGCCGCCGGCGCCGATCCTGCGAGGGTGCTGGCCGCAGTGAAGACACGCGCCGCCGAGAACCCCTTGACGGCCGGAATCGATACCGTTCTCATTCATCCGAGCTTCCCGGTCGATATCCGCCACAATGCCAAGATCGGTCGTGAACAGCTCGCCATCTGGGCCGCGACCGAGTTGGATCGACACGCAAAGGTTCCGCGATGAAAACGCTCTTGTTGCGCGCTATCCCGATCGCCGGGTGGATCTATCTGGTGTACGGTGCCGTCCGCGCCGCCCGCAACCGGCCACTCGAGCACCCTCTTGCCCGGACGGCCTGGTGGGTCGATGCGTTCCTCAGCATCGTCGTGCATGCGGCCCAGATCCCGGCCGCGCTGCGCGCCGACGGCGGGCGGCGGTCGCGGGGCGCCACTGCCGCGCTGACGATGCTCTTCGGCATGACCTGGTGGACTACGCAGTCTCCGACTACACAGCCGCCTACCACTGCGACGAATACCACTGCGCCGAGTAGCAAGGAGATCTCCGAGTGAAGTTCCTCGTTACCGGAGCGTCCGGGTTCCTGGGCGGCAACATCGCGCGCCGCCTCGTCGACGACGGCGAGCACGACGTGTCGATCCTCGTTCGCCCGACCAGCCGCCTCACCGACCTCGGCGACACGTCGGCGATGCGGATTCAGTACGGCGATCTCACCGACCCGGCATCTCTCGAAGCCGCCACCCGTGGGATCGATGTCGTCGTCCACAGCGCCGCCCGCGTCGACGAGCGTGGCACCCGCGCCCAGTTCGAGCAGGAGAACATCACGGCGACCCAGGTGCTGCTCGCAGCGGCCAAAGCCAATGGCGTCAAGCGATTCGTTTTCATCTCGAGCCCGAGTGCCCTGATGAGCTACGACGGCGGCGACCAGATCAATCTTGACGAGACCGCTCCGTACCCGACGAGATTCCTCAACCTTTATTCGGCAACCAAGGCGGCAGCAGAGCAGGCTGTCCTTGCGGCGAACGCAGACGGATTCACCACCTGCGCCTTGCGGCCACGCGCGATCTGGGGGCCAGGCGACCGATCCGGCCCAATCGTCCGACTTCTCGCCCGTGCCCACGCCGGAACACTGCCGAACCTGTCGGGCGGCCGCGATATATACGCCTCCCTGTGCCACGTCGAGAACATCGTCGACGCGACGGTCAAGGCCGCGGGCTCCGAGAACGTCGGCGGCAAGGCGTACTTCATTGCCGACGACGAAGTCACCAACATCTGGCGGTACATGGCCGAGGTCTGCGAGGACTTCGGGTTCGCCCTCCCCGACCGGAGCGTCAACCCACGGGTGGTCGCCGCGATCGTGAGGGTTCTCGACCGCGTGTGGACCATCCCGTACGTCGCCGGCCGGTATTCGCCGCCGCTGTCGATGTACGTGCTTGCGCTGATGACCCGTTCGGCGACGTTCGACACCAGCGCCGCCGAACGGGACTTCGGCTACAAGCCCGTCATCGACCGCGAAACCGGGATGCGTCGATTCAGGGAGTGGGTCGACGCGCAAGGCGGTCTCGCTACGCTGACCCGCGACCTGCCCTGACCTCGCGTTCACCCCGACTTGTTCCCGCCCTCTCCGAAAAGGATCGATGTGCCCGCGTCCGTCCCGTTTCAGCGCCCCATCTCAGCGACCGAGCATCTCTACATCGCAACGCAGCCCCTCGCCGCCCCATTCGCGATCCAGCTCGTCGTCACCGGTACCGGTGAGATCGACGCGGCAGCGCTCGAGACCGCCGTCGGTCATGCCTCCGCAGCGTGTCCGGGCGCGCGGCTGGTCCGCGAGGGTCGGAACTGGGTCGACTCCGGCCGTACCCCGCAGGTGAGGGTCATCGATCACGCCATCGACTTCGACGCCCTCGACGGTGATGCGATCCTCGAGAGCAGCCTGGGCGCCGACTCCGGCGCCACCACCGAGATCGTCCTCGCCCGCGCTGCTTCGCAGACCAGCGTCATCGTCCGAGCGTTCCACGGCGTGATGGACGCCAAAGGCCTTGGTTTGTGGGTGGGAGATATCTTCCGGTCCCTACGCGGCGATGAGTTGGTCGGGGCGGCGGACCCTACAGCGGATCATGACCTCGTGTCACGTATCGGCGCCAACAGCTCACCCACCAAGCTGTTGCCGACCCACAGGGCACCGCTCGGGTCCACCGGTCCCGTTCCCCGCGATAAGCCGTTCTTGTGGCGCCATCGCAGCATTCCGACCACGACGCCTGCTGCAGTCGCCCGGATCTGTGCGCACCTCACCGAGGAGCTCGAGTCCCCGGCACGATTCATGGTGCCGGTCGACCTCCGCCGTCACGATCCGGCGATCCGATCGACCGCGAACCTCGCTCTGCCCCTGTTCGTCGACGTCAAACCAGGGGTCACGTGGCAACAAGTCCACGCTCAGATCCTCACGCGCCTCGGAGACCGGCGCGAACTCGCCGAGATGGACAACGGCGGCCTCGCACGACTTCCCGCACCGGTCACTCGCGCCATTGTCAGCACCGCCCATCGCTTCGGTGCCCGCACGAACCGAAACCTGGTCTCGGCGATCGTCTCCCACGCCGGGAAGATCGACTTGGACGAACTGTCTGCGCCTGGCTTCACCCCCACAAGTGCGCGTTCTCTACCGGTACACACCGGGCTCGTCCCGATGTCGTTCGTTGTCACCGAAACCGGCGGCATCACCGAGATCAGCGTCTCCTGCCGCGCAGGCGACGGCGTCAGTGAGCGCCTCGACGCGCTCCTCGACCGCCTCTCCGAAGCACTCTCCACACCGGAGACAGAGTCCGCCGCACCGGTCACCGTAGTCGAACCGGCGCTGCCGACAGTCGTCACCGCGCCGACGCCGGATACCGCAGACAGCCGGTTCCGCAGCCATGTTTCTGCCGCACCGACTGCGGTGGCGGTCAGCGGGCCCGCCGGCGAATACACCTACCGCCAGCTCGACGACTGGGCCGACGCGATCGCGGCCGTCCTCGCTGATCGCGGTGTCGGCACCGGTGGGGTCGTCGCTATCCTTTCCGGACGCACCCCGGCGGCGGTGGCCGGACAGCTCGGCATCATGCGCGCCGGTGCGGCGTTTCTGGCACTGGACCCGAAGCACCCCAGCGACCGTCTCGCCGCGATCCTGGCCGACTCCGGTGCCGAGATTCTGCTGGCCGGGCGTGAACACCAGCATCTGATCGACACCGAGATCCCCGTTCTGGACCTCGACGACCTCCCGACCCACACAGAAGCACCGATCACGGCGACCATCAATCCCGACGATATCGCCTATCTCACCTACACCTCCGGGTCGACCGGCCGCCCCAAGGGCGTCCTCATTCCGCACCGCGGCCTGGTCAACTTCGTCGATACCGCCGTCGAGTGCTGGCACCTCGGCCCGGAGACCCGGTATGCCCACCACCACACCCCTGCGGCGGACCTGGCCTGTTGCGCGTTCTTCAGTTCCTTGCTGACTGGAGGATCGCTCACCCTTGTTCCCCAGGATATTTCGCATCTGTCGCTCGAGGAGATGCTTTGCGAGTCGGGTGCCAACACCTTCCTGTTCACCCCGAGCCTGCTCGAGACCATCCTCCGGCTGGGCATCTCCCCGCCCAGCCCACGCACGGTGATCATCGGAGGTGAACGCCTCCTGCCCGGACTCGCCGCGCGAGCACGCAAATTCTTCGGCCCCGACACCCACCTGGTCAACAGCTACGGACCGGCCGAGATGTCCATCGCCTGCACCACCCACGTGCTAGGCAGCGACCCGGATCCGGACGCACCGTCGGTTCCCATCGGCCCGCCCTTTGCCAACACCCCTGTCTTCGTGCTCGATGAGCACCGGCAACCCGTCGCTCCCGGGGAGATCGGCGAACTGTACTTCGGCGGCCCGCAGGTGGGGCGCGAGTACCTCGGTCGCCCCGACCTGACCGCCGAGCGGTTCATCACCTTGCCCGGTGGAGAACGGGTCTACCGCACCGGCGACCTCGGACGGGTACTGCCCGGCGAAACTCTCGATTTCGTCGGTCGTATCGACAACCAGGTCAAGATCCGCGGCAACAGAGTCGAACCCGGAGAAGTGCAGGCCGCCCTCGAACGGGTGCCCGGAATAGACCGGGCCGCAGTCCTCGGCCGCCGGACCGAGGCCGGCGGCAACGCGCTCGTCGCCTACGTCGTCGCACATACAGACGCCGACATCGACACAGTCGCCGTGCGCGAGCAGCTGGCAAAGCAGCTGCCTCCCTACATGATCCCGGCCACGATCCAGGCCGTGGACGCTCTTCCCCTCAACGCCAACGGCAAACTGGACCTGGCACGTCTGTCGAGCATCCCGAACGCAGGCCAAGGGGAGTCCAGCGAACCACCGTCGGCACAGCCGACCGGCGGCGAGGGAGACGAACTCGCCCAGATCGCCGCAATCTGGGCGGCGATCCTCGAGACCACCCCCGACGAGCTGACGCCGGAATCGGACTTTTTCGTACTCGGCGGCGACTCGCTCGCATCTCTCGAAATGCTCTCCCGGATCTCGTCCACCATCGTCGGTCCCGCCGGCGAGGCACTGTTCGTCAAGCAACTCGAGGGTCTTGTCACCAACATGACTCTGATCGAGGTGCATGCCGCCGCGATGTCCGCGCGCGAGAATGGGGTCCGGGCATGATCTTCATCGGCGGAGGTTCTCTGCTCTGGCGCGCCGTCCGCTCCGCCGCGAACTCGGGCCACTGTGTCGATCTCGTCTGCGTCCGTCCGGAAGAAACATGTCCGGACGGGTTTCCCATCGTCGAAGTCGACGATGTCAACTCTGTGGCTGCGATGATCGAGGCAACGTGCACCGACGGCGTGGTGTGGTCGATCAACAACCCGACGATCCTGCGTGCCCCACTTCTCGACCTCGGCCTGCGGATCTACAACATTCACAACGGGCCGCTGCCCGCATACCGGGGCCTACCGGAAATCGCGATCACGTTTGCGATCCTCAATGGTGAAACCCACTACGCGGCAACCCTCCACAAGGTCGACCACGGTATCGACACCGGTGCTGTCCTCGACATCGAAGAGTTCCCGATCGCGCCGCAGGACCGGTTTCAAGAGGTGATGCTCACCGGACTGCGCGCCTGCCACACCCTGTTCGAGCGCAATCTCGATCGCGCGGTGTCGGCAGCGTTCACTCCTGTCGATTCGCCCTCCTCGGACGGCGCCTACTACGGACGCGCACGCCTTCGAGAACTGTGCGATCGCCGCGGTGATCCAGACTTTGCCCGCGCCGGCGGTCTGGGCGTGTTCACACCCCTGTACCCCGAGTTGGCCGCCGCGCTCGAGCAACCGGCCATGACCGAAAGCGTGCATTCGTGAACCGTTGGGCTTCGATGATCGTGGCGCGCCCGTGGACGGTGCTGCTGAGCACTATCGCGGTAGTGCTGATCGCAGGCGCATGGGGATCGTCGGTGATGAACAATCTGAGTACGGGCGGCTACTCCGACCCCGCCAGTGAGTCCGTTCGCGTCGAGCAACTCGTGGAGCAGCAGTTCGGTCGGCAGAGCCCGGATGTAGTTGCCGTATATACAGTTCCGGACGGTCGCGCGATCGGCGACCTCGGCGACGAGGTCCACCGCAGCATCGAGGGAATCGATCCCACCCTGTTGGATCGCCCCGTCGTCACCTATTGGAACACCCCGGGCGGCGCAGCGTTTCTACGCTCTGAGGACGGCACCAAGGCCGTGGCACTGGTATTCGCTGCCGGCGACGAGAACGAACGCCTCGCCGCGTTCGAGGGCATCGCCCCGCACCTCACCGTGCCTGGAATCGACACCGAGATCACGGGCTTCTCTGCTCTCGCTATGGAAATCAATGAGCAGTCCGAACATGATCTGATAGTCGCGGAGATGTTGTCACTGCCGGTCACCTTGGCGGTCCTGGTCGTGGTCTTCGGCGGGCTCGTGGCTGCTTCCCTGCCAGTGGCGGTCGGATTTCTGTCCATTCTCGGCGCCCTGGCTTCGTTGCGGCTGATCTCCGAGTTCGTCGAGGTCAATATCTTCGCGGTCAACGTCGCATCCCTGCTCGGTCTCGGGCTGGCGATCGACTACGGGCTGTTCATCGTCAGCCGTTTCCGCGAGGAACTGGCGCGCGAGGGCGTCGATGTCGGGTCTGCACTGAACCGCACGTTGTCCACGGCCGGGCGCACGATTGGTTTCTCCGCGCTGCTGCTGATGTGTGCGTTCGCCGGAACTCTGGTGTTTCCACAGGCTGCACTGAAATCTCTGGGCTTCGGAGCAATGTCGGCGGTCGCCGTCGCGGCGATCGCATCGCTGACGGTGCTGCCTGCCGCACTCGCCCTGCTCGGCCACCGTATCGGCAAATGGAGTTGGCGAAGAGACGCATTCGAGCGGGGTGAGGCCAGGGCAGGACGGTTCTGGGGACGGGTCACCACCGCAGTGCTCCGGCGCCCGGGAGCTGTCGCGTTCGGGATCGTCGCAATATTCCTGGTGGTTGCGTCGCCGACCCTCGGTATCAAGCTCGGCGACGTCGATCACACCGCGCTTCCCTCGGACAGCTCCGCTCGACTCGGCGCGGAAAGCATCGCCGCGGAACTACCTGCCGCCAATGGCGGTGTCCTCATCCACACTCGCAGCACCGACGGCGGTCCCCCCTCGCCGGCCGCACTGGGCGAGCTGAGTCGCGCTGTGGCGGATGTCGACGGCGTCACAGGTGTCGTCGTCGTGGGCAGCAAGGACGACGTGACGGTCATGCAGGCACGCCTCTCGGTCCCCGACCGCTCACAAACCGCGATCAAGGCTGTCGAGCAGATCCGCGGCCTCGACGCCCCCGAGGGGATCAGCGTGTCGATCGGTGGACCGACAGCGATCACCGTGGATGGCGTCGATGCCATCATTGCCTGGCTACCTGTGATGCTCGCGATCATGGCGGCCGCCACTTTGATCCTCATGCTTTTGGCGTTCGGCTCGATCGTTCTGCCGATCAAGGCGGTCGCGGTGGCGTTCGTGAGCCTGGCCGCGACCTTCGGGATTCTCACGCTCATCTTCTACGACGGCTATCTCGCCGGTGTCCTTCAGGTCAGCCAGGGGCCACTGCCTGCCGGGATGGTGGTCTTGGTGATCGCCGTGGTGTTCGGGCTGTCCACCGACTACGAGGTATTCCTCATCTCGCGAATGGTCGAGGCCAGAGCGGCCGGAGCGACAACCGAAGAAGCCATCCTGGTCGGGGCCACTCGAACCGGCCGCGTTGTCACCGCCGCAGCAACACTGCTGATCCTCGTAACCGGTGCCTTCACGCTCTCGGAACTGACGCCCATGCGGTTCATCGGATTAGGAATGATCATCGCGCTCGCGCTCGACGCCACCCTGGTCCGAATGCTGCTCGTGCCGGCCCTGGTCAAGCTCATGGGCGAGGCCAACTGGTGGGGCCCCGCGTTCCTTCGGAGGCAGCCTGCAGCCAACCAGACACCGGCAGCGAGCAGCGAGCCGCCATCAGCGGATGATGACCTCTCCGTGCTCGAGGTCAAGCACTGACGAAACACGCAGGCGGTGTACTGTTTGGCAAGTCACAATTGAAGACGCCGTTGATGCGCAGCGGGAGAACCTCCCACAAAGGAGGTGCCGTAGGAGCAACTTCCTCCCCGGGAATCTCTCAGGCCCAGCACCGCAGCGAAGAGGCAACTCTGGAGAACAGGATCGGCCAGACCGGTACTTACCGAAGGTGAAGAGCATGCCGCGACCGCGGTAGCCCAATCTCTCAGGTTTCAGGACAGAGCGGGGAGGTGTGCCCCGATTCTTCGGCGACAGCCGACCCCCTGAGGAGGCCCTGACATGACTCTTACCGAGACCCCCGAGACCCCGCTTCTCGTCGAGCACCGCACGCTCGGCGCCCACTTCACCGACTTCGCCGGTTGGCAGATGCCGTTGAAGTACTCGAGCGAGCTGGCCGAACATCACGCCGTCCGCACCAAGGCCGGCCTGTTCGACCTCTCACACATGGGGGAGATCGCCGTCACCGGAACGGAATCCGGCGCCCTTCTTGATTACGCACTCGCCGGTGAACTTTCAAAGATCGGGGTCGGTCGAGCCAAGTACTCCCTTCTCTGCAATGCGGACGGGGGCGTGATCGACGATCTCGTCGTCTACCGACTCGCCAACGAGCAATTCCTGGTGGTAGCCAACGCGGCCAACGCGTCGACGGTGTACCGCGAGCTGGCCGCCCGTGCCGAAAACTTCTCGGCGACAGTCGAGAACCAATCCGGCGAGACCGCGCTGATCGCCGTCCAGGGACCGGCCGCCCAGGAGATCGTGCAGTCTCTCGTTTCCGACGAGCAGGCGGAGGCGGTGGCAGAGCTCAAGTACTACGCGGTCACTCGCGCAGCCGTCGCCGGCATCGACGTCCTGCTCGCCCGCACCGGATACACCGGCGAAGACGGATTCGAGCTCTACGTACCGAACGCACAGTCTGTGCAGTTGTGGCGCGCACTCCTCGCCGCTACAACCGAACGTGGTGGTGTTCCCGCAGGTCTCGCCTGCCGGGACACCCTTCGACTCGAGGCCGGAATGGCGCTGTACGGCCACGAGCTGAACCTGGATACGAATCCGTACGAGGCGGGGCTCGGCAGGGTGGTCCGATTGAACAAGGACTTCGTCGGACGCGACGCGTTGGCGCAACTGTCGGAGCAGGACCCGAAGCGAGTACTGGTCGGACTCCAAGGCGGCGGTCGCCGGGCCGCCCGTGCCGGCTACACCGTCCACGACGCCGACGGCGGGGAGGTCGGCACAATCACCTCCGGGGCGCTGTCACCGACCCTCGGACATCCGATCGCGCTCGCATTCGTGGACGTCGCTCACCGCGAACCCGGCACCGCGCTCGCCGTCGATATTCGTGGCAGGAAGGAGCCGTTCGTGGTTGCCTCGCCACAGTTCTATCGTCGCTCCTAAGCTCCTCCGTGCCCGGGATCTTCTCGATCCCGGGCACGTGTTGTTCGGCACGTCAGTTTCGAGTGGTGAATGCCTTCGGAAGGAACTTGTCACCGAGCACAACCACCGCAAAGGCGATTGCGGCACCCCACCACCAGGCCAAGTCGACGAACGCCCCTACAAACGCGATGGCGCCTATGGCTATCCCGATGGTTGCAGCCCACCGCAGGCTTCTCCGGGGTCGACTGCTCGGCGGCTGGACGATCGGGTTCATGGGCTCGATCGGTTCGGGCATGGCTCTCCTAGGTTCCCCTCGCTTGTGTACTGACGTCTGCTCAACGTGCCTGCTACCTACCCGCTGGCCGCCCGAGGGAACGATACGCGCCCGTTAGCAATCCGGCGGCGTGGCAGATCCACGGCGCGGTCGCCGTGCTTACCGGTCGTGAGGACGCAGGGCGGCCGCGCACCCGAGCGGCCAGTTGCGCGATTCTTCGGTAGGAATGATTCAGGTGTTTTGGGAAACGAATCAACCCCGGAAACGCCGCTCGAAGTAGTCGCGGTTCTGGAAGGACGGTGCCAATGCAGGTTTCTTCGGCACAGAAGTCTGGCATCGCGCACTCCGGTCGAGGTGTATCAGGCAGTCGTGGTGGACCAGGCAGCGGGAGGTTTCGCCGTTTCTCGGCCTCGCATTCGGTCTTGTTGTTCGCGTTTGCGTTCACCGTCATGGCTGACCCGGTGTCGTCGGTGGCATACGCGATCGAAGCGGCCTTGCGAGAGCTCGGCGGCGACCTCGGACTGCTCATGGCCACGATGACGCTGGTAGTCGCGATCATCTGCCTCATCATCGTCAACTATCAAAGATTGGTCGCGCGATACCCGATGGGGGGAGACGCGGCCGCGGCAGCGGGTGATGCATTCGGCGAAGGATGGGCGTTCTTACCCATCGGGGCGCTGATCGTCGATTTCGTTCTGACGATCGCCATCAGTGTCTCTGCCGGAACATCGGCGATCATCGACTATGTGCCGGAATTGTCCGGGTGGCGAATTCCACTCGCGGTGGGACTGATTCTGCTCGTAGCGTGTGTCACCTGGTTCGGAAATCTGGGCCGAGCAGTCTTCGCTGTATTGACGGTTGTATTCATCGTGTTCGCCGTGCTGGTGATCGTCGGCGCATTCACCACGCCGACGAACGCTGCCGACACTGTCGCCCAGGCACCGCACACGCCCGCCCTGTCGGTTGCTCTGGCGTTCCCAGTCGCGATGGCCTTGGCGACCGGTGTGGAAGCCCCGTCTTCAGCCATCTCCCAACTGGGCCAGCTCGACGACGACGGACGCCGCCGATTCGGCCAGATCACGTTGTGGCTCACTCTCGCAATCGTCGGCGGAATCACCATCGGCTTGACCGCAGCAACCGTTCATCTCGGTAGACATATCCCGGACACCGGCTCCACACTCATCGCCGACGTCGCGAAAGCCTCCGTACCCACACCCGTCTACGGTCTGTTCCAGGGTGCAACAGCCCTACTCCTACTCTCCGCGGCCTCGTCGTCCTTTCAGGCCGGACCCGGACTGTTGAAGGCACTCGCTCGCCGCACCGACGATTCCGGCCGCGAGCTCGGGATTCTTCCGCGCCCGCTCGGTCGTACGAACCGCCACTACACCCCGTACTTCGGAGTGGTCGTATTCGCGATCCTGTCCCTCGCGATCACCATCGCCGGCGGGGCGCAGGATCAACGATTGGTGCTTTACTACGCCGTGGCCGTATTCATCAGCTTCCTGATGGGACTGATCGCAATGGCGCGCTTCTCCCACCGAGAAGGCGAAACAGGCTGGTTGCTTGTCAACCTGTTCGGCGCCGCAGTCGTTGCGTTCACGCTGATCGTCAATCTGGCACGCGGACGACCGATGGTGTCTTTGGCAGCCTCGCTGCTGTTGGCCGCGGCAATGTACATCCTGTGGGTACGACAGGGGCGACCACGAGGAATCGCTCACGCTACGGCCGATGCTCATGGGGTTAAGGCCGAGCCACACCAGGGCCTCGAGCAGGTGCAGCCGGGCCGCGCGAGCGTCGCCGAAGATCCCTCCGGCGACGCTTGACGCACCTTCCGCCTCAGCGCAAGTCGCGCCGACGAAACGCAGTCACGCCCACCGTGATCAGCGCGATGGCAATGAGAAGCAGCCAGACGATCGGCGTTGCCTCGAACTGCTCACCCGGCAGTTTCGGGGCGTGGCTGAACGGCTCGAGATTGAGTACAGCCTGCGGGAACTGAGCGATCGATCCGACCATGAAGATCAGGAGGAACGCGACCAGCACTCCCCAGGCCGCCGGTGTGAACCGCGGGACGAATCCAAACAAGAGGACAGTGACCCCCGCGAGCATCCAGATTGCGGGAACCTGCACCAGCGCCGCACCGACGATGCCAGGCAATGTCCCTCCCACGTTGTCGATGGAAACGCCGTAGGCAACTCCGGCAGTCACTCCAGCAGCGACCACCGCGACCGCCGGTCCGAGTAGCGCGAACAAAATATGGCTCGACGCCAGGCGGACACGGCCGACCGGACCGGCGGTCACCGATTCGATGCGCTGTGCGTTCTCCTCTGAGTGCAGACGAAGACACGCGGAGATCGCATACGCCGCAGCGGCCATCCCGAGCATCGTGAAGGCGTAGCCGATGAACGATTCTTCCAGCGACTCCGATCCACCCATCCGGGTCATGATGTCCCGGATCGCCTGACTGTCACCGAGCTGTCCACCGATTCCCGAGGCGGCGCTGCCGATGAGCAGGCCGTAGAATCCGAGCCCCACCGTCCAGGCCGCAAGAGTGCCGCGGTGCATCCGCCATGCCAGCCCTACAGTTCCGGCGAGCGTAGGAGACGCGATCGTGGGGCCGGGCCGCTCGGCGATGAGCCCAGCTCCGACATCACGGCGCTGCACGAGAACGTATGCTACCCAGACGAGTACGAGCGTCGTAGCCAGGCTGGGCAGCACTACCCACCAACGCTCGTCGGCATACGGACGGATCTGCAGGGCCCAGCCGAGCGGTGAGAACCAGGACAGCGTGCCCGAACCGGCATCGCCGACGGCCCGCAACGCAAACGCCGCTCCGAGTACCGATAGTGCGATACCACGAGCGACACGAGCACCGGCACTCAGCTGCGCCGCGACTGCGGCCACGCCGGTAAAAACCAGGCCGGCGCAGGCCAGGGAGGTTCCGAACGCAACTGATCCGGACGCCGGCACATCTTGCGTCAACAGGGTTGCAGTGCAGAGCATCCCGGCGATCACTGAGGCGCCACCAGTGAAAATGAGCGCCGCAGTAAGACTGGCGTACCGTCCGACGGATGTGGAGTCGAGGAGTTCAGCCCTACCGTTTTCCTCCTCGGCACGGGTGTGGCGGACGAACGTGAGAATGACCGCCAGGGCAATGAACGTGTAGTAGATGCCCGCCTTCCACAGACCGACGGACCCCAGGCTGGAACTGAAGATCGGGCCGAACATTGCGATCTGCGCCGGGCTGGCCGCGGTCGTTGCGGCAAACGCGGCGAGTTGGTCTTCAGTCGTGTAAATATCGGCGATACTGACGATATACAGAGCGGGCGTGGCTGCGAAGATCAGGATCCACAGCGGAAGAACAACTCGGTCCCGACGAAGGAACAATCGCAAAAAGTGCAGCGTCCCAGTGAAGTTCGAGGTAGATACCGAGGGAAGATCGGCAGGTCGGATTCGAGTAGGCGTGGCGGTGCTCATACCCGGACCCTCTCCGCCGTATCAGACGTCGTGGCGTCGTCGATATCGTAGTGCCTCAGGAACAGTTCCTCGAGGGTAGGCGGCTGACTGACGAGACTGCGCACGCCGATCTCGCCGAGCACGCGAACGAGCTCACCGAGGTGTTCGCCGTCGACCTGGCAATTGAGCGTCGACCCGTGTAGAGAAATATCCTCTACACCATCGATGTAGCTCAGATCGCCTGGTTCGCCGAGGAGTTCGGCCTGGATCGAGGTGCGGCTGAGGTGCCGCATCGACGCCAGCGTCCCGGATTCGACGGTTCGCCCCGATCGGATGATGGTGACCCTCTCACAGAGCGCATCCACCTCGGACAGGATGTGGCTGGACAGCAGCACCGTCACGCCACGGCCACTGGCTTCGGCCACACACTCGTGAAACACCCTCTCCATCAACGGATCGAGTCCCGAAGTCGGCTCGTCGAGCAGCAACAAGCGCGCGTTGGAGGAGAACGCCGATACCAGCGCCACCTTCTGTCGATTTCCCTTCGAGTACGTTCGGCCCTTCTTCGCGGGATCGAGGTCGAATCGCTCGATCAGGCTACGCCGGCGGGCTTCGTCGATCCCACCTCGCATCCGTCCGAGAAGGTCGATGGTTTCCCCTCCGGACAGCGAAGGCCAGAGCGTCACATCTCCTGGAACGTAGGCCATGTCGCGGTGCAGAGTTACGGCGTCGCGCCAAGGGTCCCGTCCGAACACGGCTACCTCGCCGCTGTCTGCACGCAGGCTGCCGAGCAGGATGCGGATGGTGGTGGACTTTCCGGACCCGTTGGGGCCGAGGAAACCATGTACCTCACCCTCACGGACCTCTAGGTCCAGTCCGTCCAGCGCCCGGGTTCGGCCGAACGTCTTCACAAGGTCGCGCACTTCGATGATCGGGCTCACGACTGCTCCTCAGCTGTGGTATCTGGTTGTCCTGCCTCAGCTGTTTCAGGCTGGGCGGCAACATCTTTGGTGGACAGGTAGGCGTCGAGCATCGACGAATCGGAAAACATGCCCTCCGAGTACAGCTCCAGCGCGGGCAAGGCCAGGTCGCTGGACAGGTCGCGGAGGGCCTGGCGATAGTCGAGCGGAGATTCCTTGTCGATGCGCATCTGCATGTACAGCAACATCGCGCCGACGTTGTTGAGGGTCAGGTACCGCGCCCGGGCCGCCGGATCGCGACTGGGCCGCACCTGACCGGCTGCCACCCCCATTTCGAGGTATTGCTCGGCGTCATGGACCATTTGCTCGAACAGGGCTCCGCCGAGTCCGCCACCCGCCTGGAAGCTCCGCACGATGTACACGAACAGCGGCGCGTACTCGTCGATCTCGGCGAGATCCTGCATTGCCCGGGCCGGGCCGGGTGTGGTTATCGCCTCCGCCTTACGCCTTCCAATGACATCGAGGACGTACTTGTCACATTCGGCGCGAAGCCCGTCCTTGGACCCGAAGTGGTGATTGACCAAGCCCGGCGACACCCCCGCTGCGGCTGCGACAGCCCGCACCCCGGCGGTGAAGCCGGACTCCGCGAAGACCGCGATCGCGGCATCCCGAATCCGGGCGCGGGTTGTCATATCACTCCGTGAGTCCCCCGCATCGTCATTGGTTGAACGCATGTTCAATACATTAAACGCATGTTCAATCCGACGCAAGCATTCGGGCTCGAGATTCCGAGAGAACTGGACCGGCCATCTCCATCGTCGCCGGTCAACGCGTTTTCATCGGTCTGCTGTCAGTGCCAGAATCCGCGGATACCCGCGACACCGTGGGCGCCATGCGCGACCGCGACCGCCACATGATTCGGCGACATTCCACCCAGCGCGTAGACCGGGAGGGAGCATTCACGAGCGAGATCGCGGAATCGGTGCCAACCCAGAGGTGAGGCGTCGGGGTGTGATTGCGTTCGCGCCACCGGGGAGAGGGTCACGAAATCCAGACCGAGCGCCGCCGCATGGTCGAGCTGCGCAGCATTGTGGCAGCTAGCAGAAACCGGATGATCTGCGGGGAGCGGCCTCGTGGAGGCCTCCATCAACTGAGCTGATTTCAGATGTACCCCACACCGGCCGATGGCCCGGGCCCCGTCTATGTCGGCATTGATCATCAACTGAATGCTCGGAGGAAGTGGGGCAGCCGAGACAACTTCCGCCATGTCTCGGACCTGCTTCGGCGACCACATCGGGAGCCGGAGTTGGATGATGCAAGGGGCCGCAGTCGATGCGTGCTGCAACAACCCTTTCAGATCATTCGTTTGGTGCGGCGCGATGTCCGGTGGTGTGATGCGGTACAGCACCGGCCATGCGCCGATGCCGGACCTCACGCTTGCGCCCTCCGATCGACGAAATCTGTGTAGGGCCTGTCGTGCATGACAACCCGAGGATACGGGTGGTCGTCTTCATCGGCATCGGCGTAGACCGACTCATCAAGGTGTGCAATGAGCGTCTCGCTCAGAAATTCCCGCGCGCGGCTTGCTCGCGTTCGATGGCTTCGAAGAGGGCCTTGAAGTTGCCGATGCCGAACCCGAGCGAGCCGTGGCGTTCGATGAGTTCGAAGAACACCGTGGGCCGGTCGACGAGGGGTTTGGTGAAGATCTGCAACAGGTAGCCGTCTTCATCCCTGTCGACGAGGATGCCTCGCTTCTGCAGTTCTTCGATCGGGACGCGGACGTTGCCGATCCGGGCGCGCAGCTGCGGGTCCTCGTAATAGGAGGCCGGAGTGGCCAGGAACTCGATGCCCTCGGCGCTGAGCTGATCAACTGCGGCGAGGATGTCGTTGGTCGCCAGCGCTAGATGCTGCGCGCCTGGGCCGCCGTAGAAGTCGAGATACTCGTCGATCTGCGACCGCTTCTTCGCAATGGCCGGTTCGTTGAGTGGAAACTTCACCCTGTGGTTGCCGTTGGAGACCACCTTGCTCATCAATGCCGAGTAGTCGGTGGCGATGTCCTCGCCGACGAACTCGGCCATATTGGTGAAGCCCATGACCCGGTTGTAGAAGTCGACCCAATAGTCCATCTTGCCGAGCTCGACGTTGCCGACGACATGGTCGAGAGCCTGGAAGATGCGCGTGGGAGCGCCCTCGCGTCGGCGATGGGTCGACGTCCGGGCCACGTATCCGGGCAGGTAGGGGCCGTTGTAATTCGAGCGGTCGACGAGCGTGTGCCGGGTGTCGCCGTAGGTGGCGATCGAGGCGAGGCGAACGGTGCCGTACTCGTCGGTGACATCGTGGGGTTCGTCGAGAACGATCGCACCCTCGACCCGGGCGTGGGCTATGCATCTGTCGACGTCGGGAACGGCAAGGGCGATATCGACTACCCCGTCGCCGTGGCGGCGGTGGTGTTCGATCAAGGGGCTACCCGGATCCACGGCGCCCTCGATGACGAAGCGGACGGCACCGGACTCGAGAACGAAGCTGTGGTGGTCGCGGTTGCCTGTCGTCGGTCCGGAGTAGGCGACCAGGGTCATCCCGAATGCGGACTGGAAGTAGTGGGCAGTCTGGGTAGCGTTGCCCACCACCCAGACGATGGCGTCCCAACCGGTGACCGGGAAGGGGTCGCGCGTGCCGTCGTACTCGACCAGTCCGACGAGTTGGCGGAGCTGGTCGAGATCGAGATCCGCCAGGAGTTCCTTATCGGTGAGGGTCTGTTCGATCGTCATCGCTGCCTTCCTAATTCTGAGCCGGTAGAAATTCGGGCCGGTTGAGTTCGGACTGTTGCCGAGATCACTACGAAAGCCGATAGCGCCCAACTAGGCAACAAAGCCACCAGAAGCTAGTCGAAGTGCCATATCTTGGGGCCAAGTTCCCGACTTTCATATACATTTGGACTAGCTGAAATCCGGCGGAGAGGTTCTGGCTATGAGGGACGCGGTGCAATTGGACGAGCTCGATTTCGCTCTCCTTCACGCGATGCACGCCGATCCGAAGGCGGGTGTGCTGGAACTGTCACGGCAGCTCAAGGTCGCCCGAGCCACGGTTCAAGCACGGGTCCGCAAACTCGAGCAGTCGGGTGTGATCTTCGGATACGAACCACGCCTCGACATTGCCGCTGCTGGGTTCGACGTTCAGGCCTTCGTCACGCTGGAGACTGCGCAGGGCGCGCTGGACTCTGTGACGAAGGAACTCGAGTCGATTCCCGGTGTACTCGAGGCCTTCGCGACCACCGGTTCGGGTGACATCCTCTGCCGTATAGCCGCCCGCTCCCACCTCGACTTGCAGCAGACGCTGATCGACCTGAACAAATCAGGCCTCGTCGCCCGCTCCACAAGCGTGATGGTGTTGTCGGTGATCGTCCCCTACCGGTCGATGCCACTGCTGCAGACTCTCGACCGACCGGGGGCGACGAAGGCACCGGCCTACCGCGCCGCCTCGAAGACCTCGGATTAACCATCTGATCGACAGTTCTGATGAACAATCCGGCTAGAAATCGCCGAGTTTCTTCGTCGGAGATGCACATCATGGCTACTTGGCATCCGGCGGCTTGCGTCACACGAAGGTGACCACAACAGTGATCGCCGCAACAGCGGGGCGCGCCGATCGGGTACTACCGATTGCCACCACCTCGACCAGTAGCCGAGAACTGAAAGAAGCCATGAAGAATCTGCTCACTCGATTCGAAGAGAAGGCCCCCGAGATCGTCTTCGAATGGCACGATACCGAGACATCCGCGCGTGGATGGACCGTGATCAACTCGCTGCGTGGTGGCGCTGCCGGCGGCGGAACCCGTATGCGTCGCGGCCTGGACCGCCGCGAGGTGGAATCGCTGGCCAAGACCATGGAGGTGAAGTTCACTGTCTCCGGTCCGGCCATCGGCGGCGCAAAGTCCGGCATCGACTTCGATCCGACGGACCCGCGCAAGGACGAGGTATTGCGACGGTGGTTCAAAGCTGTTGCACCACTTCTGAAGTCGTACTATGGCACCGGCGGAGACCTGAACGTCGACGAAATGGTCGAGGTTGCACCGATCACTGAGAGCTATGGCCTCTGGCATCCGCAGGAAGGTGTGGTCAACGGACATTTCGCAGCCAGCGACCGCGAGCGCGTGCAACGGGTCGGCCAGCTTCGCATGGGTGCAGCGAAGGTGGTCGAGGATCCTCGGTTCACGCCTGACCCGCAGTTCAAGTACACGGTGTCAGATCTCATCACCGGGTGGGGTGTGGCCGAATCGGTGCGCCACTACTACCGCGTCTACGGCGGCGAACTTGCCGGCAAGCGAGTGATCATGCAGGGTTGGGGCAATGTCGGTGCCAGCGCCGCCTACTACCTGGCCCAGGCGGGTGCCCGCATCGTCGGGATCATCGACCGCAACGGCGGATTGTCTCGTCCGGATGGCTACGACTTCGAACAGGTCCGCACCCTGTTCCTCGCCAAGGACGGCAACGAACTCTGCGACGCCGCGATGGTGCCATTCGAAGAGATCGACGAGGCGATCTGGAACTACGACGCCGAGATCTTCCTGCCCTGCGCCGCATCTCGCCTCGTCACCCGTGACCAGCTGAATCGACTGATTGTCGGCGGGCTCGAACTGGTAGCCAGCGGCGCCAACGTGCCCTTCGCGGACAATGAGATCTTCTACGGCCCCACCTACGAGTACGCCGACAAGAGTGTGTCCGTGGTTCCGGACTTCATCGCGAATTGCGGCATGGCCCGTGCTTTCGCGCTACTGATGGAAGGGGACATCGAGGTGTCCGACGAGGCGATCTTCGGTGACGTCTCCGCGACGATCGCGGCCGCCCTCGAGCGTTGCTACGCCCGTTCGCCGGAACCGACCGGCATCGCCGGTACAGCCTTCGAGATCGCGCTCGATCAGCTGGTCTGACGATCAACGGCGCTCATAGACCCCGCGAACGTATGCCGCCTGGCCGATGTGTTGAAGGTCGTCCGACAGGACGCTGACCAGGCGCACACCGCGACTGACTGGGGGGTCGAAGCTCTCATCCACGATGACGTCGAGGTCAGCCTCGCTGATTGTCGCGAGATACGCGACGGTACGTGCGTGGACCGCGTCGTGGTAGCCCAGCAGCAGATCAGCCGACGCCGCTATCAGGGCCACGTCGGTGGGAGACTGCCCGTAGCCGATCTCCCTGGTCGGGAACGGGAGGCCGAAGCGTTCGTCCCAGCCGGCTGAGGTCCAGACCTGTTCGGTTCCCGCGACCCCTGCGACATGATCGTCCTGCACCCGAGTGAGATGCCAAACGAGCCAGGCGATGGAGTTGGCGCCCTCGTCCACCCGGTATGTGAGGGCATCGTCAGGCAGACCGGACAGTGTCGCGTGCACTTCATCCTGGATGCGGCCGAACGCATCGGCCAACACAGCGCTGTGATCCACGATGCTCCTTATCATCGACTACTCTCCCGTTCCACTATGCCTCCATTTGGCGCCGTCGGACAGAGTGCGGCACCGGTGATGTCAGCAGCCGAGTTGTGTAGCGAGATCCGAGAAGTCCGCGGCGTTGATGTCGAACTCGTCCGAGTACTCGACATCGGCGGGCGCGTCCGCACCCAACTCGTCCGGGCGCGCAACGAATGCGGTCTTCATGCCGAGGGCGCCGGCGGCTCGGATGTCGTACTTGTGGCTGGCCACCATCATCACATCACCAGGGTCGCAACCCAGGTATCGGCACGCCATCAGGTACGTGCGTGGGTCCGGCTTGAACGCACCGGCCATCTCTGCGGAAAAGATTGCGTCCCAAGGTAGTTGTCCGTGTCTACTGATACTGATGACGGCGCATACATCGGCGTTCGACAGAGTAGCCAGGGCGAACTTGCCGCGCATCCGCAAGAGGCCCGGGACGGCGTCGGGCCAGGGGTCGAGCCGCTGCCAAGCCGCGTTCAGTTCCTCGCGTTCGGCAAGGCCGATCTCCTCGAGGTCTTCCCGCTCGAGGAGAGCATCGAGAGACCGCCTGTAGATGGAGTCGACAGTTGTCCACTGATCCGACAGGTCATCGGGTCTTGATGTCGACTCGAAATACATAGCGCGCCAGCTGTTCACGAACTCCGACCAGTTGACACCCGGGTACCGCATGCCGCAGATTCGTTCCGCCGAGCGGCGAACCGTGGAATGAAAATCGGTGACCGTTCCTTGGACGTCGAACAGGAGAGCCTTCGGGTGCCGGTCAGGTGATGTGTTCATCCATCCCAAGGTACCGATTCCCTCCACTGCACCGTTTCGGTCGATTTGCACGCCTAGCGACCCCTTTTGCGCACATCTCCCCGTTGGTTCGTTGTAGCGTCTTTCTACCGGATCTGCCACCCAGAAGGAGCACGTCCCATGACCTCTCGCCTCAATCCCTATATCAGTTTCGCGGGCAACGCGCGGCAGGCTATGGAGTTCTACCAGAACATCTTCGGTGGCACGTTGTCGATGAGTACGTTCGGCGAATTCGGCATACCGGATGCCGAGAGCGCCGACAAGATCATGCACGCCATTCTCGAATCCGAGAACGGATTCACCCTCATGGGCTCAGACACGCCCCCTTCCGTTGAACACAACCCGGGAACGAACATCGCCATAAGCCTCAACGGAGACGATGCCGACCAACTTCGCGGCTACTGGACCGAACTCTCACGTGGCGGCACTGTGACGGTACCGTTGGAAATGCAAATGTGGGGCGATGAGTTCGGTTCCTGCATAGACCAATTCGGCATCTCGTGGATGGTCGATATCGCTCAACCGCAAGACTGACTTCCGCGACGGATCTCCGTGATACTGGTGTGACGTCGGCGGCGGATCAGCGCACGCAAGGTCGCAGACTTCTGGTAGCCCACGGCGCCGGCTACTGCGTCGGCGCTGAGCGCGGTGGTGCGAAGCAGAAAAGTCGCCTGGTCGAGGCGGACTTCCTGAACGAATTCCATCGGCGACATGCCGAGTACGGAGGCCGTTGTGCGCTGGAGCGTTCGTTCACTCACACCGATCTCACGTGCGACAGTGCTGATCTGTAGCGGTTCCTCGAGATGATCGCGGATCCAGCGTTCGAACGCCATCATCGTGGGATCGGCGGTGGCGAGTAGCGCCGGCACAGCGAAGATCGCCTGGGAGGGCCTGTCCCCGATCAGGAGGTACCTCGCGACGAGATCAGCCAGCGCGGGGCTTTGCTGCTGGACGATCGTCAATGCGAGATCGATGTGCGCGAACGCCGCCCCGGCCGTCGTCACACCATCGTCCTGGGTGAGCGCGCGACGCTCGTCGAGTTCGACGCGGGCATACCGCGCACGAAACGCCGGGCCCAGCCACCAACTCGTCGTCGCCGCCAACCCGTCGAGAACTCCCGCCTCGGCCAGGAAAAACGTTCCACTGCAGGCGGCGGCGAGGGCTGCTCCGGAGCGTCGCCCCTCGGCCACCCAGTCCAATGCGGGGTGCCCACGTACCGTGTCGACGATCTGCGCCGGCGTCCTCACCCCGATTGCGGGCATCACGAGCACGTCTGGCAGCTCGGCGATGTCTTCGAGCGGCGTGGTGACTAGTTCGAGGCCGTGACCGGTGCGAACCGACGGCTCCACCGCCACCGGGACCACCGTGAACGGTGACTGCCCGACGTCTGCGCGTTCGTGCAGAGCGTTCGCCGTCGCCAGTACATCGAGCAGGATGCTCAGTCCCGAGTCGAACACTCCGTCTACGGCCAGGACCGCGACTCTCATGACGGAAACGGTAACAAACATGTCGCTTCCGACGCTCTACATCGCGCACCGCCCACCTAGCGTGATCAGTGGATGTAATCACGAACCAGAACCGAGGAGGCATTGTGGCAGTCGACAGAGGAATACTGGCCCTACTCGAGGCCAAGCCGGGTAAGGGTGGGGATCTGGCGGCCTTCCTCGAACAGGGCCGGGCCCTGGTGTTGGAGGAAGGCGGCACCGTGACCTGGTACGCGTTCAAGCTCAGCGAGACCACGTACGGCATCTTCGACACGTTCAGCGACGAAGACGGTCGTCAGGCGCATCTGACCGGCGCCATCCCTGAAGCTCTGGGCAAGGTCGGACCCGAACTGCTCGCCAAGGATCCCGATATTCGCCCCGTCGACGTGATCGCCGTCAAATAGGCGAAGCGCCCCGAGCGCAATGGCACCGGGAGCGTCCGCCATGTCCGTTTCCGGATATGGCGGTGCATTGTACACTGCTGCAAATCAATTCGATAAAGACGTTACGTAATCCGCGGTGGCACTCGAGTAACCGGGAACGTTCGAGACCAAAACTTGCCCCCAAGCGACACCCGCGAAGCATAGACTGACGGAGAGCGGTGGGTTCCCGCTCGCGCAGGTTGCTTCGTCTACCCAACACCTGGTCTTCGAGGTCGACGGCTCCTTCGATGCCAGGAAGGAGCCTATTTGATGCCACCAAACTCCCCGCGTGAGACGACGAATCTCGAGCAACCGACCCTCCGTGCTTCTCGGCAGTTCGACCAACCGCCGAGACCCACCCGCACCCCTCGGGCCGCTGGCGGACAAGAGGTGAGAGGACGCTTCTTCCACACACCGCGCAGGGTGGCGATCGCCGGCGACTGGCACGCCAATACCGACTACGCACGGCAGGTGATCGCGTACGCAGCCAAGCGGAACGCCGACATCCTGGTGCATCTCGGCGACTTCGGCTACAGCTTCAAGGACAGCTATCTCGACGCGATCGACGCCGCGCTCGCCGCCGAAGACATGGTTCTCGGATTCGTCGAGGGCAACCACGAGGACTTCGATTGGCTTCTCGCGCAACCCGTTGCCGAAGATGGGTTGCGCTACTTGAGAGGACGAATCGTGCATCTCCCGCGGGGGCTGCGTTGGAACTGGGGGCAGACACGCTGCCTGGCGTTGGGCGGTGCCCATTCTATCGACCGATTCCTGCGTACCGAGGGCAAGTCTTGGTGGCCGCAGGAACAGATCAGCGGCGCCGACGTCCGAACGGCTGTCGATGGCGGACCGGTGGATGTCATGTTCTGCCACGACTGCCCCGGCGGTATCGAGGTGCCAGGCATGGCCCGCGACCGTTACGGATTTCCACCGGAGGAACTCGCCGAATCGGAGGCGAACCGCGCCAAGCTGCGGTTTGTCGTGGATCGGGTTCGTCCCTGCCGATTGTGGCACGGCCACTTCCACCACCGATACCGCACGATTCTGGAAGGCGCCGACTATCGAACCGTCATCGACGGCTTGGGTCGGGACAACAACCCGATCGACAACAATATGGTGGTGCTCAATCTCGGCGACGTCGGCTTCCATCCAGCGCTAGGCGGGCGATAGTCCGAAGTCCTCGACGGCCACGGTTCGACACTGGCTACTCGCTGTGCACATGTCTGGACGTACGCATGTCTAGGAATGTGCGTGCAGTGGCTTACCTGCGAGTGCGAGCATTGCCTCGCCGAGGGCTTCGCCCTGAGTTGGATGCGCGTGCAAGAAAGGGGCGACATCGGCAGGCAGCGCCTCCCAGGCCACGGTCAACTGAGCCTCACCGATCAGTTCACCGACCCGGTCGCCGACCATATGAACCCCGACGACGGGTCCATCCTCACCGCTGCCTCCTGCCCGCACGACCTTGATCCCACCCGAGGTCTTCAGGATCTGACTCTTGCCGTTCCCCGCAAGGTCGTACGAGACAGCGGCGACATTGCTGTAACGCTTCCTGGCAACATCCTCACTCAGCCCGACGGATGCGACCTCGGGGTGCGAATACGTCACCCGCGGAATGAGATGCTCGGCGACTGCAGTCGGCAGAAGACCCGCGATCTCCTCAGCAACGAAGATGCCCTGCTGAAACCCCCTGTGCGCCAACTGAAGGCCATTCACGACGTCACCGACGGCATACACACCCTCAGCGGTTGTGCGGAGGCGCTCGTCCGTGACGACGAAATCTCGCTCGAGCGCGATGCCGTGTTCGGCGAATCCGGTATCACCGGTGCGTGGTCCACGTCCCACCGCCACCAACAGAACGTCTGCCTGAAGGACTTCACCGCCGTCCAGTTCGACGGCGACGCCGTCAATCGATTCCTTCGCGGTCGCAACCTTCGCGCCCGTCCTGACGGCGATGCCCCGCCTTCGGAAAGCCCGTTCGAGTTGCTTCGAGCACCACGAATCCTCCCCGGATACCAGTCGGGGAAGCGCTTCGACGACGGTTACTTCAGCCCCGAACGACGCCCAGATGCTGGCGAACTCGACACCGATCACCCCACCGCCCAGAACAATCACGCTCTGTGGTGAGAACTCGAGATTCAGTGCCTGGTCGCTGGTGATGATCCGGTTGCCGAGTTCTATGCCCGGGACCGTGAGGGCATATGAACCCGTTGCCAGCACGACAGACGTTCCCGTGTAACGCGTTCCGCCGACTTCTACCGTCCGATCCCCGAGGTACCGGCCATGTCCGACGACGGTCGTCACCGCGTGATTCGCGACGAGCCCCAGCAATCCCCGGTACAGGCGCTCGACGACGCCGTTCTTGTACTCGTGGACGGCCTCGAGGTCGATGCCTTCGAATCTTGCCCTGACACCGAAGGACTCACTCGATCGGGCGGTGTCCGCAACCTCGGCGGAGCGCAGGAGAGCCTTGGTGGGGATGCATCCGCGGTGCAGACAAGTCCCGCCGACTTTGTCCGACTCGATCAGCGTGACGGAGAGTCCGAGCTGGGCGCAACGAACGGCGCAGGCGTAACCGCCTGACCCCCCACCAAGAATCAGGACGTCACTGTGCGTACCGACCATCACAGTCTTCCCAGCAGGGAGATCGGATTCTCGATGTAATCGGCGAACAGCCTCACGAACCCGCCCGCGACGCCGCCGTCGCAGACGCGGTGATCGAAGCTGAGCGATACCTGGGTCATCTTCCGGACAGCCAGCTGCCCGTTCACGACCCAGGGTTTGTCGATGATTCGTCCTACGCCGAGGATCGCGGCCTCCGGATGGTTGATGATCGGTGTCGAACCGTCAACCCCGAAGACGCCGTAGTTGTTGAGCGTGAACGTGCCCCCGGACAGGCGCGTGGGCGCGAGCTTGCCTTCGCGGGCAAGGGCAGTTGTCTCCCGAAGTTGTTGCGCAAGATCAATTGTCGAGAGGAGATCGGCATTCTCGATGACCGGGACAACCAACCCCTTCGGGGTCTGCGCGGCGACACCCAGATGCACGTGGTCGTACTGGACGATCTCGTTGCGCTCGGTATCGACGGTGGAGTTCAGCTCCGGGAACTGCTTCAGCGCGGCAACGGCCATGCGGGCAAGCAATGCCAGCAGACCCACTCCGCCGCCGTCGTCATCGAGCGAAGCGTTGATCGCCGTGCGGGCGTCGAGGAAGGCCGTTGCATCCACGTCAACCCAGGTGGTGGCGTCCGGTATCTCCCGACGGCTGGCCGACAGCCTGTCTGCGACAGTCTTGCGCAGGCCCTTGATCGGAATCCGCTGATGGTCGCCGGTCTTGTTTGCGGGTGCCGCACCAAGTGCGTTCTCGACGTCCGCCCGGGTGATCACACCGCCCGAGCCGGTTCCCGACACTGTCGACAGGTCGATGCCGTTCCGGAGCGCGAGGCCTCGTACGACCGGGGAGATGACCCGTGCCACGGCGGCGCGGCGCGGTGGCGTCGTGGTCACAACCTGGTCGGTCTGCACGCGCTGGTCGGTCTGCACGCGACGCCGTCGGCGTCGCGTATCTTCACTGGTTCCGTACCCGATCAGAATGCTGCCGGATCCGGCACGTTCCTCTTCCCGGTATTGCTCGTGGCCCGCCGCGCTGACCGTTATCAATGGGGTTCCGACCTTCAGCGTCGAGCCTGCGTCACCGTGCAGTGCCACGACCGTGCCCTCGAACGGAATCGGTACCTCCACCGCCGCCTTGGCGGTCTCGACCTCTACGACCACTTGGTCGATCGCGACCGTATCGCCGACCTTCACCCTCCATTCCGCGATGTCGGCTTCGGTCAGACCCTCGCCGAGGTCGGGAAGCATGAAGACCTGGTCGCTCATACGGGCACCGCCCAGCGGGTGTCTGCGGTGTCGTTCCACTGCAACCGCTCCACACTGTCGAGGACTCGGTCCACGCTGGGAAGATGAAACCGTTCCAGCTTTGGTGGCGGATACGGGATGTCGAAACCACTGACCCGCAGGACGGGAGCGTGCAGGTAGTGAAAGCACCGCTCCTGAACGCGGGCGGCGACTTCCGCCCCAACCCCGGCGAAGCCCTGAGCTTCCTGAACCACGATGCACCGGCCGGTCTTCCGGACCGATGCCATGACCGTCTCGTCATCGAACGGCACGATCGAACGTAGATCGATCACCTCGAGGTCACGACCTTCGGCGGCCGCAGCCTCGGCCGTCTCGAGCGCGACACTCGCCGACGGGCCGTACGCGACGATGGTCGCGTCCCGACCCTGGCGGCGCACAGCAGCCTTCCCGATCGGCGGGCCGGCCCCGAGCTCGACGTCGGCACGGGAGAAATACAGACGCTTGGGTTCGAGAAAGATCACCGGGTCCGGGTCGTCAATGGCCTCACGCAACAGCGTGTACGCGTCCGAGACTGTGGACGGCGCGACGACCTTCAGCCCCGGAGTCTGAGCGTAGTAGGCCTCACTCGAATCGCAGTGGTGCTCGACCCCGCCGATGCCGCCGGCGAACGGGACACGGATCACGATCGGCACCGACAGGGCGCCTTTGGTGCGGTTCCTGATCTTGGCGACGTGGGAGACGATCTGCTCGAACGCGGGGTAGGCGAACGCGTCGAACTGCATCTCCACCACCGGGCGGAATCCGGCCATCGCCATGCCGACCGCGAAGCCGACGATGCCTGACTCTGCCAGTGGAGTGTCGAAGCAGCGGTCCTCGCCGAAGTCGCTGGTCAACCCATCCGTCACGCGGAATACACCCCCGAGAGCACCGACGTCCTCTCCGAAGACGACGACATTCTCGTCTGCGGTGAGCGCATCCCGCAGCGCGGTGTTCAGTGCCTGAGCCATGGTGATCGTGGGCATGGTGTCAGTGCTCCTCGGACTCAGCGGCCAGTTCGGCCTCTACCTGCGCTTGTTGTTCGCGCAGTTGGGGAGTTGGTTCGGCGAAGACGTACCGGAACAGGTCCGTGGGGTCGGCGGGGCGTTCAGCGTTCATACCCTCGCGCAGCGCCGAAGCTGAAGCCTCGGCCTCAGCGGCGAGGGCCGCCGCCGCGTCGTCGTCGAAGAGGCCCTTCTCGCGCAGGTACTTCTCGAGCCGGGCCAACGGGTCGCGTCCGAGCCACTTCTCCACCTCCCCGGCGTCTCGATACCGGGTGGGGTCGTCGGCATTGGTGTGTGCGTCGATCCGGTAGGTCTGCGCTTCCACGATCACCGGACCATTGCCCGCGCGGACGAATCTGGCGGCCTCGTCCATCACCGCCAGCATCGCGACCGGATCGTTGCCGTCTACCTGCTCGCTTCCGATTCCGTAGCCGACACCCTTGTGCGCAAGCGAGGGAGCAGCGCTCTGCTTCGCGATCGGCACGCTGATCGCGAACCCGTTGTTTTGCACCAGGAAGATCACCGGGGCTTTGAACACGCCGGCGAAGTTCAGTGCCTCGTGAAAGTCGCCCTCACTCGTCGCGCCGTCGCCGCAGAACGCCAATGCGATCGTGTCGCGGCCCTTGCGGTTCTCGCCGTAGGCCACGCCCGCGGCGTGGAGCAACTGGGTGGCCAGGGGGGTGCACTGCGGGGCGCTGCGATACCGCGCGGGGTCGTATCCGCAGTGCCATTCACCGGCGAGCATGCCCAGAAGCTCCACCTGGTCGATGCCGCGCGCCATGAGCGCCATCGAATCCCGGTAGGTGGGAAACATCCAATCCGTCGGACGCAGGCACATCGCTCCCGCGATCTGACAGGCATCCTGACCGCGTGCGGACGGGTACACCGCAAGCCTGCCCTGCTTCGTCAACGCAGTGGCTTGTTGATCGAATCGCCTGCCCAGAAACATGTTTCGATACATCTCGACGAGGCGGTCGTCACTGGGCCTCGGATACCGGGCCTCGCTCTCGGTCAACTCACCCGCCGTGTCGAGGTACTGCACCGCATGATCTGCCGGAAGAAACTTCTGATACTGCGGCGCACCCACAGGTTCCATGAGCGTCACATCTACCTCCAAACCCATTGTGTGCAGTAATGCTCCCAATGGATCGACTGATCGACAATGATCCGGCTCGAACCAAGACATACGGCCCAAAATCAGCGCAGTGGCGGCAGATCGTCTCGCTACTGTGTGGTAGACCACAGTAAGGGTGGACAGATGGCCGACGATACATCACGCACATACGTACTCGACGCGACCGACCGACGCATCATCAGGGAACTCGTCGCAGACGGACGAATCTCGATTCGAGCCCTTGCGGAGAAAACGCATATCTCCCGCGCACACGCTTACATGCGGATCGGACGTCTGCAAGACGCTGGGATCATCGAGGGTTTCACCACCCACATCGCCCACGACAAGGCCGGGCTCGGTTCCTCCGCGTTCATCGCCCTCTCCATCAAGCAGGACTCGTGGCGCGGAATTGCGTCCCAATTGCGCAATCTGCCCTTTGTCGAGCACTATTCGCTGCTCGGCGGCGATTTCGACGTTCTGGTGCTGGTCCGGTCACCCGACAACCGTGCGCTCCGCCACCTTGTGCTCGAGCAACTGCAAGGCCTAGAGGGCGTGCTGTCCACCAAGACGTGGCTGATCTTCGAAGAGGCGAACGGGCCAGGGGCGGAGTGGGTATGAGCGCTTTGCCCGAATTGTCCGATCTCGGGCCGACTGACCGCGAGATGTTCATTGACAATCGAATGGCTCTGTGGACATGATCCGAATCGCACCACAGGTGAGCAATCACTATGCGATGAGGTACGGCACATGAGCGAAATCGACGACGCCGCACTCGAAAGCCTCGCGCACACCGTTTTGGTTCGGGAAGCCGCCGGACTGTCCGCTTTGGCCGATTCGGTCGGACCGAGCGTCGTGCACGTCGCACGCATCGTGGTCGATACTCCCGGCAAGATCATCACCACCGGTTCGGGAACGTCGGGAATCATGGCGGCACGCCTGGCCCATCTACTCTCCGTGTGCGGCACACCGGCCCTGTACCTGGCCGCCACGGATGCGCTCCACGGCGGAATGGCGGCGATCGGCACCGACGACCTCGTGCTGGCAATCTCCAAGACCGGACGCTCCGGTGAGCTGACCGAACTGGCGGCCCGCCTCGTGAGCCACGGCGTTCGCGTAGTCGCGGTCACGGAGAACTCCGGGTCCCCTTTCGCGGCTGCCGCCACCGACGTGGCCGAGCTGCCCGCCACAGCCCACGATGCCGACCCGGGCGACATGATTGCCCTGACCAGCACACTCGCGGTCGGCGCATGGGGCGACGCCGTCGGTGTCGTGGCAATGGCTCTCACCGGACGCACGATCCACGACGTCGTTCGATCCCACCCCGCAGGTGGCGTCGGCACTCGCGAGGACCTGCTCGACGACAACAGACCTGTGGTCGGGCTTTGACCCGCCCGGTCGTTCTCGGCATCGACTCGTCGACCCAGTCCTGCAAGGCCGAGATCCGGGACGCGGATACCGGCGCACTGCTCGCCTCCGGGTCTGCGCCGCACACACCTGCTTTCCCGCCGTGTAGCGAACAGGATCCACGATCATGGTGGGACGCCATGGTCGCCGCAGTCCGCACAGCTCTGTCTGGCGCGGGACCGGTCGATGTGCGCGCGCTGTCGGTCGCCGCACAGTGTCACGGACTCGTGCTTCTCGGCTCGGACGGACAGCCTCTGCGGCCTGCCAAGTTGTGGAACGACACCACGGGAGCACCTCAACTGTCCGTGCTCGTCGAGCGCATCGGCGGACCCCGGTGGGTGCGACGGATCGGCACGCTGCCGACGGCTGCATTCACGATCGCCAAGCTGGCCTGGGTTGCCGAGCACGAACCGTCGATTCTCGATCGGACCCGTCACATCCTGCTTCCTCACGACTACCTCGTCTACCGACTCACGGGCCGGGCCGTCACCGACCGGTCCGATGCCTCCGGCACAGGCTATTTCGACGCCACCACCTCTGCCTGGTTGCCGGATTACCTCGAGATCGCTGCGGGAGAACGGGATTGGCTCCCCCTGCTGCCAACAGTTCTCGGCGCCGCTGAACCCGCCGAAGTCGTATCAGACTATGCCGCAGCCGAATTAGGCCTGACGGACACGACGCTGGTTGGCGCCGGCGCGGGCGACCAGCACGCCGCCTACCTCGGCCTGGGGTTGAGCGACGGAGACCAGTACATCGGGCTGGGAACGTCCGGTGTCGTCGCGACCTCGTCGCGCACCCCGGTATTCGACGCGACCGGCACCATCAGCGGAGTAGCCGACACCACCGGCGGCTATCTTCCTCTCGTCTGCACGCTCAACGCTGCACGGGTCGGCGACACCGCGGCACGCATCCTCGGGACCGACCACGCCGGACTTTCCACACTCGCACTCGCCGCAGGCTCGGCCCCGGGGCCGGTGCTCGTTCCGTTCCTCGACGGCGAACGCACCCCGAACCGCCCCAATGCGCGAGGTCTGCTGTCCGACATCACTTCGGCCACCACCCGCGAGGAGATGGCTCGCGCATTCCTCGAAGGTCCGCTGCTGTCGCTGTTGGACCACCGAGATGCGTTGCGTTCCTACGGGTTGCGCTGTGACGGTCCGATGACAGCCGTTGGCGGCGGAACCCGCTCTCGTGCCACACTCGCACTCCTCGCCGATCTCTCGGGCGACGTGGTCACCGTGCCCGACGCGGGCGAGGCCAGTGCACGAGGCGCGTGCGTGCAGGCCGCCGCGGTCTGCGCGGGCACCGACGTCGAGGGCATGGTCACCGTGGCTCGGCGTTGGGCACCGCCCCCACGAATCACGGTGGAACCTCGCGATACCGGCCGCGATATCGCAGCGGTGCGCGCACGCTGGGCAGAGTGTGCAGGCGTCGACACACTCGACCGCGCAAGAGCGGCCACCCGATAATCGTCTCCCGGAAGGAACAACCGATGACTGCAGCCACTCGCACACCGTTCGACCTGACCGGAAGGACCGCTCTGGTCACCGGCGGGAATCAGGGACTCGGCCGCGCATTCGCACTCGGTCTCGCCGACGCCGGCGCACGCGTCGCTATCGCCGGACGCAACACCGAACGCAACAAGGAGGTGGTCACCGAAGCAGCCTCCAAGGGATACGAATTCGCGCCGATCACCGCCGATGTCACCTCCCGTGCCGATGTCGACCGTATGACCGGAGAGGCCATCGACGCGCTCGGACACATCGACATCCTTGTCAACAACGCAGGCATCGGCGTTCACAACGATTCCTGGGATGTCACCGAGGAACAGTGGGATTCCGTGTTCGACCTCAATGTGAAAGCACTGTGGCAGTGCAGTATTGCCGTGGGTGCTCACATGCGCGAGCGGGGCGGGGGATCAATCGTCAACCTTGGCTCGATGTCGGGCATCATCGTCAATCGCCCGCAGATGCAGCCGGCCTACAACGCATCGAAAGCGGCCGTGCACCACCTCACCAAATCACTGGCCGCCGAGTGGGCACCGCTCGGTATCCGAGTCAACGCGTTGGCACCCGGCTATGTGTTGACCCCAGGTTCGCCGGTCGAGAATCCCGAATTCAAGCGGTACTGGGTCGACGACGCACCCCAACAGCGGTTTGCAATGCCGGAGGAGATCGCCCCCAGCGTCGTCTTCCTCGCCAGCGACGCCGCCAGTTTCATCACCGGATCCGTCCTCGTTGCCGACGGCGGCTACACGATTTGGTGAGGTCGAACAGAATCATCGGATAATCCCTTCGGCCGGTGACGACCGGGTTCTCTCGGTGCTATTATCTGCGCATGAATGCAGATACTGTTGCTACCTGTCGGCGGAGGTTGCCGGACGACCAGGTCGATCTGGTGGTAGGGGTGTTTCGCATGCTGTCCGATTCGACTCGGGTGCAGATCTTGTGGGCCTTGACGGGCAGAGAACTGTCGGTCAACGACCTCGCCGAGCACGTCGGAAAGCCTGCACCATCGGTGTCGCAGCATCTGGCAAAGCTTCGGATGTCCCGCCTGGTCCGCTCCCGGAAAGAGGGCACCCAGGTGATCTACCGCTTGGAAAACGAACACGTTCGCCAACTCGTCACCGACGCGGTATTCAATGCCGAACATGCCGGACCCGGCATTCCCGGGCATCACCGCACCAGCGAAGACTTGCGCAGTCTGCATCAAGGGTTCGACGATCCAGGGTTCGACGATCCAGGGTTCGACGCCGCACCGAAGCGTGGGCCGGAGAATCCGGCATGAGCCACACATCGAACCGCGTCCCGCCCGCGCATGACCACGGGCATGGCCACGGCCACGGCCACGGGCACGGGCGCGGCGGCCGGATCGGTGCGGCTGTTCGCGAGGTGTTCGCGCCGCACAGTCACGACGCGGCCGACAGCGTCGACGATGCCCTCGAGTCCAGTGCCATCGGAATCCGGGCTGTCAAGATCAGCCTCGTAATCCTCGGCGCCACCGCTCTCATTCAGCTCGCGATCGTCGCCGTCTCCGGATCGGTGGCGCTGTTGGCTGACACGGTGCACAACTTTTCCGACGCACTGACTGCGATACCGCTGTGGATTGCGTTCGCGCTGGGCAGACGGGCCGCCACCCGCCGCTACACCTACGGTTTCGGGCGGGCCGAAGATCTCGCCGGATTGTTCGTAGTCGCGATGATCACCCTGTCTGCGGTGATCGCCGGGGTCGAGGCGGTGCGACGGCTGATCAACCCTGTCCCGATCGAACACGTCGGCTGGGTGGCGGTTGCCGGATTCGTCGGGTTCCTCGGCAACGAAATCGTCGCCGGGTATCGCATCCGAGTCGGGCGTCGGATCGGTTCCGCGGCATTGGTTGCCGACGGATTGCACGCTCGCACAGACGGATTCACTTCGTTGGCAGTGCTGTTCGGCGCCGGCGGCGTTGCGCTGGGCTTTCCGCTCGCGGACCCGATCGTCGGACTCGTCATCACCGTGGCGATCCTCGCGATTCTGCGCAGCGCGGCGCGAGATGTACTGCGCCGCCTCATGGACGGCGTCGACCCCGAACTCGTCGAAGCCGCCGAGCAATCCCTGTCCACCGAACCCGGCGTTCGCCAAGTGCGTAGCTTGCGGATGAGGTGGATCGGGCACCGCCTTCACGCCGACGTCGAGCTCGACATCGACCCCTCCACCAGCCTGGCCGACGCGCATCGGCTGGCACACGAGGCCGAACACACTCTCACCCACGCGGTGCCGAAGCTCTCCACCGCGCTCGTGCACGCCTATCCGGCACACAGAGCGATCGTTTCTGGAGGCCGCTGAAACAGGCACACAACATATTTCGTCCCAATGTTCCGATTCGGACACCGCTGCGGCCTATGAGCCCGACGGATAGGCTGGCCGACGTGGATGTTCTCCTCGGTATCGACATGGGGACTGGCAGCAGCAAGGGCGTGCTGGTGACGCCGGACGGCGTCGTCGTCGCCTCACACCAACTTCCCCATGAGATGTCTCTGCCACGGCCGGGTTGGGCGGAGGTGGATGCGGAGAAGGTCTGGTGGGCGGATGTTTGCCGGATCAGCAAGACTCTGCTCGACAGCAGACCACCGGGTTCGCGCGTCGCGGGAATATGCGTGAGCGGAGTGGGGCCCTGCCTGGTGCTGTGCGACGAGAACGTGTCCCCGGTGCGGCCCGCAATCCTGTACGGAATCGATACTCGGGCTTCCGTCGAGATCCGCGAGCTCACGGATTTGTTCGGAGCCGACAACATTCTGGCCCGCGGGGGTAAGGCACTGTCGAGTCAAGCGGTCGGTCCGAAGATCGAATGGGTACGCAAGAACGAACCGGACGTCTTCGCGCGGGCTGCGCGCTGGTACGGCTCCAACTCTTACATTGCCGCGAAGCTCACCGGCGAGTACGTCTTGGACCATCCCACCGCGAGCGCATGCGATCCGCTGTATTCGATCCGCGACTTCCGCTGGAACACTGATTGGGCAGAGAGGATCCTCGCCGGACTGCCTCTTCCGCGGCTCGTCTGGCCTGCCGAGGTGGTCGGCACCGTGCATGCAAGCGCCGCGAGCGAAACCGGCATTCCAGAGGGGACGCCGGTGGTCGCGGGCACGTTGGACGCGCTGGCCGACACGGTGAGCATCGGTGTCCGCCGACCGGGTGATCTGATGCTCATGTACGGGTCGACGATGTTTCTGGTGCAGGTGCTCGAGGAGTTCCATACCAGCCCGGCGCTGTGGACTACCGCCGGCGTGCAGGAGGATACGCACACTCTCTCGGGCGGTACCGCGACGGCGGGCACTCTGACGAACTGGCTTCAGAGCATCACGGGTGAAGCCTCTTTCGAGGAACTCACGGCAGAGGCGGCTGCGGTCCCGCCGGGATCGGACGGGCTGCTGGTGCTGCCGTACCTTGCCGGTGAGCGAACCCCGATCTTCGACCCCGATGCACGCGGTGTGGTCGCCGGACTGACCCTCCGGCACGGCCGCGGTCACCTTTTTCGGGCATCGTACGAGGGCATCGCATTCGGTACCAGGCAGATTCTCGAGATGTTCGACGATGCAGACGCACCGGTCGAGAGGGTGGTCGCCGTCGGGGGCGGGTTGCGCAGCCCGATCTGGGCGCAGGCACTCAGCGACATCACCGGTCGCACCCAGCTACTACCCGATCAGACGATCGGAGCCAGCTACGGCGACGGACTACTTGCCGCGATCGGTGTGGGACTTGTTCCACCCAATACTGATTGGGCGCGAATCGCGACCGAGATCGAACCGAATCCGGAGTACCGCGAGCGCTACGACCAGCTGTATGAAACGTGGCTCCGAATCTATCCGTCCACGCGCGAACAGATGCACCGGCTGGCCCGATTCAACGCATGATCTCCGATCGTCTGGGTATCCACCCATCGGGACACCCGGTCACCGGGTTGCTCAGCCACCACTGTTGCTCGGCCACCAATCGGGAGAAGCGATGTCGCAAACTATGCAGGCCGTGATCTGTCATGGTCCACGGGACTACAGACTCGAGGAAATACCGGTTCCCGTTCCAGGGCCCGGTGAGGCACTCGTGCAAGTCGAGGCCGTCGGCATCTGCGCGAGCGACCTGAAGTGCTACTACGGTGCGGCCAAATTCTGGGGCGACGAGACCCGGCCCGCGTGGGCGGAAACCGAGGTGATACCCGGCCATGAGTTCGCCGGCAAGATAGCGCAGATCGATGACGAGGGTGCTGCCCGGTGGGGCGTCGAGGTCGGAGATCGGGTGGTGTCCGAACAAATCGTCCCGTGCTGGAAATGCCGGTATTGCGAGCGGGGTCTGTACCACATGTGCAAGCCGCACGATATGTATGGATTCAAGCGTCGCACGCCGGGTGCGATGGCGAAATACATGATCTACCCGGTCGACGCGCTGGTGTACAAGATCTCCAAAAAACTCCCGCCGGCGCACGCAGCCTTCACCGAGCCACTGTCGTGCTCACTCCACGCGGTCGAACGTGCCGGCATCACCTTCGACGACGTCGTGGTCGTCGCCGGGTGCGGCCCGATCGGGCTCGGCATGGTGATCGGCGCGCGGTCGAAGAATCCCGCTCATGTCATCGCCCTGGACCTGGTACCCGAGAAGCTCGAGCTTGCCAAGGAATGTGGGGCGGACATCGTCGTCGATATCGCCGACGAAGACGCCGAGAAGGTCGTCATGGATCTCACCGACGGCTACGGAGCCGATGTCTATCTGGAGGGAACAGGCCACCCCTCGGCGGTAACCCAGGGATTGAGCCTCTTGCGCAAGTTGGGAAGGTACGTCGAATACGGCGTCTTCGGCAGCGACGCCACAGTCGACTGGAGCATCATCAGCGACGACAAGGAACTCGACGTTCTCGGCGCGCACCTCGGGCCACATTGCTGGCCCGCAGCCATCCGAATGCTCGAGTCGGGTGAGCTGCCGATGGACAAAATCTGCAGCCACCAGCTACCACTCGCCGACTTCCAGAAGGGGCTCGATCTGGTGGCCGGCGGAACCGAATCGGTCAAAGTGTCGCTCATCCCGTCCTGACCGACTGGATTGGGGCCTGTGAGCCGAACCGCCCCCCGGAGAGGGCAACCCATCGGCTCGGTCGCGGGTCGGTGAACTTCTATCTGTTCCGTCACATACCCCCGGGGGTAATTGCATACCCCCACGGGTATATGGCAATCTCGGTGCAGCAAGCAAAGAGACTTCCCTTTCCGGAGGTAGCAAGATGATCCTCGAGCAGTACTACATCGAGTGCCTGTCGCATGCGTCCTACTTGATCGGCGACGAGAGCACGGGACGTGCCGTCGTGGTCGATCCGCGACGTGACATCACCGAGTACCTTGCCGACGCCCGCCGATTCGGGTTGACCATCGAGGGAGTGATCAACACTCACTTCCACGCAGATTTCGTTTCCGGGCATCTGGAACTGATCGACGCGACCGGCGCGTGGATCGGATTCGGCGAGGCCGCCGAGACCGAATACCCGATCCGCCGACTCCGGCACGGCGAGCACATCAGCCTCGGCGAGGTCGATATCGGAATCTTGTCGACCCCAGGACACACGTGGGAGTCGATCAGCCTGCTGGTCCGCGAGCGACCGCAGGCGCTCCCGTCCGCCGTACTGACCGGCGATTCGCTGTTCATCGGCGATGTGGGCCGCCCCGACCTGGTCAATCTCGGTGATGGCTCCAACACCGACCTGGCCCGAGCCATGTATCACACCATCCACCGGACGCTGCTGACCCTGCCTGATTCGGTGACGGTGATGCCTGCGCACGGCGCCGGCTCGTCCTGCGGGAAGAACCTGTCGGCGGAGCTGACCTCGACCATCGGTGAGCAACGCCGCACCAACCCGTCCGTGCAACCGATGAGCGAGGACGCGTTCGTCGCTCTGATCACCGATGGGCAGCCCGCGGTACCCGCGTACTTCTCCGTCGACGCGGCCCTGAACAAGGCCACTCATCCCTTGCTCGACCAACACCGCCATATCCCCGCAGTGTCCGCGGCGCAACTGCGCACCGAACTCGCTTCCGGTACTCGGGTGCTTGATGCCCGTACCCCAGACGACTTCGCCGACGGACACCTGAAGGGGTCGGTCAACGTCGGATTCGACGGCCGGTTCGCCGAGACCGGGGGCATGGTCGCCCAGATCGGGGAGAGGATCTTGCTGATCACTTACCCTGGGCAGGAGCAGGATGCGGCGATGCGGCTCGCGCGCATCGGCTCCGATCACGCGGAGGGCTACCTGACCGTGGACGTCGATGGTGCCTTTCCTGCAGAACTGGCTGACCTCATGCAAACCTCGCCGAGGGTCACAGCCGCGGAACTGGATCGGTTGCTCGCTGCGGAGGCCGTGATGCTCGTCGATATCCGCAATCCAGCCGAGCGCGAGTTCGGAGTAATCCCGGGTGCTGTGTCGATTCCGCTGGCGCAGATGCTTTTCCGACTCGATGATCTCCCCCACGATCGTCCGATCGTGGTGCATTGCGCCGGCGGGTGGCGTTCCAGCGTCGCCGCGTCGCTGTTGCGTGCTCGAGGATTTGAGCAGGTCAGCGACCTCGTCGGCGGCTACGACGAATGGGCTGCGCACAAGATTCTCGGCTCGTGACGTAACACGGCGAAGGCGCAGTAGCGGTCAGACGACAGAGCATCGCCACCTCGTCGAAGGAATCCGTGAAACCTGTAGCCGGACAAACGAACAGAACTGCTAGGAGAGATGATCATGTGTTATCCCACGACCTGCTCGCAATGCGCAAAAACGACCTGGGGCGGATGCGGCCAACACGCCGACGGCGTCATGAGATCCGTGCCCGCCTCCGAGCGGTGCACATGCGACAAGGAATCCGCCCCACCGGCGAAGCCGGGGTTCTTCCGCGCGCTCTTCGGATCTTGATCTACCGACAGGCTACGGGTGCATCGCCACCTACACAGGTAGACGGGTCTGAATAGAACGACTGATAGAGAGATTGGGTATGCGTGAGATAGACCTCGACCAATTTGCCGAGAACTGGGCCGACGGCGTTCCCATCATCGATGTGCGCGAACCGTGGGAGTACGCCACCGGGCACGTCCCCGGCGCGGTGCTGATACCGCTCGGCCAGTTGGATAGCCGAACCGCGGACATCTCCGACGGGGACGTGGTCTACGTGATCTGCGCGTCCGGCAACCGGAGCGTGCAGGGAGCACGCATTGTTGAAGCCGCTGGCCGAACGGCAGTCTCGGTTGCCGGCGGCACCTCTGGATGGGCCGCATTGGGCAGGCCGCTGGAAGCCGGTGGCCAGACGTGAGCGGGCCTGCACTCGACCTTGCCGAACATCAGCTTCTGCCAGTGAGAACCCTGTGTGGGGGTGGGGCATTGCACAATCGACCCACCCCGCACGTATACCCGTGGGGGTATTATTGATCGGATAGCCCAACGAAAGGAAGCAGTCATGGTCGGTAACGAAGACAGCACCGCAGTGGTACTCAACCGACTACGCCGGGCACACGGGCAACTTGCCGGCGTGATTTCCATGATCGAGGAGGGACGCGACTGCAAGGACGTCGTTACCCAACTCGCTGCGGTATCCCGGGCACTCGACAAAGCCGGCTTCAAGATCGTCGCAGCCGGGCTGCGTGAATGCCTCACCGGTGACACCCAGGAGAACACGCAGCCAATGACCGAAGCGGAACTCGAGAAGCTCTTCCTCTCTCTCGCTTGATCTCACGGTGGGGGGCGGCCCGGTGACGCAGTTCACGATGCCTTCCCAACCGAAATTGGAAGGACGTCAACGAACTCGTGACCGAATTGCTCGACACTACGGCAGGACAATCGAGCGAGTGAGGCCGCTACTGGGCGACACCGTCGGCTTACTCAGTGTGGCAACAACTATCGTTTTCACCTCATGGTGACTGCTGCTCACTTGGCTCCCATCGGGAACCAGGAAGGAAGATCGTGACCCTCACAGTCGCCCTCACCCTCGGCGCAGTCATTGGAATTTTGCTCGGTCTGCTCGGCGGCGGTGGATCCATCCTGGCCGTCCCCGCTCTGGTCTACGGCCTCGGACTCGGCATCGAACAGGCGATACCGATGTCGCTGCTCGTGGTCGGCATCGCCTCAGCAGTCGGCACCCTCCCGAAACTGCGTGCTCGGCAGGTCGAATGGCGGCTGGTGGGAATCTTCGCCGCCGCAGGTATCCCCGCCACCTTCGCTGGGAGCGCGGTGAGCCGACTTCTGCCGCAGGCCGCAGTCATGATCGGCTTCGCCGCTGTGATGGTCGTCGCGGGTATCCGGATGCTGCTTGACCGCGACAGCATCGGAACTGCCTGCAAGACTGACGATTCAGGAATCAACTGGCGGCGGTGCGCGCCCCGCTCGATTCCGGCCGGATTCGCAGTGGGATTCCTGACCGGACTGTTCGGCGTTGGCGGCGGCTTCCTCATCATTCCCGCCCTGGTAGTGATGCTCGGTGTCCAGATACAGATCGCCGTCGGGACGTCGCTGGTAATAATCGTCGTGAACTCGGCCGCCGGACTGATCTCGCACCTGAGTGGCGCAAGCATCGACTGGGCGATCACCGTAGCCTTCGCCGGCACCGCCATCGTCGGGTCACTACTCACTGCCCACTTCGGCACCCGCATCGACGCCGACCGACTTCAACGCTGGTTCGCATATCTTGTCTTCGCTGTCGCAACGTACATATTGATCGACACAGTGTTCCTGCACTGACATCGAATTCCAGAGGGGGCTCGATCTCGTGGCCGCGAGCACCGAATCGGTCAAGGTTTCGCTCACCTGTCTTGACCTGTTTCCGTCAGGCGACTGGTACCGCTCCAACCTGTACTGACGGTCCAGCGCCCACGCCTTCGGGTTTGTCCGCGCTAGTGGACGCCGTATACCCGCCCATGCCCAGCTTCGGGATCACCGTTCTGCCGAGAAGGTAATAAACCCCTCCCGCGACGACCATGGCAGGAAGCGTCGCAGTGATGTGGTCGAAGGCTGCTTCCCCTGCAGAGAAGCTCAGGATCGAAAAGCCGCTCTGCCAGCCACCGAGGAACATCCACACGACCATCCCGACCAGTGTGCTCGCGAAGGCCAAGACGTTGAACCCTCGGCTGTACCAATACGGCCCGGACTTGTCGAAGCACGCCTTCACGTCGATTCGCTGTCTCCGGAGGAAGAAGTAGTCGACCAGCGCCACCGCCCAGTAGGGCGCTACAAGTAGGCCGATGAAGATGAGCAGGGTGTCGAAGATGCCCTGCAGTGATGAACCGAATACGAATATCATGGACGGAATGGTCACCAACAGGCACACTATTCTGTAGTTTGTGCGCGGGAAGGTGCTCAGAATTCCCATCGATCCCGAACCCAGAAGATGTGTTACCGACGTAATCGTTCCCAGGACGATAATGAGCAAGGAAACCAATCCTAGGTCCAGTTCATTGGCCCAAATCGCTGGATCGATCTCTCCGGTTGCCAGCGTCGCCATACCGCCAACGATGGCAAACAGAACTCCGGTGGCAAACAGTCCCAGATAAGTACCCCAAAAGCTTGACTTCTCGGATCTGGAGAATCTATTCCAGGATCCCAAGTAGGGGAACCAGGATATCGAAAATGCAAAGATGATTTCGAATGCAATCGCCCAATCGGAACTGCCGTCGCCAGGTTTGTTCACTACCGTCGACATGTGACCGTCGATGATCAACCTGACGATGATATATCCGACAAAGGCCACCAGTAGCGGCACTACCAACCGCGAAACCACGAACGCAGCCTTCTGACTGTACGAAACAATAAGCAGCGGAATGATTATTCCCGCTCCGATCGCGTACACGTAGTAGTCGCCCGCAAAACTGATTCCTTGACCGTTGGCCACGATCTGCGTGGCTGTGCCCGCGAGCGCGGCCAAAATTCCGACCCAGCCGAAATTGATACAGACGAGAACCATCGTTCCATATGCTGAGCCCCGGTGGCCGAAGGCCGGACGCAGCGACACGATCTCGTCGATTCCGTATCGCGCACTACGCTGAGAATTCCACGAACAGAAAGCGAATCCCAGCATGAATCCGGTGACGGTGATCACCAACAGATTTTGAAACCCGATCCCGCTGGCGTATGAAGACCCGGAGATGAAGTTGGTGAGTAGAACATTGCCTCCAGCCCACAGCCAGAATATCGACAAGAAGCCGGCATAGCGATTCGATTTCGTCAGCGGCGCCGACGTGGAAGATTCAGCGCTCACTACGACACTCCCTGCGCGATATGCCACAAGATCGCGAGTGAGATCGGGGCGATGGCCAACGCCAGCATCAGGATTTGGTCGGCTCTGGAAAGGTCTGTGGATGCACCGGGATCGACGTTGCGCCACTCATCGTGCTCAGTCATTGAACGTATCCCCCTTGAACTCGGCCGAGAGAGATTCGTAGGCTTCGTCGATCCTCTTGCTCGAGTAGGCCACCAGATCAGGTGCAGTTGCCTTCCAGGATGTATACGGCGAACCCGACATCTTCTTGATCAGTTCACGGGAATCGATGATTTCTATCCCGTACGTCCAATTCGCCATGTTCAGGATTGCCGACTTGTGCGCACCAGAATTGGTGGCCGCGCAACCGTCCTTTACCAGTATTACGTCGTAGTTGCGGGAGAAGGCGTCGACCACGGTAGTCAAAACGCAGCAGTCGGTAGTAAACCCGACCACGATCACCGTTTCGATTTTCTGGGTTCGCAGTATCAGATCCAATGAGGTTTCGTGGAACCCACTCCACCGGTACTTGTCGATGACGACGTCGCCGGGCTGCGGCTGGAGTTGGTCGATCACCTCGAGATTCTCGGTATCGGATCGGTAGAAAATGGGTTTCCCCGAGTCATCGAGGACGTCATGATTGACCAGGCCTGCACCGTCTGCACGGCTCACGTGCCGGGTGTAGACGACCGGGACCGACAACGATCGACAGGCCTCGATAAGAGATTCGGCAGAATCCACGGCATCCTGCATGTGCTCGATGCCGTACTTACTTTCCTTCTGCATATCAATAACAAGGAGTGCTGTATTGCTTTTGTTTACCATTGATTTACCTTCACTCGCCAACGAGCCAGAGCGTACCGCGCATTCACGACATGCGCTCGGCGAGAACGGATCGGGTCGACCGAGCTTGGCCCCGCCCAAGTGCCCGACTTCAACCATACGGATTTTTTCTGTTTTGTCCGGTCAGCAAGCATTAACTTCTAAGGTGCATTTCTGCTGGATAGGGGTGTTGCTGCATTTCATCCAAGAGCGAATTCCGGCTAGTTTGCCATCTGAGACGCGGCGTCGAGGCGTTTGATCCGAGCCTCCGAACACGCCTGGTGTACATCTTGTACGTCCCTTTCGCGTTTCTTGGGCAACTCGCGGTCAGTCGGCGATGCCCAGAGCAACTGTCGGGCGTAGTGTCTATCAACCATGGAGAACTCCCCGTTTGGCCGGATCATCACCGCGATGGTGACTCCGATGCACGACGATGGCTCGATCGACTACGACGGGCTGCAACGGCTCGCAGTACACCTCGCCGACCATGGGCACGACGGGCTTCTGGTCAACGGCACCACGGGAGAATCCCCGACGACCACCGACGAGGAGGACTACTCCTCGGTGCAGGCTGTAGTCGAGGCGGTGGGCGACCGCGTCGCGGTCATGGCCGGTTGCGGCACCAACGACACCGAACACTCCACAAGGGCGGCGCGGGAGATGGTCGCCCGCGGAGCGGACGCGTTATTGGTTGTCACCCCGTACTACAACAAGCCACCGCAGGACTGCATCCTCGAGCACTTCCGCATTGTCGCCGAAGCCGGCGGCCAGACGCCGGTCATGCTGTACGACATCCCCGGCCGCACCGGAACCGCTCTGACCACCGATACGATTCGACGCGCCTCGGAAATCGAGCAGGTCAAGGCCGTCAAGGACGCCAAAGGCGATCTGTTCGAGGCAAGCCGGCTGATCGCCGAGACCGATCTGCTCTGGTACTCGGGGGACGACGTCGTCAACCTCGCCCACCTCGCGCAGGGCGCCACCGGCATCGTGTCGGTGGTCGGGCACGTCGCAGGCGACCTCTACGCCGAAATGGTGTCCTGTATCGATCGGGGCGACCTCGCGCGTGCACGAGAAATTCACACCCAACTGATCCCTGCGGTCGACGCAATCATGCACACCTCGCAGGGCGCGATCCAGGTGAAGGCGGCCCTCAAGATGCTCGGCCTCATCGATTCCGACCGGCTCCGCATGCCGCTACGGCAGGGGCCTGCCGAACACATCGAGCGCCTGCGCGCGGGACTCGCCGCGTCAGGTCTGCTGTGACGGGGGACGACTCGTTGGCCGCATTCGCCGATGACGATGAACTGTGGCAAGACTATTCGGACGCGGTCGTGGACATTGCGCTACCGACCGGCGCCGTTCGCGTCGTCCCTACAGACGGCGGTGCATGCGGAATCATGCCCGTAGCCGGCCCGCTGCACATCATCGCGTCCTGCCGGCCCGGTGAACCTCCCGGGACCGAACGCGAACGTGAAGACCATGTGCGGCTTACCGAGGATCTGCACGGCCGCGGCCTCGAGACGTTCGAAGCGATCGGGGGTTCGCGGGACGGCACCTACCGCGAACTCAGTGTTGCGGTATCTGGATTGGCCGACGATGAGGCCCGCGAGATCGGCCTTGAATTCGAGCAGGTTGCGATCTTCGCCTGGACGGACGCGGAGTGGAAGCTGCTGGCATGTGCCAGTGACCGATCCACCGTCCAGGGATGGGTCCTGGAACCGTCACCGATCCCGCCGGAGTGCTGACCGCAACGAAGTGCCGGAACGCAGAGGATCTACTCCATGAAGCGGGCAAGGAATTCGATCAGCAGACGCTCCGCCACGGGCTCCGGTAGGGCCTCGATCAGCGCCAGAACCTCAGACATCGGGCCGGCCAGTCCGCCGCCGGGTTCCATCCCGACCATGGCTAGGACTGCTGCGCAGTTCTCACTGGTCAGGTCGTCCATCCGAATCTGACCGGCTGCGGCGACGAAGTCCGCTGGTGCCTGCGCCCCCGGCATACCGCGCGCGGAGTCCGCCGCCACGGCCAGTGCGTCGCACAGCTCCACGCTGACCTTCTCGGTGACCGGCGTGACGGTCAGATGCGTGGTGCGTGGCAGTGTCGTGCCGTCCGACTGCGTCCGGCCCGGCTGGGGCTGTAGCGTCCAGCCCAGATCCTTCGCGGCGTCCGCCCAGCGATGCGGATCTACCTGGCGCTCCGGGGCAACCTCGGGATCGGCGGCCACGGCGAGCAGCGGACCAATCGGATCACCCACAACTCTAAGCCCCTCGATGCTGTAGATGGCCTTGTGTACCTGTTCGGTGGCCCGCGCGATCTGCTGGGTCAGTTCCGCGAATCCACTGCGCCCCAACGTCTGCGAGACCGTCCACCCCGCGGCGAGCGGCATCACGGAACGGGACCCGAGAATGGTGGGGTTGACCACCGCGTAGCCGGGCCAGGCGCTGGTGGCGAACCACTGTCGGCGGTGCCGGTCTCGGTCGCGGTAGAGCAGCACCGACACCCCCTTCGGGGCGTAGCCGTACTTGTGCAGGTCCACCGAGATGCTCTCGACCCCCGGCACCCGCAAGTCCCACGCCGGTCGCTCCTCGGCACCCGGCCACCACGGCAACACCCAGGCTCCGATACAACCATCAACATGCACCGGGACGCCCCGGCCTGCACATGTTTCCGCAATCTCAGCGACGGGGTCCACCGCTCCGTGCGGGTAGGACGGCGTCGACACCACCACCAACGCCACTGCCCCGTCCAGACTCGCGGCCACATCCTCGGCGCGCAGCCGGCAGGTGTCCGGATCCACGGGTAGCACCCGCAAGTTCAGATCAAGATAGTGCGCGGCTTTGATGAATGCAGCGTGCGCGGTGGAACCGATCAGCAGTGTCGGCCGGTCAGACCTGCCGGTCGCGGCCCGCCAGGTGTCGCGGGCCGACTTGACCGCAAGCATGCAGCTTTCGGTGCCACCGCTGGTCACGCTGCCGACCACATCGGGCACACCGTCCGCCAGCACGTCACGGGCCAACGCCACGAGATCGCGTTCCATCGCGGCGACGGAAGGGAACGTAGTGGGGTCGAGCCCGTTGAGCGCCTGTGTCTTTCGTGCGGCCTCAGCCGCAACCTCTTGCAGCTCGGCGATATCCGGGTCATATACATACGACAGCAGTCGCCCGCCCTCGGTCGGCGCGTCCGCCTCGCGCATTTCATCGAGTCGGGCGAGCACCTCTGCGGGAGTGCGTTCAAAGATCATCGGGCGCTCCTGATCCGTTCTTCGGCTGACAGTCTGTACCCGCGTAGCGCAACCATGCTCGCAGCCACGAGAACCGCTGGCACAGCTGCAAATGCGATGACGATTCCGGTGATCGCTCCGTCGGATTGGATGACGGTTTCCCCACCGGTGGAGGAGACGAATCCGGTGACCGCGAGGATGGCGAGCACCACCGCAGGTCCTAGTGCCAAGCCCACGGTCTCCGCGGCGGTCCACACCCCACTGAAAGCACCCGCGCGAACCGATCCGGCGGTGTTGGTCTCGTGTTCGCTGATCACGTCCGGGAGCATCGACATCGGCAGCATCTGCATACCGGCGTAGCCGATACCGGCGAGTGCCACGACCGCATACACCCACGGCCCGGGGGTGGCGAGCAGTCCGAGCATCGCAACGGCGGCGGCCAGAAACAATCCGGACGCCAGGAAGTATGCGCCGCGCTTGCCCCACGCGTGCACCAGCCGCATCCACAGCGGCATCACCGCCAGCGCCGGTGCGACGAGCGCGGCGAACAAGACGGACACCGAACCCTCGGAGTCGAGCAAGTAGGTGGCCACGTATTGGGCGGCGCCCAGCATGCATCCAGTAGCCAGTGCTTGTAACACGAAGGCGCCGAGCAGGAATCGGAACGGACTACTCGAGCGCACCGCTGCCAAGCTGTCGGCGAGACCGTGGCCCGACGAGGCACCTTCCGGGATTGGATCGCGGGTGAGGACGATGTTGCGGCCGCGTGGTGCGATCCGCCAGGCGGCCAGCATGCCGAGCCCGAGAGTGAGCCCCGCGACGACGCCCATCAACAAGTATCCGGGCCTGTCGCCGCCCCCGAGTTCGCGCAACGCCGGACCGCCCGCGCCGAACAGCAGGATCGCAACGGCGAGCAGCGCGACCCGCCAGGACATCAGCCGAGACCGTTCGTGATAGTCGTCGGTGAGCTCGGCGGGCAACGCGATGTACGGAACCTGGAACAGGCTGAACGCGATCGCGGCGAGTACGAACGCCACCGTCACCCACAGGCACCCGAGGAGCGCGTCGGCGCCGGCGGGCACCGCGAATGTGAGCGCGAAGAACACCGGCAGGGCGAGCGCACCGAGAAGCAGGAACCGTCGGCGCGTTCCTGTACGAGCCGCGTCGGCATCGCTGCGGGAGCCGATATACGGGTTGATCAGCACGTCGAGCGCCTTCGGAGCGAAGACCACCACCGACGCGACCGCGGCAGCGACCCCAAGCGTGTCAGTGAGGTAGTAGGCCAGCACCAGACCGGGCAGGGTCGCGAACCCTCCCGTACCCACCGACCCGAGCGAATAGCCGGCGACCGTCGATCTACTCAGACGTGGGGGAGCCATGGTCATCGGGTCAACATATGCCATCGGTTTCAGTCTCGAGCGGGTTCTGCGCATCCGGAACTGGAGATGCGCCCTACCGAAGCGCTGCCACCTCTGTTTCAACAGTGCGCTACAGTTCAGCGCAAGGTAGCCCCGCGCCCGGTGGCGTCGTCCATCGGATCGTCGAGTGCGTGGGGTTCGACGATGATCGCCGAAACGGCAAGTCGCACACTCCGGGTCCTGATTCCCGGCTCCGTTCTTGATGATCGCTCACTAGCCCCGCCTTCCCGAGGTGATGTTGTCGAAGTGGCGGTGCATTTCATCCCTACTGGTTCCGAGGCATCGTCCATCGAACAATCCATGCAAGCCACCGCACGGCCGATCTTCGGGCGGATGCCCGGCGTTCACACGGACGGTAGCTTGCGCTGGCTGATCTCTTTGTTCGGAGACGGCTGGTCGGCCGATTGGTGGTCCGACTGCCCTATCACGGGAGCGGTCGAGGTCACAGGAAGGTTCGTCGCCACCCTCGGACCGGGACGGTTGGACGATGATCCTGTACCCGTACGAGGCAGGGTACGACGGGTTCGGGTGGTCGAGCAAAGAATCGAACGCACGGACAACAGTGTTAGTGCCATCGAAGGTACTGAGCGATTCATCGAGTTCGAGTCCACCCCGCAGCGCTTTTGGTCGACCCTGGAACCACTTTGGGACGACGAAAGCTTCAGCCCAACTGGGGTATTGGTCGACCTCGACCTCGACGACGTTCCAGCCCTCGATTCTCAGTTCGTTCCGGGGGCGCTATCCGCTGAAGGCACGGACGTCTGGGTGATGGATCGGTCGAATCCCACTCTTCTGCATCTTGATAGCCGCTCGTCCCCACCGAGGATCACCGAGTACCTGCTGCCGCTGACAATCGAGCCATCGGGAAGTACGCGACGCGACATCCATGCCGATCGGAGCGGATGTTGGATCACCTCGCCCTACGACGTGTTCCGATGCGACCGCGCCGACGACGGAACGTTGACCGTCGAACGCGTGAGCACCGAAGGCGGCGCAGGCGTCGTCGACAACGGACGCCTGTTCATCCTCCGCATGCCCCGGCCGGTGATGCGGATTGATCGACGGCGTGGTCTCGTGCGCGTCGAGCCAGACGCACACCCTGTGCGAATGCTCGATCAGAACCGACGGCTCATACCGGTCGACGACCCGGAAGCTGCGGCTGCATTGCGAGCGAGACGTTTTCGGGTCAGCCAGGCGCGCGCCGACGACACGGGATGGAGATGTGCTGACGGACAAGTCACCATACGAACACCGGACGGCAAGCGCACGACGGTCGACCTCGATAGGCGCACGTGCGGCACCGTTTCCTGGGTTCAGCCGGACCCCTTCGCCGATCCGGCGAACGCGGATGTCGTAGAAAGGATCTTGCTGCCGGTCCCGCGGTCCATCACCGAGTGAGCGCATAGCCCGCTGGTCAGTTCAGGCGCTGGCCACCTCAGTCGGCTCGGCGGAGTCGTTGATCGACCGGATCACCTGCACGAGCCGCACTGCCTGATCGTCGCCGAACACCTCGGTGGGCCCGTGCGGGGCGCTGTTGGTGAACGGCGACTCGAACAGCAGCTTCGGGTCCATCTCCCCGTGGCGGGTCAGGTGCGAGATGATGAGGTTCACGAAGTCGATCTGGCTGGCGGTTGCGGTCTTGCCGTTCAGGAATTCCGCGAAGGCCTCGGTTGCCGCCTGCTTGTCCAGACCGACGAGCGATCGAATGAACCGCCCCAGTCCCTTCGCGTTCTCTACCGCACGCTCGAGATCCTCGGGATCACCGGCACCGCTGCGAGCGAGAAGTTCTTCCAACGAAACGAGATCCGCAGGAGTGAGCGCCTTTCCGTTTCGTAGTTTCTGCAGTGCGAGGTTGTCGGGCTGGCGCCGCAGATAGTCCCGCACCTTCGCGGTGAAGCGCTCGACGTCCGTGCCGGATCGCAACTCCGGCATGTCGACCTCGACGACGTCGCCGAGGGTGTCCTGAAAGTCGGTGTAGACAATCGTGCGCTTCTTCTTCTCGAGCAGTCCGACGATGGAGCGAAGTTCGCGGCGTGCATGCTCGAGCATCGGCAGTGTCACGTCCTGCCACCACTCGTCTCCGGCCACCTCGCGAAGCAGCGGCTCTTTTTCCTTCACCTTCGGGATGTTCAACCCCTCGTCGAGCAACCCGTCGGCGATCTGCTGGATCGACGTCCGATACTTCGGGAGGGTGTCGTCGTGGTAGTGGACCGCCAGCTGGCTACCCAGGATCATCAGGTCGAAGCGCTTGGCCATCTCGTCTGTGTCGCGCACCGTCGTCGGCAGCCCCGCCAGGTTCTCGACGATCTCGGCAAGCTTGCGCTCCGACAGTGACTCCCACTCGGTCCGATCGGAATACCTCTCGACCTGCCTCCGCTTCGCGCGGACGATGACGTTGTCGAGACGCATCCCCTGCACCTGCTTGTGCAACATGTCGGCGGTGGTCGATCGAAGTTCGGCATCGGTATCGTTCTTACCCAGCGCCGCAACCAATTCTGCTCGCCTCGTGAAGAGTCGCTGCGACAGCGATGCTGTCACCGCTCCTTCCGAGGCGTCCGGATACTCCTTGAAGAATGCGAAGTTCCCACAGACGTCGAAGATGAAGAAGTCGGTCTTGTCCTGACCGGGCCCGTACAGGTCTGGGCACAGACGGGTTCCGCGTCCGACCATCTGCCAGAACTTCGCCTTGGCACGCACTGGTTTGAAGAAGACGAGGTTGACCACCTCGGGGACATCGATACCGGTGTCGAGCATGTCGACGGAGATCGCGATCTGGGGGTCCTTCTCCGCCTGCGAGAACTGGTCTATCAGATCCTGACTCTGTTCGACGGCGTGTGTGATCACCCGCGCGAACGATCCTTTGAACTGCGGATAGTTTGCGTCGAAGCGCTGCGCGATGAAGTCGGCGTGGCGCTGGTTCTTCGCGAAGATGATCGTTTTGCCGAGACGGTCGCCGCCCTCGACCCGGTGCCCACGGGTCATGAGGACCTCGAGGACCTTGTCAACGGTATCGGTATTGAACAGCCACTTGTTGACGACTTCGGCGTCGACGCCGTCCGGGATTACGTCTTCTTCAGTGTCGTCACCCCACTCGATACCCTCCCACTGCTGCTTCTCCTCGTCGCTCAGGTCGTCGTAGGTGATCCCGCGCTGAGGAAAGGCCAGCGGAACCGTCACCGCTCGCGGTGGAACAAGATACTTGTCCTCGATAGCCTGTTCCAGACTGTAATCGTCTGTGGGAATTCCGGTTTCGAGGTTGAAGAGAGAGTACGTATTGCGATCGATCTCATCCTTGGGGGTTGCGGTGAGACCGAGAAGCAACGAATCGAAATACGAGAAGATGTGTCGATACTTCTGGTACACCGAGCGGTGCGCCTCGTCGATCACCACGAGGTCGAAGTAGCCGGGGCCGAACTTCCTTTCCCCGCCGTCGACTTCGTTGATCAGACCCATCATCGTCGGGTAGGTGCAGACGTAGACGCGGCCGTCGGTGTTCTTCTCCGTGAGCAGGTTCACCGGTGACGAGTCGGGCAGGTGGGTCTTGAACGCGTTCACGGCCTGCTTGACGAGCGCCTTGCGGTCAGCGAGGAAGAGCACCCGCTTGACCCAGTTGGCCCGCATCAGCAAATCGACGAGGGCGACGACGGTTCGTGTCTTACCGGAGCCGGTCGCCATCACCAGCAGCGCCGCGCGCTGATTGTCAGCCTCGAAATACTCGGTGACGCGACGGATCGCGCGCTCCTGGTAGGGCCGGCCGGCGATCTTGTTGGGCACCTCGAGTGATCCCAGCGGCTTGCGGGAGGCACGACGCTGGACCACGAGTGCCAGCTCGTCACGGGTGTGAAAGCCCTCTATCGGCCGGGGCGGGTAATGAGTGTCGTCCCAGAAGTAGTGCTCGAACCCGTTGGTGTAGTAGATGATCGGTCGTTGTCCGGTCGACCTCTCGAGGCAGTCGGCATACAGCTTGGCCTGCTGCTGGCCTACCTGGGGATCCTTTGACGTGCGCTTGGCCTCGACCACCGCGAGCGGGAGGCCGTCGTCACCCCACAGCACATAGTCGACGAACCCGTTCTTGCCGTCCGGCATGCCCTCCACCGGGTATTCGCGGTCGCGGGGCTGATCAAGCGGCCAACCGGACTCCTGAAGCAGCAGGTCGATGAGGTCGCGGCGGGTCTGCGCCTCGTCGTAATCGTGGGTATCGGGTGTCGCCGCGCTGGCGGCGTGCGCCGCAGCGATCTGCGCCTGCAACTGTTCAACCAGCTGTTCGAGGGACGCCTTCTCGAGGTCGCTGGTCTGCTTCTCAGCATCACGCGCCGCCAACTGCGCTGCCAGATCACGCTTCTCGGCTTCGGATTGCTCCAGGAGTGCGTCCTTGGCCGCCATGTCTGACTCGAGCTTCTTGAGCTGCGCAACAGTCTTGGCAACCGCGGCACCGCCGCCGGGCTTGGGTAGCAGTCCCGGATCGAACTGCTGCTGCGGCGAAGGCCGACTCGACGGCTGGCTCGCATAGGTGCGGGCGAGCCAGGACAGGATGTGAAACAGCTCAGTCAGGACCTTGCGCCCAGCGTCGGGCGGGACCGGGCGCGCCTCGTGGACGGCGGTGTTACCGAGCTTGCGGATGAGATTCATCTTCGCCTGCAGCCCGTGCCCAATGATCGAGACGAACGCCGGGTCGTGCAGGCGGGCGGCAAGGTCACTCTTGTAGGGCTCCCGCAGCGATTCCACCTGGTACAGCCACTTAACTATCAGTTCGACAGTGCGCCGAGTGTAGAAACAGGTGGTGCGGGCATCGAAGAGCGCGTCCCGCTCCGCCTTACGCGCCTCCGCGTGCAGCATCGGCCACTCTGCCTGCAGAAAGTCAAAGTTCCCCGCCATCAATGCCCATCCTTCTCTTGCAATGGTCGTCCGGTGATCTTCGCACAGGGTTCCGACTGACCGGGTAGTGCTGATCGTGGCAACGGCCGAGCTACCAGACGCGTCCCCTGATTTGGCACCCGCAGCCCCTCTCCGCGTCGTCCCGGTCGCTGGCGCGACGTGACGCCGCTTCGCCGGGAGCGTTCGGTAAATTCCGGTGGCATACTGCCGAGATGAGCGATTTCACTTTCTCGGCGTCGATTGTCGTCGACAGCTCGCCCGAGGTTCTCTACGACATGGTCTCGGACGTGACTCGGACGGGCGAGTGGAGTCCGATCTGCAAGGTGTGCTGGTGGGACGAGGGCGGCGGTCCCGTTGTGGGCGCCTGGTTCACCGGGCGGAACGAACTGCCGGAAAGGACCTGGGAGACGCGTTCGGAGGTGGTGGTCGCCGACCGCGGACGAGAGTTCACTTTCGTCGTCGGCGGTTCCTTCGTCCGGTGGGCTTACACCTTCACCCCTTGCGACGGTGGCACCGAACTCACCGAGTCCTGGGAGTTCCTGCCCGCCGGACTTGCCATGTTCCAGGAAAAGTTCGGAGCCGATGCCCAAAAACAGATCGACGATCGCACCGCCGCCGCACACAGCAGCATTCCGGCAACCCTCGCCGCGATCAAGAAGGCTGCCGAGTCCAACTAACCCGGCCGCGACCGGGCAAGATAGCCGACGATCACCGTGAGCAACTCCCGATCCGCACCACGACGGGACTCGGCGTGCGCCTGGGACGACGACCCCGTGGTCGCGTCGTGGGAGGGTCTGCCGCGGCTGGAACAGACGGTCACCGCGGATGCGTGCGTCGTCGGGCTCGGCGGCTCGGGGTTGGCGGCCGTCGTCGAACTGGCGGGCCGCGGACTCCGGGTCGTCGGGCTCGACGGCGGCAGGGTCGCGGCCGGTGCTGCGGGCCGCAACGGCGGGTTTCTGCTGGGTGGGCCATCAGCGTTCCTGCACTCGGCCGTCGAGGCGTGGGGTGCGCCAGCGGTCGAGCTGTATCGGGCCACGCTCGCAGAACTCGACCATCTCGCCGCGGTCTTGGGACCCGACGTGATCGCCCGAACTGGCTCGATCCGGCTCGCCGGACTTCCAGGTGCTCCCCGTGACGCCGCCGAAGCCCGCGACCGGGCCGTCGAGGAGGCCGACTGTGCGGCGCTCGCAGCGGCGCTGCGGGACAACGGAATCCGTGTCGAGCACTATGAGGGTGAACTCGGGACCGGGGTGTACCTGCCCGACGATGCGGCGATGAATCCATCCCGTCGCGCACTGAAACTGGCGGCGCTGCTGCGACATTCGGCCGAGCTGTACGAGCACTCGAACGTCAGGCTCATCGACAACGGAAGGGTTGTCACCGATCACGGCGCGGTGCATGCACCCGTGATCATCGTGGCGGTGGACGGCCGGCTCGAGCAGGTGCTCCCGGAATTACGAGGACGCGTCCGGACGGCACGGCTGCAGATGCTCTGTACTGCCGAAGGCCTCCCCCGGCGCCTGCCGTGCCCGGTGTACGGCCGGTGGGGCTACGACTACGCACAGCAAACCGCCGATGGGCGCCTGTTCGTCGGCGGTGGGCGGGACCTGTTCGCCGATGCCGAGTGGACCACCGACACCTCGCCGACCACGGCGGTGCAGCACTACATCGAGTACGTCGCCGAACGCATAGCCGGCCGTCCCGTCGACGTCGTCCAGCGGTGGGCGGCGTCTGTCGGCTACACGGACGACGGTCGTCCACTGTGCGCGGAAACCCGCCCTGGAGTCATCGCCGTGGGCGGGTACAACGGCACAGGCAACCTGGTCGGCGCCGTCGCGGCCCGCGCGGCCGTGGCATTGGCCCTCGATCGCACGCCGCCGCCCGCGTACTTGGCGGGGTAACTCGGGCGGGTCTGTCGACGAAGTCGGGCCGTCAGGACGCCTCGATCGCCGCCCCGTCATCCGTCAGGATTCCCCTTTCAACACATCGAGCTCATGCTCCGCGAACCAGCGGATGAGGTACTGCTCGTACGACCCCTTCCCCTTGCTCGTGAGCCACTCAGCCAGGGCCGAATCGTCCCATCGAACGGCAACCAAGAAGGTGGCGAAGCAGGAACAGGATGTCGCGGAACGGGAACCGGATCGACAGGCCCGCACCGACTCCGAGAACGTCGCCCTCGACGCCTTTGCGTCGGAACTGGATGAATAGAGTGACGATATCGATCGCCGCGAGAGAGAACTGCCGCCTAAGGAGCAGGCGACGGCATCTAGCTCGTCGGCGTCGCCATCAATCCGGGGGCATACCGAAACAGTGGGACATCCAAAGTGCTACCGGCAGCGGTCCCGAGGCACCAGCGGAGACTTCAACGAGATCCTCGCCAACAGCAACGAGAGCGGCACGAGGTCGTCACCATGCAGCCAGCAACGTCACGTTCACCAGCAAGCGGTGCGGGACATGGACGCTGGTGTGCCACTCTGCCTCCGGTGCGTTACCGCGTCAGAGTGGAGGTACCTTGCCTCAAATACTCAGCTCGAGTCAACACTGCCCGAACAGCGCATATACCGAGTCCCCCGGTGGCCGGGGCCTCCATAGATCTGAATGATTCCGCGGTCGATCAACTTGTTGAGTGCGTATTTGACCTGATGCGCCTTGAGCCCTGTCGCATCAACCAGTTCCCGGACAGACCTGGGCTGGTCGAGCGCACCCCAGACCGGTGGGACGTTGGACGCCAACTTTGCAAGTTCCGCATTTCCCGGCACACCAGAGGGTGTCGGGGTGTCGTCCCCTGCATCAAGAATCTCTACCGTTGGTACGGTCCGTTCGATTCCTTCGGCAAGTTTCGGCGCAAGATGGTAGGTGGTGCTGCCTCGATCACCACTGGCAACGGCGAGCTCTGCGGTGACCAAGCCCTGCAACACGGCTCGGGCATCGGTCGAATCGATCGGTGCAAACTCCTGTCGCACAAATGAATTCGTCCATTCCTGTCCGTGACGCATCGAGGCGAGAATCTGACGCTGCATATCCGATAACGCCGCATCTCCGACAACATCGGTCAGCCAGGACAGGTCGTCAGGGGACAGCAGCGCATGGCGCGGAACAACTGCGGTGAATCTCACACCGGTGTCATGGAACTCAGGAGGGCGCATCCCTGCTTGGCGCAGGGCCGATCGCACTTCCCGGATTCCGCCACCCTCACCTTCGACAACACGGCTACCCGTCTTCGTCCGCGTCAGTTTGCAAATCTCATACAAGAATTCGTTTACTGCGGATTTCCCGGTCGGCTTGCCGAGTTGATCACGGCTCAAGCCCCACAGCCCGCCCGGATTCGCGATGACCAGCTTATCGTCTCGTAGACGAATTTCCACACGCTTGCTCTGTGTATGCGGGCCAAGGTCTCTATGTACCAGCGCGTTTGCGATCAACTCTCGGACGGCGACCATAGGAATTTCACTCTGGTCGACGCCGTGACCATCGGCACCGTACCGGATCACACTTCGAGTGTTCCGGCGCACCCATTCCATTGCTTGATCCAACATGTCCGGAATCGGACCGTCGAGGTGAACCAGGTCACGTGTTCGCCCCTCAGTCCGATCAGGTAGTTCGACCCCAGCAGTGATGGACAACGACGGCGCGAACTGCTGTGGGTACTGTCCGAGCGCATACAACCCCGCGATCGTAAGATTGTGCCCTTCAGGCGAGGTAACCCCCTTCCACCGGAGAATCTGTTCATCCGTGGCATCGGCAAGCCGCCTGGACGAGGATCTCGCTTCTGAAAGAAACACCGCTACAAGCCGTGCATCGAGATCCTCAGCGGAAGACCCTGCTACCGATTCCGCGTCGTAGCGAGGCTTGTCGCGGAGTGCGATAAGTTGTGCCACTTCCTGATCTGACATCCGATAATCGCCGTCGGCCTGTCTCAGATACGCGGAATCTCCCCTGACCACACGACATGGCCGGTCGGATGTCGGGAGCCCAGCCACACCGGCAACGACGACATCTCGTCCGTCGACTACCGCATGCTCGAACTTCACGTGAACGGGAGGTGTGACCCTGTTCCTAGCTTGCGACGCAACACTTCCCTCGATCTCGGCCACGGATGCCACGCCGACGACTTCGAAGTCTCGCGCTTCATCGACGCCCAGAAGGATGGTGCCGCCTTCTGGCATGTTGCCGAAGGCGCAGAGCGTTTCGGCCAACCCAGGACATCCACCAGTCGCACGCTTGACTTCGACCTCAGTGCGATCCCCGCCGCGCAGTCGCAGGTCCGCCAGCACATCCTGAAGTCGCTCCGCGGTCCACAACATGTCCACAGGATAGCCCACCTATGTACTCATTTTCTCTATTTGTGTCCATTTGATGATATCCGCAGATCAATCACCATATTCTCCACCTGAGTACGGAGTAGATCTGATTCAGATTCACTCTTGTTCACAGTCAGCTGCACAATGAAATACACACTCCTACACACTCCAGCAACGTCCATATCGAGCCACCGCTAGGTTATAGCCACTGGTCGCCCCGGTAGGGCATCGATTCCTACAGCACCAACTGCCACAGGTTCGTGGTTATTCGAAATAGTCTTCATCGACTTCGACGAGGGTGAACGTTTGACGGACCTGTACTGCGACGCCGTATTTGATCATCAGCGCTGCCAGTCGTTCTCCGTCGATGAGGATTACCCTGGTCCCGATGGTGTCGGAATAGGCCCGCGCTTCAGCAGTAAACCGACTGGTGGTGATGAAGACGCCCCGAGCGGCACCGACTCCGTGCAGCGCTCCGACGAATGCTTGGATCTCTGGCCTACCCACAGCATTGTCTTGCGCATAGCGCTTTGCCTGTACATAGATCCGGTCAAGCCCCAGAGGGTCCTGGTCGATCACGCCATCGACGCCACCGTCTCCCGACCCGGCGATCCGGGCAGCCTTCCCCTCGGTGCCGCCGTACCCCATGGCGACGAGTACGTCCAGGACGGACTGCTCGAGGAAATCGGGGTGCTGTTCGCGCAGGCGCTCGAGCAGGTCTGCGGCGACCTCGGAGTGGAGACGTTTGACGCCGGTCTCGATCTGCTCGAGCGGATCCGCTTCCTCTTCGGGCTCAGTGCTAGTTGCCGACGTGTCGGCTGATGCCCGCGCTGGTGGAACATAGTCCCGGTACGCGGGAACGGCTTTGAGTGTTTTCTCGGTTATCCCGGTGGGGTGAGCTGCGAGCAATTCGCGGCCCGCGTCGGCTATGACGAATGTCGCCCGCGCCGGCTTCTCAACCAGCTTGGCGCGGTACAGGCCACTGAGCGCCCAACCGATCCTGTTGTCAGAACGACTCTGCCCGGAAGGCAACACCTCCGCCCGTTGGTCCGCGGAGAGTCCGACGTGATCAGCGACGGCTGCATGGAGATCTCGCTTGCGCCATGTCCTCCCATCGCTGAGTACCTTGAGCGCAGGGGTCAGGAAGCCCGACCACACCGGCATCGCAGAGACGGGTTCCGCTGCGGTCACAACTCTCCTCGGAAGGCGCGGGACTGGAGCGACGCGAAGAGGGCGTCGAGTGCACTGAGCGCTTGGCGATGCCCCTTCCTCAAGCCTTCGATACCAGCAATCCGACCCGCGAACTGCGTTTGATGCTCTGAGGGAGGAATTGGGAGTTTGATCGACCCCAGTGATCCCTGATTGATCTTGTACGTACCGTTGGTAGTTCGTGCAGCAGATTCAAGTTGCATCCTGACGGCTCGAGTGTTCCACAGTGCCTGTATGTAGGCCCTACTACACGAGGTCGCGTCGACGCGCGCCGCAATTATGGTGTCTGGAAATGTCGTGTCAGGCAAACTTCTCGGGGCGAAATAGCCCTTTCCAACGAGGTTGAGGTTGCCGTTGCCTCGACAGATCAGCAGGTCTCGTTCGTCGACTGATTGTTCAGGTGGGGGCGTTGTCTTGAACGTCGCCACCTTAACCGCTGTGCTGTCGAACTCAGTACCCGTGACCGCAGAGAGCGTCAGCACGTTGGCATGCACAGTTCCACGGCTTGAGGGGGAAAGCCCATTCCGGAAGTTTCCCATGCACAGCTCGTCCATTGTTTGGACGGGCCAGCCGCGTGGGTTTGTGGATGGTTCGCCGAACATTTCGACGAAGATCGACTGGGTAAGCTCGTCGAGGCGGGCGAGGGCTTCGCGGCGCTTGGCGCGGAGGGCGTCGGCGTGGTCGAGGATCGCGGCGATCCGGCGCTGTTCGGCGAGTGGTGGAAGCAGAATAGGCATCGCCGCACAGCGCTTCAGGTCCAGATTTGAGATGTTCGTTGTCTGACGCGAGAAGCTGCGCGCAGTGGCCTGCGTGCGGTCGGATGAGAAGAACCGATAGAGAAACCTAGGATCAACTTTGTCCTCGTTTGGCCGCAAGACCGTGACGAAGCCTCCAAACGTGGACCGTCTCTCCAACTCAGGAACCCATGAGCACTTTCCCACGAGGTTCCAGCTGTTCGCCGACGAAACTAGCAGATCACCCTTCTTGAGGTACTGCTCGACTCGCTTTACGTGAACTGTATCGATGGCCCAGACGTCTGAAAGGTCAAGGTGCTCCTGCACGTTCTTCGTTCGCATGCACGAAACGGAGCCGACGGTGTCAGGTGGCACCACGTCTGCGGGTTTGAACGTCACGCCACGGATGAAGGCTGCTACCTCACCCAGGGCTGTCGTAGGCCACTTGCTCACGCCGCACCCCCCGCCAGCATCTCCCGCAGTTGCGCCATGCCGTCGCCGATCTCCTTCTCGATCCGCTCGAGCTCGTCCAGAATCGCCTCAGGCGTCCGGTGCTCGATTTCCTCGTGGACGATCTCCTTGTACCGGTTCAGCGACAGGTCATAACCCTGCGCTGCGATGTCCTCCTTCGGCACGCAGAAACTCTGCTCCGTACGCGCCCGCTCCCGCTCCGAGCTATCCCGTACGGCCCAGCGCCGCAACACGTCCGGCAGGTTGTTCTTCTGGTGCTCGGCCTCGTCGAGCACCGCCGTCACACCGAGCTTGTCCTCGTCGAGCAGGGCGTTGCGCTTGTCGTCGAGCGAATACCCGTCGGCCTGCACGTCGTAGAACCAGACGTTGTCGGTGCCGCCGGAGTCGGTCTTGGTGAAGAACAGGATCGCCGTCGAGACGCCTGCGTAAGGCTTGAACACCCCCGACGGCAGCTTCACCACCGCGTCGAGCTTCTGATCCTCGACCAGGATCTTGCGAAGAGTCTTGTGCGCCTTCGAGCTTCCGAACAGCACGCCGTCCGGCACGATCACCGCCGCCCGTCCACCGGGCTTGAGCAGCCGCAGAAACAGCGCCAGGAACAGCAGCTCGGTCTTCTTGGTCTTGATGATCTGCTGGAGGTCCTTCGCGGTGTTCTCGTAGTCCAGCGATCCCGCGAACGGTGGATTCGCCAGGATCAGCGAGTATGCGCCCGCATCGCCGGTGTTGGCCTCCGCCAACGAGTCCCGGTACCGCACGTCGGGCTGTTCCACGCCGTGCAGCAACAGGTTCATCGAGCCGATCCGCAGCATCGTGTTGTCGAAGTCGAAGCCGTGGAACATCTCGTGGTGATAGTGGCGCTTGCCGTCCCCCGAGCCGATCGCGTCGGCGTGGTTGGCGCGCATGTACTCGGTGGCCGCCACCAGGAAGCCGCACGTGCCCGACGCCGGGTCGACGATCGTGTCGCCGGGCTTGGGCGCGGTCATCTCCACCATCAACTGGATGATGTGCCGCGGGGTGCGGAATTGGCCGTTCTGGCCGGCGCTGGCGATCTTCGCGAGCAGGTACTCGTAGATGTCGCCCTTGGTGTCGAGATCACCCATCGGCACCTGGTCGAGGCGGTCGATCACGCGCTGCAGCATGCCCGCGTTGGGGATGGTCAGGCGCGCGTCCTTCATGAAGTGCGCGTAGGTGGAGTCGTCACCGCGCATCGACTTGATGAACGGGAACACCCGCTGGCCCACCACGTCGAAGGCCTCTTCGGCGGACATGTTCTTGATCCGCGACCAACGCAGCTCGTCGTAGGGACGGCCCTCCTCGTCGTTGCCGTCCGGGAAGGGCTTGTTCTCGACCGTCACGCCCAGCAGGTTCTGCTGGTTCAGCGCCTTGGTCTGCTCGTCGTCGAGGCGGCGGATGAACAGCAGGTAAGTGATCTGCTCCATCACCTCGAGCGGATTGGAGATGCCGCCGGTCCAGAACGCATCCCACACCGCGTCGACTTTGCTCTTGATCTCACCAGTGATCACGTGACCAGGCTCCTATCCAGCGTCAACAAGCGAACAGATGACTGTATACGTCAGCACCGACACCTGCACGATCGCCTCAGCCACGCCTGACTCCCGATTGCCTGTATGTTCTCACCGTTAGCGACATCTAGAGCGCATGCTGACCTGCGGTTTCGCTCCGCTGCTCAAAGCGATGTCCCGCAATTTGCGTCAGGCACCGATACATTTCCTAGGTACGGCCCCTCGACGTCTTTCAGCTAAGGCCTCGCTATGCGCATGTGTGTAGCCGGGCTGCTGCCTCCGGCAAAAGACAGCCCACTCGACCTACAGATCGATCCGGGCCGCGTGGACTTCCACCGTGGCATCTTCCTGCCGAGCGACGCCGCTGCAGCCATCTCCCAAGCACGGACCGTGCAGTGTTGACGTTCGCCTCTATCCCCGCGCATTTCTGCCGCGCATAGTGAGGGCGGTAGGGCAGATCATCCGCAACTACACGGCGTGGTCCCAACATCGCTATCAATCGTTCGGATGTAGCTCACGCCGAGTCGCCGAAGGGAGTCATGAAATGCCGAGGATTGATACCCATCATCATTTCGTCGCGCCGTTCTATCGCAGCTCCTTGCACGAGGCCGGAGTTGAGGACGCCATCGGCGCTGCGCTGCCCGAGTGGAGCGTGGACTCGGCGCTGGAAACCATGGCCGCACTCGACATCGCCACCGCCATCTTGTCGGTCTCCACACCAGCAGCAACGTTCCTCACGGACCCCGCTGCCGCGGCGGCGCTCGCGCGGGAGCTCAACGATTTCGCCGCAGATCTAGCGGTCAGTCGGCCCGACCGGTTCGGTTTCTTTGCCACCATCCCTACCCCGCATCTCGAGGAATCGGTCCGCGAAGTGATCCGGTCACTCGACGAGTTGTCTGCCGACGGCGTTGTTCTGCTCGCCAACGCGATGGGGACCTATCTCGGCGCCGAAGGACATGACGCTCTGTTCGCCGCTCTGGACGAGAGGTCTGCCGTCGTGTTCGTGCACCCCACCGACCTTCCCGGCCCCAGGGTGCCCGGCATCGCGCCGTACGTCGCCGATGTCCTTCTCGACACCACCCGCGCCGCATACCTTCTGGTGTGCAACGGAATCCGAAGCCGCTATCCGCACATTCGGTTCATCCTCAGTCACGCCGGGGGCTTTGTGCCCTACGCCGCGCATCGCCTGGTCGGCTCGATGGTCGGCGAAGCCGGCCGTGACCCACAGCAATGCTTTGACGAGCTCTCGGGTTTCTACTTCGACACCGCAGTGTCCTCAACCGCATCCGCTCTGCCCAGCCTGCTTGCGTTCGCCAAACCCGGCCACGTCACCTTCGGCTCGGATTGGCCATTCGCGTCACTGCCGGCCGCCCAGTACTTCGCGCAGGGCCTGGAGTCCTACCCGGGCCTGGATCAGGACGGGAGGGACGCGATCGACCGCACCAACGCGCTGGCGCTGTTTCCCCGACTTCGATCAACACCGGCACGCCGCCCCGCGTCTGACGCAGCCCTGGGATGATCGCCCGCCGACCCGCCTGGAGTTGCACACAAGGGTCGTCACAGCGGCGGGTGCTGCCCGGTGACCTCGTCCAGCACCTCCCGCAGGTGAAGGAGGATCCACAGGTGCCCTGCCCCGGCCACGAAGTTTGCTTGACAGGACGGGATCGCCTGGCTCAAGTATTTTCCCATTGCAGGTGGAACGCTTCGATCCAGCTCGCACGACCACAGCAGGACCTCGCTGCGGATCTGCTCTAACGGAAAGCCCCACGGACGACCGTGATTCGCGGCCATGTCATCGACCATCCCCGCCGCGCCACCCCGCACCGCTTCGGCGAAGTCTTTGACCAGCATCCTGTGAATCTCGGGTCGATCGAGGATGGCTTGGTCGACATCGTGAATCTTGTATTTCATGGTGTCGAGGTATCGCCGCGGATTGCGTCGGATGACCGCCGCCAGGAATCGCGTGTTCGCGCTGGACAGCCACGGCAGATACCAGGCCAGTTTCATGAAGAACCGGTTGGTGCTGCTGATTCCGTCGAAGACTCCAGCAGCGTCGGTCGGTGCGGGAGATGCGACGATACCCACCGTCGTCAGGCGCTGCGGCATCTTCCAGGCGCACGCCAGCGCACCGGGACCGCCACCGGAGATACCGACGATCGCAAACCTGGGGACCTCCAGTGAATCCGCGAGCGCCGCAACGTCATCCGCCCAGTCGAGCAGCGTGCGCCCGGGTTTGGGATCCGAGCCGCCGTAGCCCGGACGATCTGGCGCGATGATTCGCGCAGCACCAGGAAGCGAGTTGTCGGGCAGCATGCCCCAGCTAAGACGCGAGCCCGGAAGTCCGTGGAAGACGAAGACGGGAACACCTGTAGCGTCTCCATATTCGGCATAAGCCAATCGCCGCTGATCCGACAGGCGAACCGCAGAATCGATTCGCGGTGCGATCACGGCGACTGTCCTTCGCTGAACGTCAAATGGTCACCGCCTGCCCGTAACGCAGGTTCGTGCAGTCCACACCAATCGCTCTGCGGATCAACCGCTTTCACGCCCTCATGCTCGATCGGGAACGCGTTATCCAGATAGTACGTGATCTTCATAGTTGCACCGGGTTCGGACGGTTTTATCGAATTGTACTGTCATAGAAATGCGGTGGGCAATGGCACCGAGACCCGTATGTGATCCCCCTGGGCCGGGATCGATAATCGCGTCGGCTCGGCGGGCATGCCGTAAACTCTCACTCACCAGCTGCATTCGCCAGGCCAGCCGAGATCCCTAAGAGCCTCTGTCAACACCGCCACCGCCGAGACCGATCTCGAAAGGTATCCTCCATGACGGGGACGAATCTTCGCAGGGCACAGCTCGATATCTGGCGAGCCAAGTGGGCAAACACCGACGGAATCCGCGCGCGGCAGCAACACCGACTGGCTGATCTATTGTCGTTCGCGAGACGTGAGTCGGGCTTTTACCGGCGCCACTATGCCCGGCTTCCCGATACGCTCAGACATCTCAGCGAGCTTCCCGCGGTGACCAAGCCGATGCTGATGGAGAACTTCGATGACGTGGTCACCGACCCCACGATCACGAAGTCCGGGGTCGACGCGTTCCTGGCCGACCAGGCCAACATCGGCCGGCGCTATTTGGGGCGCTATCCGGTGTGGACGACCTCAGGGACTACCGGTGAGCCCGGCGTGTTCGTCCAGGACGACTTTTCGCTCATGCTGGTGCACACCGTCCCGGACCGCTGGACCAACCCCGCCCTGCTCAACTTCAAGATGATGCGACGGCTGATCCGAAACAACCGCAAGTTCGCCGAAATAGCCGTCGCTGGAGGTCACTTCGCCGGCGCATCCGGTATCGCATTGTTTCGCCGCGAATCCCGCCTCGGCGCAAGCCGCATCCGGTTCTTCTCGGCCACCCGGCCCATCGATGAGCTCGTTGCGGATCTCAACGACTACCAACCGGCGGTCATCATCGGATACTCGACAGTGTTGGTGGAGTTAGCTCGCGCCCAACAGGACGGCCGCCTGGCCATCAGCCCAGCAATGATTCAGCCCTCTGCCGAGCCGATTTCCAACGCCGCCAAACAGGAACTACGCGAAACCTTTCGGTGCGTGGTCCGAGAGACCTACAGCGCCACCGAAGCCCTTACGTTGGCCACCGAATGCAGCCGCCGCAGCCTGCACGCCAACACCGACTGGTTCATCCTTGAACCGGTCGACGACACGTATCACGCAGTCGAGCCCGGCCAGCCCTCCGCCACGGTCCTGCTAACCCACCTAGGCAATCGGGTGCAGCCACTGATCCGATACGATCTCGGCGACAGCATCATCATGCACCGCGACAAGTGTTTGTGCGGCAGCGCGTTTCCGGTCATCGAGGTCCAAGGCCGCCAGGGCGAGGTCTTGTTCTTTCAGTCCGCGACCGGACAGCAGACAGCGATCTTCCCACTGGCGTTAATCGGCGTCGTGGAAGCGGTTCCCGACGTGGCGCGCAGCCAAATAGTGCGCACCGGCCCCTCGACTCTCGAAGTCCGCTTCGAGGCGAAGCCCGGCCGGGACAAGGCTGCCGTGTGGAACCACATCGCCCAGTCGCTGGGCCGATTCCTCGAGTCCCACAGCCTCAGTGACGTGCGGGTTGAACAAGGCACAGCACCGCTGCAACGCCACCCGCGCAGCGGCAAATTCCGCCACGTATGGACCGCAGGCTCATGAGCGACCACCACATTGTGGTCGATGACTACCCACGATTGGTCCGTGGATGGACCGCCGTCCTGACCGAGCCTCGACGCTCGACAGGCGGTCCAGATCAGGACAAACGTTTTCGAACAGGCTCTCACTGAGGTCGGGCCGGCGGCGGGTCGCTCGTGCGAGCATTGGAATTGAAACGTCCCGTGAGACAAACGTATCCGTGGCAGCCGTTAGACAGAGACACACCCCGCCACTTTGACGGATCCCCGGCTAGTCGCCGACGCCCGTCAAAGTAGTTGTGCGGCCCGGGGGTTGGAGCTGGGGTTGTTGTGGGGCGGTCTCAGCCGTACCGCTCGACGAGCGCGTTGCCAATCGAGGCCAGGTGGTCTCGCACACCCGGAGGGCCGGTCACCTCGAGCCATTCGACCATCCAGGCAAGCTCGCCGGCGATCGCGTACTCGTCGCGGCCGCGGATCACGACCTCGATGCGGCCGTCGGTCGTGGAACCTCCAACCTCGAGCCGACCGCCGAGCGCCATCCGGAGCAGACCTATCCGGTGGGGCTCGCATACCGCCTGGATCTCGAGGGGCGTTCGCTTGCGGTCGACCTCGTCGGCGATCTCGCGCCAGCTCTCCGCAAGGTCGAAGTCCTCAGGTCGGCGGACGGGATCGTCGGTCGGGTCGGCGTACGACACGCGGTCGATCCGGAAGGTTCGCTGGCCGGCCTCGGTGTTGGAGACGAGATACCACGACGGACCTTTGGCCACGATGCCCAGCGGGTGGACGGTTCTCTCGGTTTCGACGCCTTTGCTGTCCACGTAGCCGAGCCGCACCTGGACGCCGCGGATCACCGCGTCTTGGAGTTCGTCGAGGAAGCGAGGCTGTGGTCGTGGCTCGATCGGGCTTGATCCCCATCGCCCCGGGTCCGTGACCAACGACGACGCCGCTGCCTCTGCCTGAACCCGGAAGGGCTCCGGCAGCGCATGGACGAGCTTGCGCAGAGCTGTTTTCACGGCCGGCGTCGCAGCCGAGGCCGGGCCGGCAACCAGGAACAAAGCGCGGGCCTCACTCGCGGTCAACCCGGACAGGTCGGTGCGGGCGCCCCCCACGAGGCGCCAGCCGCCGCCTCGGCCCTGCGTGGAGTACAAGGGCACCCCGGCCCTGGCCAGGGCGTCGAGGTCGCGGCGGGCAGTGCGCTCGGAGACCTCGAGCTCTCGGGCGACTTCTGGCGCTGTCACCTGCCCGCGTCGTTGCAGCAAGAGGAGGACGGCCACTAGTCGGTCTGTGCTCACCCTCACAACTTTTTCACAGAAACCGGTCATGAGGTGACCGGTTTAGGTCAGCAAGATGTCGACATGACCTCACAGACGAGTCCAGCTGCCCAAGAGAAGCCAGAGAGGAACGCCATGTTTGATCCAACCGATTTTCCCGAGCCCACCCTGATTTCGGTCAACGGTGTAGAACTCGAAGTCTTCGAAACGGGACGGGAAAATGCAGGAAACCCGATTGTGCTCTGTCATGGCTTTCCAGAGCATGCCTTTTCTTGGCGCCATCAGGTGCCCGCCCTTGCCGACGCGGGCTACCACGTCATCGTCCCGAACCAGCGAGGTTATGGGAACTCATCCCGTCCGACCGAAGTAGCGGACTACGACATCGAACACTTGTCGGGTGATCTCGTCGCACTTCTCGATCACTTCGGATACGAGGATGCCACCTTCGTCGGCCACGATTGGGGTGCGTTCGTCGTGTGGGGGCTGACCCTGTTGCATCCGAACCGGGTCAACACAGTGATAAACCTGAGCCTGCCCTACCAGGATCGCGGAGAAAGGCCCTGGATCGAGGTCATGGAGGAAATGCTGGGCGGCGACTTCTATTTCGTCCACTTCAATCGACAGCCAGGTGTCGCGGACGCTGTGTTCGAAGAAAATACATTCCGGTTCCTTCGCAACCTGTACCGGAAGAACGAGCCGCCCAGCGAGCCTGCGCCGGGTATGGCGTTGATCAATCTCGCCAAAGCAGAAACACCACTCGGTGAGCCTTTGATGAGCGACAGCGAACTGGCCGTTTTCGTCTCCGCTTTCGAAGCATCAGGGTTTACGGGCAGCATCAATTGGTACAGAAACCTCGACCGCAACTGGCACTTGCTGGCGGATGTTGACCCGATCATCCAGCAGCCCGCACTCATGATCTATGGCGACCGGGATCCGATCGCCAGATCTGAAAAACTGACGGATTTCGTGCCCAATGTGGAAGTGGTCAATCTGGATTGCGGTCATTGGATCCAGCAAGAAAGGCCGGAAGAAACAAACCAAGCGATCTTGAAGTGGCTGGAACAGCAGGATGCCACCTAGCCCAAGAGCGTTTCACGGTTGAGCATGCGCTCCGGCTCGAACGGAACGAATTGGCCGTCGTGCACACGAGCAAAGGGGGCGTGCACGGGGAAAGTTCACCCCCCCCCGTGCACGCCGCTTCGTTACGACCTCAGCCCCCTCAGCCGGCTTGGATCTCGGTGAGCTCTGTCCCGGCAGGGAATGGAAGCGTGAACTCTTCGCCGACATCACCGACAGCATCGGAGACGGCGGTAGTGACGATGACACGGTCCTCATAGAGCTGCCTGATCCTCACAGCGTGTCCGCGGTAGTGGAACCGATTCAGCAGAAAACCCAAGCCGCGCTTCTCGAGTGCTTCCTCCGCGGCGGGCCAGTCTGAAACCGGCTCGAGGGGCCAGCCCAGACGATCGACGGGGATCAGGTCAGGCGCCTGGGAGTCCAGGTCGATCCAACCGATAACTTCACCGTCCTGTCGGCGGTGTGGAATCCATTGACTGGGAATGGCACTCATGGTCCCTCACACTATCCAACCTTGGGTGGAACCGGAATCGATCCGCCTAATCTTCGCTGCGTCTCGACAAGTGTCGAGATGCAGTGAGGATTAGCGGGACTCGCCAGTGCAGTTTGACGGATCTCGGGCGGGTCGAGGGGTCTCGCCAATTTACGTGCAAGCGCGCCACGCCCTGCAACAAGGCCGGGAAGTGCGACGCGGCCAAGGCTACAGCCTGCACGTCACACCCCGCTTCCGCACGTCCACCTAGCGCTATTTGCCGCTACCGGAACAGTCGGAGAGAGCGATTCTGCCTCTGATCGCAAGGCATTTCGGATCTACCGGGACCGACTGAACGACGCGACCGTCTGATCAACTCGCGGGGTTATCGGGTGTACCCCGGATGGACGGCGTGACCGAACCAGCCACGTACCGTCAAAAATGTTTTGACGGTGGGGTAGGCTCGGGGCATGCCCGATCCCGAACGGCCGGAGGCGGCGATGCTCGACGAGTGGCTGCAAGCCACATCGTCATCGACGAACGAAGCACCCCGTGACGACCCGACGGCGATCGTGCGCGGAGTACTGAACCGATTGGACAACGACGGAGTAGAGCTACCACACCACGTGGTCTACGCCTGCGTCGTATTGCTGTCGGTCGCGCGGACCGATCTGGATCGGCTGGAACTGGGCCTGATGCGGGCAGCCAGCGAACACGGCAACAGCTGGAGTTGGATCGCCGAGACATTCGGCCACCGCTCCAAGCAAGCCGCACACGCTCGGGCCAGTGCACTGCACCGACGCCTGGAATATCGAACCCTCGACGAGGAAGAAAACCGATGAAACTCCGTGTAGACCGCGATCGTCTCGCCGATGCGGTGGCCGTGGTCGGGCCAACAGTGCCTCGGCGCCCTTCGATCCCCGTGCTCGCGGGCATTCGACTACGAGCGGAACCGGACTCGGCGTCGGTCGCCGGTTTCGACTACGAGATCTCCTCCCATGCCACGATCACCGATGCAGTGGTGGACGAGCCCGGTGCTGCACTGGTATCGGGGCGACTGCTCACCGATATCGCGAAAGCCCTCCCCCCGCAGCCGGTCGAGTTGTCCGACAACGGGGACCGCCTCGAGATCGTCTGCGGTCCATCGCGATTCGCCCTGCCGCTGATGACTGTCGAGGACTACCCAGACCTCCCGCCCTCACCTGCAGCGGTCGGCGCAGTCAATCACTCAGACCTACGCGACGCCGTGGCGCAGGTGGTCGTGGCCGCCGGGCGCGACGACACGTTGCCCATGCTGACCGGGATCAACATCGAATTCCATCCCTCGTTCCTGCGGCTGGTGAGCACCGACCGGTTCCGCATCGCGATCCGCGAGCTCAGGTGGGAGCCTGTGGCCGCGATGGGCAACTCGAGACCAACCAGCATGCTCGTGCCGGCCCGCGCGCTGGCAGAGACAAGCAAGACGCTCACGGGACCGAGAATCGAAATCGCCAGTGTTCCAGGGCAAGCGATCCTGGGACTCGCGACCGACGAGCAGCATCACACCATGCGCACGCTCGACATGCCCTATGCGCCCTACGAGCGCTATCTCGAGACCACCCGCACCGCATCCGCCCGCATGCGTTCCGCCCCGCTGATCGCCGCGATCAAACGGGTGTCGCTTCTCTCGCCCAAAGGAGCGCAGGTTCGGTTGACCTTCGCCGCAACCACGGCTCGTTTGTCTGCCGGGGGCGACAACGAAGGAAGCGCGGAGGAGTCCATCGGTTGCGAGTTCGACGGCGAACCGTTGACCATCGCCTTCAACCCCCGTTATCTACTCGAGGGACTGACCGCCGCGCATGCCGAGATCGTAGAGATCGCCCTGAACGGCCCTACCAGAGCAGCGATTCTGCGTGCGACCGATCGCGAACCCGACGGTAAGCGCCGCGACGGTCTGATCTATGTACTGATGCCCGTTCGCCTACCCGACTGAGCCATCGCCCGACGAGAACGCGACCCGAATCCCGCCCCAGACTTCAGCCGCTGCCGGGGCACGTGCACACGACTTCGATCACCAGTGCACACGACTTCGAACATCGACCACGGACGGACCCCTCCTCGGCGGCGGCACCAAGCCGCGAGGAGGGGCAGGCCTGTAATGTAGGTGCACCGAACGCAGCTAGCTGTACTGGCCGGGACCGTTGATTGGGCGGAGAGGACGTCGAGCAGGCTAGGTCACGCAGCGCAGCACTTGTGACACGTGCTGCGCCAGTTCCTCAGGCGACATCGTCGGCAAGCGCATGAACCAGCGATAGAACACAGGTGAGAGCAGCAGCTCTGCGGCGCGTTGGGTATCCGATACTCCGCCGTGCTGGAACAGGGCCCGGACCGTGCTCAGCTGCGGGCTCAGGAGTCGTTCCTGGAACTCACGCGCTACCGCCTCGTCTGTCTGGATCGCAGCGGCCAGGGTGCGCAGCAGAGACTCATGCGGCTGCGTCGTGATCTCCTCAATGGCGGACCGCAGCAATTCCTCGAGCTGGTGTTGCAGGTCTCCGCCATCGCCCCGTGCGCCCGTCTCAGGTTGTTGCGTGCTGTGTGTGAGCAATGCGTCGAAGAGGATCGCCGGCACGGATTGCCATGTCCGATAGAGCGTCTGCTTGCCCACTCCAGCCTTGGCGGCGATGCCTTCCATGGTCAACGACGCCGGTCCGCTGGCAATTGCGAGCTCCAAGACCGCCGCGTGCACGCGGGCCACAGTGGTAGCACGAGCCATGATGGAACTGTACCAAACGAGACGTACCGTCTCGTTTGTGCTTTCATGGTGCCATGACTGATTCGCAGACTTGGTTCATTACTGGCGCGAGTAGAGGACTCGGCTGTGCCTTGACCAAGGCAGCACTCGACGCCGGACATCGAGTCGTGGCAGCGACGCGAAGTGGTGAAGCCCCTGTGCGCCACGATCGGCTGTCCACGTGTCGGCTCGATGTACGTGACAGAGATGCCTGCCGGGACGCTGTCCGTTTGGCCGCTGAAGAGCACGGCAAACTGGATGTGCTTGTGAACAACGCTGGCTATGGACTCGTAGGCGCTGTCGAAGAGGTCGGGGAACTGGAGGCCCGCGCGATCCTCGACACCGACCTGCTTGGGGCTCTGTGGCTAACGCAGGCAGCACTACCCGTCATGCGAACCCAGCGGAGCGGACACATCGTGCAGATCTCGTCGGTCGGCGGGGTTGGGGCCATGCCCTTCTTCGGGCTTTACAACGCGGCGAAGTGGGGTCTCGAGGGTTTCGCCGAGGCTCTGGCAGGCGAAGTGAAGCCTTTTGGAATCCGCGTGACCGTCGCGGAAGTCGGCTCCATGGACACCGAGTGGGCCACCGGCAGCATGAAGTTCAGTAGACCCATTCCCGAGTATGACGACCTGCGTCGAAGCATCCTGGGCGCGCCGTCTGTGCCATGGGAGAGCGAAGCGGGCGCAACCGGCGGTGGCGCTGACCCCGCAGACATCGCACGCGAACTCCTGCAACACGTCGTCGCACCCGCGGACGACCGGCTTCGGATCCTCCTAGGAAGCGACGCCCCATCCCAGGTAGCGGCCGTGATCCAGCAGCGTCAGACCGAGTACAACCTCGATCCCCGCTACTCAGCCGCATGGGTCAGCCACTGAATTTTCCCGAAGGGTTGGCCGCGCACCACGGCTGACCCTTCACCTGCGACCGGAGCGGCCCATGCCTCACCCAAACTCGGCGATGACGCCCAAGCACCGTCTCATCGTCGCCTGGCTTCGGGCCGCCGTACTGATTCCTCGGCTCAGGCCATCGCTGTGCCAGTACGTCCGGAATCAACTCTGTAGGCAATCTCGACGCGCTCGCTCTCGGAACGATCAAGCAGTTCACGCAGTGGCGGGGCGAGGGCTCGGCGGTCGGACGGCAGCCAGGAATCTCGCCACCGCACCCACCGGCTCTCCCACTTGACCTGTGCGGCTGGCAGGCATCTCGCAACGGGCAAGAGCTTTCCTCAACGAGGCAATCACTAGATCCTGGGCGTCTCACCGTCTGCAATCCATGGCAGCGGTTTGATGATGCGACAAGGGTTCCCGGCAGCGAAGACGTGGGCCGGAACATTCTTCGTTACGACGCTGCCGGCCCCGATTACGGTGTTGTCGCCGATGGTCACACCGGGGCAGACCGTAACGCCGCCACCCATCCAGACATTGTTGCCGATGGTGATCGGCGCAGCGGTCTCCCAGCGCTGCCGCCGGGCCTGGTGGTCGGCCATGGGATGTAGCGCGGTCAAGAGCTGTGCCCTGGGTCCTATCGAGACGTCGTCACCGATGGTGATCGGCGCACAGTCCATCAGGATCGCGTCGTAGTTGAGGAAGCTGTTCGCGCCGATACGAATGTACTGACCGTAGTCGCATTGGAACCGCGGCATGATCCATGACCGTTCGCCCAGCGAACCGAGGAGCTTGTCCAGTAATGCCCGGCGGACATCGTCCTCCTCGGCAAGGGTGGCATTGAACCTGTCGAGCAGCCGTTGGCACGCCTTGCGATCGGCAACCAGATCCGCGTCGTTGTCCTGGTACGAATCCCCACGCAGCATGCGTTCACGTTGTTCACCCACAATCGGCGACCCTAACTGTTGCGGGTCAGGAGGTTATGGCCAGATCCGACCCTCGCGCGAAGCGGCTCGTGATGCTCGAGTCCGGGACGGAGCACGATCTGTAACTCCGCTGGTCACCTGCCCGAGGCACTTCGATCGGCTAGTTAAACTAGCGTCGCATCTCGCTAATCTTCGCTGCTGCTCGACAAGAACTACCCCCGCGCCATGTCTACGAACTTGGACAGGTGAAGTTGGTGTGCCACGGTGATTGTCGCCGTCGGGCCGTTGCGGTGTTTGCCGAGGATGAGGTCGGCCTCGCCGCCGCGTGGGTCGTCTCGCTCGAAGGCATCGGGGCGGTGGAGCAGGATGACCATGTCGGCGTCCTGCTCGAGCGAGCCCGACTCGCGAAGGTCAGACACCATCGGTTTCTTGTCCGTTCGCTGCTCGGGTCCACGGTTGAGCTGACAGATGGCGACCACGGGGACCTCGAGTTCCTTGGCGAGAAGCTTGAGGCTGCGGGAGAACTCGGAGACTTCCTGCTGACGTGACTCGACCTTCTTGCCGGACGTCATCAGCTGAAGGTAGTCCACCACAATGAGTTTGATGTCATGCTTCTGCTTGAGGCGGCGGGCCTTGGCGCGGATCTCCATCATGGTGAGGTTGGGGGAATCGTCGATGAAGAGCGGCGCCTCGCTGATCTCACTCATGCGGCGAGCGAGTTTCGTCCAATCGTCGTCGCTCATCTTGCCCGAACGCATGTCACCGAGTTTGATCTTCGCCTCGGCGGACAGCAGTCGCATGACGATCTCGGTCTTCCCCATCTCCAGGGAGAAGATGACGGAGGCCATGCCGTTCTTGATCGAGCACGATCGCAGGAAATCCATGCCGAGCGTGGAATTGTGCGTTGGGATCATCGACCGGCCGGCGAGATAGAGATGCTCAGCGTTGTCGACCTCGACGCAACGCACTGGGACGCTGTCGATCCGGCGAACATCGACGATTCGGCGCGCCGAACTGACGGGACCGCGAAGTTCCTTGTGCTGGATTGCCTTTCGGTGAAGCTGGAACACTTCCTCATCTGCAGAGAACGTGAGACAGCGATCTTCGTGGCGGCAGTCATATCCCAACCCGACTACCAGCTCGCGAACATCCGCCGCGAGCGGAATCTCCTTGGCCTCGAAGCGAACCGATCCGTCTTCACTGACCGAACCGCCTACGTCGAGCAGACCGGCCAGCAGCTCGCGCCGCTCCAACACCGAGCCGCGCAGCAATTCAGCCGGAACGCGCTTGTCCGCCTCTGGGACCCCGCAGGCGAGCGCGGCTCCCAGCGCGTAGGGGTCGACGTCGAGGCTCGACGTAGGTAACTCGAGCGCGCCGGCATGTGCGACGTAGTGCCCCCGCCCCAGCGATTCGGCAATCTGATCCGTGGTGCGGACGGCGGCCACACCGCCGGTCCGCGTCAGCCACTGATGCTGGGCGTCTGCGACCAGGACGGCGCCGTCGGAGAACTCCACCTCGTAGCAGGGCCGGTCGAGCATGACCTCGGTGGCCGCGACGACGCGAGTGGGTAAGCCGTCGGCGTCGATCAGATGATCACCCACCTGAACCTCACCCATGGTGGTCCAGCCCGTCGGGGTGGGGAGGGGTGTGTCGAGAGCGAGCGCCTTACCCACACCGGGCCGGGCCGCGACGATGATCATCTGGCCCGGATGGAGGCCGTTGGTGACCTCGTCGAGTTCGACGAACCCGGTGGGCACACCGAGGGAGATTCCGCCGCGGCTGGCGATGGAGTCGATCTCGTCCATCGTGGGCTGCAGCAACTGCTCGAGTGGGACGAAGTCTTCGGCCGTGCGCCGCTCGGTGACCTCGAAGACCTCCGCCTGGGCGCGGTCGACGACCTCGGCGACATCCTGGCCGTCAGCGCCGGTGTAGCCGTACTGCACGATGCGGGTACCGGCATCGACAAGGCGTCGCAGGATCGCCTTCTCGGCCACGATGTCGGCGTAATATCCGGCGTTGGCGGCGGTCGGCACCGTCTGGGTGAGCGTCACCAGGTAGGGCGCTCCGCCGATCCGTCGGAGTTCGCCGCGCCTTTCCAGTTCAGCGGATACGGTCACCGGGTCGGCCGGTTCACCACGGGCGTAGAGGTCGAGGACGGCGTCGTACACAGATTGATGCGCGGGGCGATAGAAATCGCCGGGCCGGAGCACCTCGAGCACGTCGGCGATGGCGTCCTTGCTGAGTAGCATGCCGCCGAGCACCGACTGCTCGGCTGCCATGTCATGCGGAGGCTGCCTGCCGAACTCCTCGCCCGGCTCCTCGGGTGGACCCGGGTAGTCGGAACGGCCCCGATCGTCTACTACAGCCACTCGACCGCCCTTCCGCATCACGTTCCGTTGCTGCCGAGAACTCCATCTCGTGAGCTTCAAGATCTTTGGTACTCGCCCCTACCGACAACCTTCTCAGGCTCGTTGCGGCAAACGGCGCCGTGACAGGGAGACACGCTGAAACGAGGTTAAGGACGGGGTGCCCCTGTGTTCAAACCGTCCTGTGCACAGGGTTGGGGACAAATTGTGGAAACAACTGGACAGGTTTGTGAACCCCATGGGGACAACCTGAGGATAAGTGTGGATCACAGTCCCAAAATGCCAGTTCAGCCTCGATTTTTAGTTTTCCACCGTTGTGGATGGAAACTCGTTCGGCGTGTCTTTGACGTCGAGGAGCCGGGCGTGTCGTGCCCGTTGCTCCCGCCTGGGAAGATGGTCCGAGCCACATTTCGCACGGATCATGGGCCATCCCGCAGATTCGACAAACGCAGGCCCCGACGCTCCGAGGAACGTGGGGCCTGCGCTTGTCAGGAACGGAGTCGGCTAGGCGCTGACGACGTTCAGGTGGAACTTCGCAACCACGTCGGGGTGCAGGTTCACGGCGATGGCGTGCTTGCCGGTCGCCTTGATGTGAGCCTTCGGCAGGTCCAGGATGCGCTTGTCGAGAACGGGTCCACCTGCGGCCTTGATGGCACCTGCAACATCGGCGGCGGTAACCGAACCGAAGAGCTTGCCCGAGCCACCTGCGGTCTTGACCGACAGCGACACCGACTCGAGGCCCTCGATCGCAGCCTTGAGCTCCTTCGCGTGGTCGAGACCGCGCACAGCGCGAGCCTCCTGAGCACGACGGATGCCCTCGACCTGCTTCTGGGCGCCACGGGTGGCGACGATCGCCAGCCCGCGCGGAAGCAGGTAGTTGCGGCCGTAGCCGTCCTTGACCTCGACGGTGTCGCCGGGGGCACCGAGGTTTTCCACGTCAGCGGTGAGGATGAGCTTCATGTCTTTCCTCCCTTTCCCTTAGCGAGCCACGGTGGCGTAGGGCAGCAACGCCACCTCACGAGAGTTCTTGACGGCAATGGCAACGTCGCGCTGGTGCTGGACGCAATTGCCAGTGACACGGCGCGCGCGGATCTTGCCGCGGTCGCTGACGTACTTACGCAGAAGCGTCGTGTCCTTGTAATCGATCTCCGTGTTCTTCTCTTTGCAGAAGACGCAGACCTTCTTCTTCATTACCTTGTCGCGCAAGGGCGGCTTAGGCATTTGTTCGCTCTTTTCTGGATGTTCCGATCAGGTACGGATCAGAACGGTGGTTCGTCGCTCCCACCACCAGAGCCTCCGAAGGAGCCCTGCGCCTGCGGCGCACTACCCCACGGATCGTCTCCGACACTGGTGGATTGCGAACGTCCGCCGCCCGATCCGCCGGAGGAACCGAAGCCACCTCCGCCTCCGCCGCCGCGACTGACCTTGTTGACCTTGGCCGTGGCGTACTTCAGCGAGGGGCCGATCTCGTCGACCTCGAGCTCGACGACAGTGCGCTTCTCACCTTCACGAGTTTCGTAGGAGCGCTGCTTGAGCCGGCCGCTCGCGATCACTCGCGAGCCGCGGGTCAGGCTCTCCGCCACGTTCTCGGCTGCCTCGCGCCAGATGTTGCAGCGCAAGAACAGGGCTTCGCCGTCTTTCCATTCATTGGTCTGACGGTCGAAGGTGCGGGGCGTGGACGCAATGGTGAAGTTCGCGACCGCGGCACCCGCGGGTGTGAATCGAAGCTCCGGATCAGCCGTCAAGTTTCCTATGACGGTGATTACGGTGTCGCCTGCCATGTGGTTCCTCCTGCAGAATGTGGAGTTCGGTTGGGCACGAGCCTAAGGCTGGTGGCCGACAGAATCACTTGTTGTGGCGCAGAACCTTCGTACGAAGCACCGATTCGTTCAGGCCGAGCTGACGATCGAGCTCCGCGACAGTGGCGGGAGCAGCGCTGATATCGATCACCGCGTAGATGCCTTCGCTCTGCTTGGCGATCTCGTAGGCGAGGCGACGCTTACCCCAGACATCGACCTTGTCGATCTTGCCGCCGTCCTGGCGAACAACATTGAGGAACGTATCCAGCGAAGGAGCAACAGTGCGCTCGTCCAGGCTGGGGTCCAGGATGACCATCAATTCGTAATGACGCATAAGACCTCATCACCTCCTATGGACTAGTGAAACGGCCACGGGCTGTCCGTGGCAGGAGGGTCGTTGCGTCAGCAACCTTTGCAGGCTACACGACGGGCCCCTGACCAGCGAAATCAGGACTACGCGTCGAGGAAATCGGACTTTTTGGCGAAATCACCCGCCCAAACCGCGAATAGTTATACACTCCCGGCTGTTCTATTCACCCTCTCAAAGGCGGCACAGTGAACATCTCTCGATCGAGGCGCGCGACGGTTGCCTCCCTGACGGCCGCGGCTGCCATCCTGGTTTCGCTGCCGGCGACCGCGAACTCTGCCGAACCGTCTGAGGACACACCCCTTGCAGACACACCCCTTGCAGACACACCTTCGGTAGACGCACCTTCCACGGACACAACTTCCGCGGACACAACTCCCGCGGACACGCCTGCCGTCGACACCGATCAGCTCGGGTACGACGAGACCACCACAGTCGGCGTCCACAACGCCTACGAGAAGTTCGCGTTCCCCTACCTCGCCGATGGGCTGGACTCCGGTGCCGCGCTGATCGAAATCGACGTGTGGAGCAACGGCGCGGGCAAGGGATGGCGGGTCTCCCATTCCAATCCCATTGGCAATGACAACAACTGCGTCGGCGCGGAGTCGGAGGCGCAGTTACGCAAAGGGTCACGCGATCAGGGGCTCGATGGCTGCCTCACAGATATTCGGACCTGGCATGAGGCGAACCCCGACCACCCTCCGGTCATCTTCAAGATGGAGATGAAGGACGGGTTCAACACAACGCAAACCGGCGGCGCCACCGGGTCCAGCGGGTCGGGCGGACCGGCGGCCTTCAGGCGAGGGCCGAGCGAGTTCGACGAACTCGTGAGGGAGCAGCTCGGTGACGCGCTGTTCAGTCCGTCCGATCTGGTCGGCGACTCAGGATTGACCTTGGACGAGGCAGTGCGCACCAACGGCTGGCCGACCCGTGACGCGATGCGGGGCAAGTTCCTCTTCTACGTCACCAATGGAACGGTGGAGGGGGAGAACCCGCTCGATAGCCTCAAGACCGACATCGAGTACGCCACGCATCTTCGGGATCTGGCGTCGGACGATGAGCTCGACAAGGCCGCAGCCTTCCCCGCAGTTCTCGGCTCGACGAAGGGCGACCCCCGAGCGAAAAAGTATGAGGACGAGTCGATTCGGCCCTGGTTCGTGGTGTTCGACAGTGGTGCGTCCGGATACATCTCGAAGAAGATCGACACCGACTGGTATCGCGAGAACGGATACCTGCTGGTGATGACATCCGCGCACAGTGTGCCGCCCGCGATCGATGCCTGGACGCCTACCGAAGCGGAGGCGCTTGACCGTGTAGCCGAACTGGCCGCTCACTCGGCGAGCATCGTCACCTCCGACTGGACCACGCTGCCGACGGTGCTGTCCGAGGTTCTTCCGCGGGGCGAATGACACAACTCCTCGCCGACGTCTTGTGTCCGGTGGTCCGACCTAGGTAGTTCGTGTCGGACCACCGGACACAAGACCAAGTGAGCTTCACGAGATGCGGCGCCAAGCTCCGACTGGCCGCACACCAACCCCAAGGCGTTTTCGGGGTGGCTCGGATGACGTGCTCACCTCAGAGCGTCTCGTGGACCTACACCGGCTGACTGTCTCGGAGGCCGCCAAGCTCTAGTGGTTGTCCCGCCGATCGCTTCAGGCGACGTGAGCTGCGTTGCCGGCAGGAGCGTGAAGTGGCCGCCTACCCCGCTTCGAGGGTGGGCGGCCACTTCACATTTATGCGGTTCGGGCCAGGGCGTACAGGTCCCTGAGCCCCTCAAATCAACTCCCGCCCAAGCTTCCCCAAGGGTTGGATGGGACGGGCTCGGTTGCCTCTGTGATGTCGAGGGTGGCCTCGAGGATCGCGTCGTCACCGACCCCGTTGGATGCGGTCACCGTGAACGTGTACGTCCCGGCAGTCGTCGGGGTTCCGGACAGCACACCCTGCTCGCTCAACGCGACCCCCTCGGGCAGGGCCCCGGCGGTGACGGCCGCGGTCGGCGCAGGTTCTCCGGTGAGGGTGAAAGTGTGCTCGTAGGGCTGGCCGACGACCCCTGCAGTCGGTGTTCCGGCGATTTCGGCCGGAGTCTTACCGATCGCGATCACCGACACGGTGCCGTCGCCCCAGTTGGTGACATAGGCGTGGGCACCGTCCGGGGTGATCACCACTCCGGACGGACGGTCGCCGACCGGGACGGTGGTGGCAATCGTGTTCGTGGCGGTATCGATCACCGACACTGAACTTCCGTCAAAGTTGTTGACGTAGGCGAGGTTGCCGTCCGGTGTGATTGCGATCCCGTTTGGTCGGTCGCCGACCGAGACGGTGGTGACGACCGCGTTGGTAGCGGTATCGATCACCGACACCGAGTTGTCACCCTGGTGGGTGACGTAGGCGAGGGCACCGTCCGGGGTGAATGCCACCCCGATCGGTTGGACGCCGACCGGGACGGAGGCGATGACTGCGTTGGTAGCAGTATCGATCACCGACACCGAGTCACCGAGGAAGTTGGTGACGTAGGCGAGGGCACCGTTTGGGGTGAATGTCACCCCGAACGGCACCCGCCCAACCGGGACGGAGGTGATGACCGCGTTGGTAGCGGTATCGATCACCGACACCGAGTCGTTGGACGTGTTGGGGACGTAGGCGAGGGCACCGTCCGGGGTGATCGCCACCTCGTTCGGTGTGCCGCCGATCGGCACGGTCGTGATCTCGGTGTTGATGGAGGTATCGATCACCGACACCGAGTCGTCAATCAGGTTGGTGACGTAGGCGAAGGCGCCGTCCGGGGTGATCGCCATGCCGGACGGCCCTTCGCCGACCGGAATGGTGGCGGTGACCGTATTGGTGGCGGTAGCGATCACCGACACAGAGTGACCGTTCTGGTTGGCGACATAGACGTGGGCGCCGTCCGGGGTGATCGCCACCCCTCCCGGTCCCGCCTCGACTGTGATCGTGTTCGTGACGACGTCGGCGGTTGCCTGCCCGACAGCAGTAGTGAGGGCCGTGGCTACGACGAGAACGGTGCCGCCGAGTACCGCCGGCATCCGCGAAGATCCGACGCGTGAGCGCGGCCGATCAATGGTGGCCAAGAAATTGTTCCCTTCCAACGGAATCCGCATCCCGGGCACAGGCCACGGGAGGTAGCCACAGGAGGTGGCCACGCCCAAGGAACCTACATAACGGACGGTCGCCTTAGTCAGTGTTGGGCGAAAATGCCCGGCAGTCGACAGCTCGAGCTCAACACCATCACCATCACCACCGGCACGCAGCGGCCGAGAACCTGCACGAATGCCGAAGCCTCCACATGCCGGTAATCTCCGAATGGGGGCCGCGCACCCGGAAGGACCAGCCGTGAAGGTCTTCTACTCTCCCGACTACGCCGCATCGCCCCACGCGTTCGACATCACGCTCAAGTCCCAGTGGGTCGCCGAATCGCTTCTTCGTGATCCCATTGACGGGGTGGAGCTGGTACGCCCGCACTCGCTGGATGTCGGGGAACTGGCCGCCGTCCACGACCTGCAGTACGTGGAGGCGGTGCACTACGGCACACCCCGTGGCCTCGCCGGGTCGCCGGGACTGACCTGGGACGAGGATCTATGGACCGCAACTACGGCGGCGGCCGGGGGCATGGTGGACGCGGCCCTGGTCGGGCTACGGACCGGTGGGGTAGCGGGATCGCTGTCGTCTGGGCTGCACCATGCCTGCCGGGCCTCGGGCCGCGGCTTCTGCACGTTCAACGGCCTGGTACTGGCCGCCCGCGCCGCGCTCGATGACGGCGCCGAATCCGTACTGATCGTGGACTTCGACGCGCACTGTGGCGGCGGAACCGCCTCGCTCATGCAGTCGGACCCCCGGATCTGGCAAGCCGATGTATCCGTGGACTGGTTCGACTTCTACGATCCGACAGACCGCTGTCAGCCGACCCTGGTCTCGGAGGGGGAGCAGTACCTGGCCGCGTGCACCCAGGCCCTGAGCCGGATCGAACACATAGGGCCGAATTTCGACCTGGTTCTCTACAACGCCGGGATGGACCCCTACGAAGGCTGCGACACCGGCGGCCTGGACGGCATCACGAAAGAGGTGCTCGAAGCCCGCGAGAATCTGCTGTTCCGGTGGTGCCAGGAGCGCAAGATGCCAGTCGCCTTCGCCTTGGCCGGGGGCTACGTCAGCGCGCACCTCGACGAGAAGGAGTTGGTGGACCTGCACCGGCTGACGATTGCGGAGGCCAGCCTGCTCGACTAGGGATGCGAAGTCTCCCAACCGGTCGCCTCACCGCCTGATCACTCCCCGGCGAGCCGTCCGCAGTGATCGCACATTTGGCGACAAGCCCGGAGTCTGGCACCCCCGGACACTAGTGTGGATCCATGGTTATCGGAGTTCGGCAGCGGACGCCGATCGCAGCCATCGCCGTCGGATTGGCGGGTTTGGCCATGGTCGCCGGCTACCTACAAAAAGCCCGCTGCGCCGGGCCGCCATTCAACGAGGTCGGCCGCAGCCTGATCTTCGACCGGATCAAGGACACGCAGGTCTGCTATTCCGACATCCAGTTGCTGTGGCTCGGCCGCGAGATCAACTTGCACGTATTCCCCTACCTCACCGGTGGAATCAGCTCTGACGGCAAACTCATCGGGGGCAGCGTGGAGTACCCGGTACTCAGCGGTGTCCTGATGTGGCTCGGCGGCGTCGGTTCGCACACCGACGCCGATTTCCTCCTGCACTCGGCGTTGATTCTCGCCCCATTCGGTCTGCTCACAGCGTGGATGCTGGGACGTCTGACCGGCTGGTGGGCTCTGCTCTGGTCGATAAGCCCACCGTTGGTTCTGTATGCATTCCACAACTGGGAACTGCCAGTGATCGCGATGTCGGTCGCCGCGATCTTCGTGATGAGCCTCGAGAGTATCCCGTTCCGCAGGCGCGCGGTCATCGCTGCGGTACTTCTGGCCGTGGGCTTCTGCCTCAAGCTGTATCCCGGCGCGTTCGTGCTTCCGCTGATCGCTTACGTCCTGACACGAGGCGGCGGGGCCGAACGCCGGTACGACGTGCGCGGCGCCGTGATGGTCGGGGCAGCCGCGGTGACCACCGTGGTGGCGGTGAATCTGCCCTTCGCACTGATCTCGTACGAGGGCTGGCGTGCATCATTCACGTTCCAGCAGAATCGGCTGGCCGATATCACCACCAACTCGATCTGGTACTGGGGTCTGCGACCGTTGTTCGGACCGCACAACACCGATACACCCTTGCCGGCCTATGACCAGACCGTCGGCATCGTCTCGCCGCTACTGGTGTGCGTGGCGTTTGCGGTGGCGTTGCGGCTGGGCTGGCTGCGGTACCAACGAGAGGGCTTGTACCCGTGGATCCAGGTCAGCGCCGCGATGCTCTGCGGATTCCTGTTGCTACACAAGGTGCATTCGCCGCAGTACACACTGTGGCTGGTCCCCTTCTTCGTCCTGCTACGGGTGCCCTGGGGCCTCGTGGCGGCGTATCTGGTGGCCGACCTCTCGCTGGGGATCGGAGTGTTCAAGTACTTCGGGGCGCTGGTCGCTCAAACCGACCCGACGACATACGAGCTCCTGGTGAAGTTCGGGGTGTGGGGTCGCGCGGGACTACTCATTGTGCTGTTCTTCGTATTCCTGCGCGCCACGCTGCGCCGACCGGCCACAGCCGAAGCCGAACCCGCCGGCCCACCGCCATCCGACGCGAAAGTTGCTGCGGGTAGAGGCATCTGACCACTGCGCGGATCTTCGACCTGGACAGCGGCGTCTATACTCCTATCGCCCCTATATCGGGCGTGACAACGGGGAGGCCACCGCATGACGCACTGCACGGATCAGCAACCGGTCGTCCGGGAAGACGGGCCGCTTGCACCGCCTCCGGCCAGCCATCTATCGCTGGCGATTCTGGCAACCATCGCGTTCTTCCCGCTCGGTGTGATGTCGTTGATGCGGGCCGGCAGGGTAAGCACGCTCTGGGAACTCGGTGAGTACGACGCCTCGGTGCGGGCAGCAGCCGATGCCCGAAGCTGGGCCAAGCGGAGCTTCGGCGCCGCTCTCGCCCTGTCAGCAGTGGCGTTGGCCGGGATGTTGCTGGTGCTGCCCTGACCCTAACCGGTTCACGACGGAACCGTCTGGGCAGGAACTGCTTCCACAGCCGATCGTGGACGCAGCCAGTTGGGTAGCCATCGTGGTTGTGCGTCGGGCGCCTGGTCGAGCACACCGCCGGACGGATCGTCGATGAAGCCGTACCGCACCAGGTCCTCGCCGGGCCGGTAGATCTGACGGACGATCAGCGCGCAGATGACGATCACGGCGATGTCGCGAACCACCACCGTGGCCGTGAACCACTGCTCGGGCAAGCCCTTGTTCGACGTGCCGAGGTAGTAGAACATCCGGGGTACCCACACCAGCGCGTCGATCGTCATCCAGGCGAGCAGGATTCGCCGGTGCGGGAAGGCGAGAACGGCCAGCGGCACCAGCCACAGTGAATACTGCGGGCTCCACACCTTGTTGGTGAGCAAGAACCCGGCAACCACCAGGAAGCAGAGCTGCATGAGTCGCGGCCGGGTCGGCGCCGTGAGCGCGATGTAGCCGATACCGACACACACCAACGCGAACAGCAACAGCGATACCGTGTTCAGGACCGTCGGAGATTCACCCGCCGCAAGGACGCCGTCGAATCCGGCCCAGCCGGTGAAGGACGTGATCACGTTGTAGATCGAATCGGGATCGGCCCCGCGCTCGGAGTTCAGACGGAAGAACTCGGCCCAACCACTCGGGAACAACAGGGCGATCGGCAGATTGACCGCGAGCCACGCGCCGAGACCAGCCAGCGCCGCCACCGACCAGTCGCGCATCTTGCCCGCTCGAAGGCACAACACCAGCAATGGCCCGAGCAGTAGCAGCGGATACAGCTTGGTCGCGCCGCCGAGCCCTAGCAAGATTCCGGCGAGCATCGGCCGCTTCCTAGACCACGCCAGCAACCCGCCCGCCGCGAAAGCCGTTGCAAGAGGGTCGAAATTCGTGAACGCATGCACGATCACGACGGGTGAAGCCGCGATCATCGCGGCATCCCAGATTCGGCGGCCCGCCAGAAGCGCACTGGACCATACCGTGACCAGCCACGCCAGCGCCAAGCCGAACGCAACGACGTTGAAATAGATCACGACCTGCAAAGCGCCGGGAAGCCAGTGCACGGAATCCCACGCCTTCGCGACGGTCATCGAGACGTACTGATAGAGCCCGGCGATCACCGGATACTCCATGTAGCGGACCTGAACCTGGCCGTCGCGGCCGTCCTCCTCCCACGACTTCTTGTAAGGGAAGGCTCCCTCGTTCAACCGTTCCGCTCCGTAGAGCGGCACCGTGTCCGAGTAGCACATGGCAACGTATTGCCGACCGCCGCTCCAATCCAGCGCGAGCGCGCCGTTCTCACCTACAGGTGCCTGTTGAATGCACGGCGCCTTTGTGAACCAGCCCAGCGCGAGGAACACGATCGCCAGCAACACGATCGCGCGCATCGGCGTGAAGAAGCGGGTTCGTCCCACCACCGCATGTCGACCGACGGGACCGCCTATCACTGCCGAGAGGTCAGCTGTCAGCGGATCGGTGCGCCCCGGAAGATCCCGCCAGTCCGCGCAGCGCCGATCCTGCGCCAGGGGTGCGGGCGAGACATATCCCGCCTCGTCTGCATCTCGGGCGGCATGCGCATCAGCGTTCTCGGCCACTCCGCGAGGCTACCGGGCGCCGCAAACCGGTTGGAACTTACTGTCCGCCCGCGCCCGGTCCCGGCGGGGGAAGCAGGCGCGGAATCGGAATGGAGATCCCGGGCAGAATCTCGACCGGCTCCTGCGTAATGACTACGGGCGGGATGAGATCCGACGGAATTTCGAGTGTGTCCGTCGGCTCCTCCGACGTGGTCGTGGGCGGCCCAGTGAAGGACGGAACACCCGATTGACCGCCGATCGATCCAGGCCTCGGGAACTTCTCGTTGGACGTGCCCGCCAGGGCGTCGTCCATCGTGTCCTTCCAGATGTCGGAGGGTAGACCGGAGCCGTAGATCATTCCACCGCTGGCGGTGCGCAGCGCCTGACCGTCGGCAGTGCCCACCCAGACCGCAGTCGACAGCGATGGCGTGTAGCCGACCATCCAGGCGTCCTTGTTCTCGCCCGTGTCACCCAACTGAGCGGTACCGGTCTTCGCTGCCGACGGGCGCCCGCCTGCCAGGTTGTGGTTGCGCGAATACGCGGCGATGGGTTCCATCGCTGCAGTGACATTGTCGGCTACGGCCCTGTCGATGCGATTCTCACCGGGGACGATGCCGCGATCGAACAGCACGGTGCCGTCCGCACTCACCACCTTCTGGACGAAATGTGGAGCGTGATACGTACCGGAATCGGCCAAGGTGGCATAGGCCGACGCCATGTCGATCGGGCGCGACAGGTACTGGCCGAGAACGATTCCGTTGTTCGGACCTCTGTCGTCGGGCTCTGTCAGGGTTGGCCCGATCCCCGGGATGTCCTCCGGTATGCCCGCCTCGTGAGCGATGTCCGCGATAGCCTGCGGCCCACCGTCGAGCTCGAGCTGCAAGCGGTAGAAACTGGTGTTGAGAGACCGCTTCAGCGCCTCGGCGATGGTGCAGGTGCCACAATCCTCGCCTCCGACATTGCCGATGGTGATGCCGTTGACGGTGAGTGGAGAGCTGTCGTACATCTGTGACAGCGGGATGCCCTGGTCGAGTGCGGCCGCGAGCCCGAACACCTTGAACGACGAACCGGTCTGCAGGCCGGCGTTCGCGAAGTCATACCCGACGCCGTCTTCGCCGCCGTAGTACGCCCGCACCGCACCGGTCTTCGGATCCACCGAGACGACGGCGGCGCGCAGGTCGTCCGACTCACCCGTCATGTTGGAGCGAACGGCATCGACGGCAGCAGCCTGGGCCTTCGGATCGATCGTGGTCGTGATGTCCAAGCCCTCGGTGTTGAGTAGCTGTTCACTGATCCCTGCCTCGCCCAGCTCACGCAAGACCTGGTTCTTGATCAAACCCTCCGGCCCGGAGCCCTGGTCGCCGTGGTCGACCTGAGCGAGCGGCACGAACGCGGGGTATTGCATGCCCGCCCTGGCCGACTGGTCGAGCGTTCCGGCGTCAACCATGCCGTCCAGCACATAATTCCAACGCGCCTGTGCACCCTCCGGATTGGTCTCCGGATCGAGCAGCGACGGCAGCTGGATCGACGACGCCAGGACGGCGCTCTCCTCGACCGTCAACTGCCCGACCGGCTTGTTGAAGTACGCCTTCGACGCCGCCTCGATGCCATACGCACCACGTCCGAAGTAGATGGTGTTCAAATACGCGGCGAGAATGTCGTCCTTCGTCCACTCGCGGGCCATCTTCGACGAGATGACCAGTTCCTTCATCTTGCGCACCAGTGAACGTTCGGAACCGACCATCGTCTTCTTCACGTACTGCTGAGTGATGGTCGAGCCACCGCCCGCGCTTTCCTTACCCAGGACGTTGTCGCGAGCGGCACGCACGAAGCCGCCGATCGAGAAGCCCGGGTTCGAGTAGAAATCCCGGTCCTCGGCAGCCAGTACGGCGTCCCGCGTGTGCTTCGGAATCTCGTCGAGCGCTACCTCGGATCGGTTGCCCTCGGGCGGCACAACCCTGCTGATCACTGTAGTTCCGTCGGCCGCGTAGATCGTGGCCACCTGGTTGGTCTTGAGGTCGCCCGGACGCGGGACTTCCTGAACGACGTAGGCCGCCATGAACACCAGGATCGGGACGAGCAGGGCCAGCGCGATACCCGCATACGCCGTCCGCCGAACGATCCTCCACACCGACTTCTTTTTCTTAGCGGCTGCCTTCTTGCCGCCCCTCGGTGGTTCACCCCCGCGGCCACCGCCACCGGTCCTACGGCCGCCCGAGGGCGGGGGACCGGGCGGACGCCCACCGGAGCCCGATTGGCTGCGAGTTTCCTGCGAACGCGGTGCGGGGCGTCCCGGTGGAGGGCCGGGACGGCGCGGCGGCGGGCCCGAACGTCGCGGCTGGCCCGGGGGGCGGCCACCACCTGCGGTCGGGGGCACGGCCGGGCGCCCTCCAGTCGGGGGGCCTGCGGGGCGTCCACCGGTCGGGGGGCCCGCGGGGCGCCCACCGGTCGGGGGGCCTGCGTGACGGCGTGGAGGGGGACCGGGAGGACGACCGGCCCCCTGAGAGGGTGGGTACGGCCCGCGCCGGGGCGGGGGCGCGCCCGCAGGCTGTCCGCCGTGGGGTGGTGGACCGCCGGGGCGTCCTTGTGGCGGGGGGCCACTCGGTCGCCTCGGACCGTTCGGTCGATCACCCGGGGCGTTGCTGCGGGGGGAACTCACGTACAAATCTCCAGTGGTTGGGGACCTGATTCAGTCCTTCGTTGCTACTGTGCGAATTACTCGGCCCGCATTCCGGTGCCGACCGGGATCTACTCGCTTGCGGTCCGACGGGCCCGTGGCGAAGACCGGCTCGGACTTTTCGGTGTTGGTAGGGTACCGAGAACATAGGACTGCACCAGGTGATTCCAACTACACGTGCGGCATACCTCGACCACGTGAACCGAGAACTCCTCCTGAGTAGCCGCGAGGCGGACCAGTTCTTCTGCCGTGCGGGCTGACCCCGAAACGGAACCCAACTTCTCACCGAATACCCAGGAGACCAGAGTCAGCTGTTCCTTGCGGCAGATAGGGCATACGACGTCACTGCCCCTGCCGTGAAACTTTGCAGCTCGGAGCAGGTATGGGCTGGCGTCGCACACCTCGGCGACACCCGTCCTACCTGAGTAGACCTCGGCCAGGAGAGACCGGCGCTGAAGCGCATAGTCCACCACCTGCCGCTGTATCCGCACGCAGACCAGAGTACGTGCGTGCGGCGTCATAGCTAGTGCGACTCCCATTTTCGGCTTTCCTGCAGTGCGCCTCGTCACGTCCACCCAATGTGACATTCGTTCAGTCAGACGATCCAGGTGTGACATTGGGCGCACCTAAGCAGAAACGCCGATGCGCCGCGCATCCAGTACCGGCAACTCGTGGTTTCATGGTGCATCCATCGACTCGGCATATCGCCATATATATCGGTGCGATATAATCGGCAGGAATCAAGTGATTTTGGTTGGGCGACTCGGGAGGTGGGCATGCTCGAATTGGCGATTCTCGGACTGCTCCACGAGTCGCCCATGCATGGTTACGAGCTACGCAAGCGGTTGACAGGACTGCTGGGCGCATTTCGCGCCTTTTCCTACGGCTCCCTCTACCCGACGCTTCGACGCATGCAGGCGGACGGCTTGATAGCCGAGGACGCAGGATCACCAGGGACTGCCAAACGACGTGCCCGCCGTGTCTACCAGCTCACGCCGATCGGCAAGAAGCGGTTCGAGGAACTGGTCGCCGACACAGGTCCCCAGAACTACACCGACGACGGATTCGGTGTTCATCTGGCCTTCTTCAGTCGCACCCCCGCAGAAGCGCGGATGCGGATTCTCGAAGGCCGGCGACGCCAGGTCGAGGAGCGCCGTGAAGGGCTCCGCGAAGCGATCGGAAGAGCTAGCGGCACACTGGACCGCTACACCAGACAGCTCCACCAACTCGGTCTCGAATCCAGCGAACGTGAAGTGCGCTGGCTCAACGAGCTGATCGCAGCCGAGCAATCGACAGCAACACAAAAGAAAGAAGGAGAACCCGACAATGGGTGAGAACAGCACCGCGGTGCGCGTGGCCATTGTGGGCGTGGGGAACTGTGCCTCGTCCCTGGTCCAGGGCGTGCAGTACTACAAGGATGCCGACGAGACCGCAACCGTTCCCGGTCTGATGCACGTCAAGTTCGGCAGCTATCACGTCCGTGACGTCAAGTTCGTCGCAGCTTTCGACGTCGACGCCAAGAAGGTCGGATTCGACCTGTCCGAGGCCATCTTCGCCAGCGAGAACAACACCATCAAGATCGCCGACGTTCCGCCGTCCGACGTGACCGTGTTGCGAGGCCCCACACTCGACGGCATCGGCAAGTACTACGCCGACACCATCGAGGTCTCCGAGGCCGAGCCCGTTGACGTCGTCCAGGCACTGAAGGACGCCGAGGTCGACGTGCTGGTCTCCTACCTGCCCGTCGGCTCCGAGGACGCCGACAAGTTCTACGCCCAGTGCGCCATCGACGCAGGCGTCGCGTTCGTCAACGCACTGCCCGTGTTCATCGCGTCCGACCCCGAGTGGGCCGCGAAGTTCAAGGATGCCGGCGTTCCGATCGTCGGTGACGACATCAAGTCTCAGGTCGGTGCCACCATCACCCACCGCGTGATGGCGAAGCTGTTCGAAGACCGCGGCGTGCAGCTCGACCGCACCATGCAGCTCAACGTGGGCGGCAACATGGACTTCAAGAACATGCTCGAGCGTGATCGCCTGGAGTCCAAGAAGATCTCCAAGACGCAGGCTGTGACGTCCAACCTGACCCGCGAACTCGGCGACGGCAACGTGCACATCGGCCCGTCTGATCATGTCGGTTGGCTCGACGACCGCAAGTGGGCATACGTGCGACTCGAGGGCCGCGCATTCGGTGACGTCCCCCTCAACCTGGAGTACAAGCTCGAGGTCTGGGACTCCCCGAACTCGGCCGGCATCATCATCGACGCGGTCCGCGCCGCCAAGATCGCCAAGGACCGTGGCATCGGCGGGCCTGTCTACCCGGCATCGGCATACCTGATGAAGTCCCCGCCGGTCCAGATGGCGGACGACAAGGCGCGCAGCGAGCTCGAGGCGTTCATCATCGACGCGTAGAGTCCAAGTCGCTCGGGTCACACCGGTCGCTCAGCTCCGAGGGCACCGGTCGCTCAGCTCCGAGGGCACCGGTCGCTCAGCTCCGAGGGCGAATGTGCCTTCCGGCGCCGTCAAGGCACCAGAAGGCACATTCGCCCTTTTGCGTTCGTATTCGACGTGTGTCAGCGGATGCGATTTCGTGCGCGAACGGCGAGCCCTGTCAGGGCCAGGCAGCCGAGCAGCACCAGCGCCGGTGTGACGCCGGGATCGCCGCGAAAGACCTCGGCGACCGCCGCGATGAACGCCATTACCGTGAAGAACCCGAGGATCCCGATCAACACCTCGAGCCGCTGTCGTTTCGCAACCGGATGCACTAGTTCAGTGTCCCATTCGCTTCGCAGGACTGGTCTAGCTCTTCACACCACCGGCCGTCAGACCGGAGACGATTCGGCGCTGGAACAGCAACACCATGATCACAAGCGGAATCGTGACGATGGTTCCGGCCGCCATGATCGCCGCATACGGCACCACATGCGGGTCGTTGCCGGCGAATCGCGCGATCGCGACGGTGACCGGCTCGGTCGCGGGACTCGACAGCTGACTGGCCAGCAGGTACTCGTTGACAGTCGCGATGAACGCGAGAATCGCGGTCGTGAACAGCGCTGGTGCCGCGAGCGGCAGCATGACGAGCCGGAACGCTTGCCCGCGAGTGGCGCCGTCGATACGCGCAGCCTCCTCGAGTTCCCAGGGCAGATCCTTGAAGAACGACGTCAGCGTGTAGATGGTCAGTGGTAGCACGAACGAGATGTTCGGGATGATCATCGCCTGATAGCTGCCGATCCAGCCGATATTCGTAAACAACTGGAACAGCGGAGTGACCAGCGCGACGACGGGGAACATCGACGCACCCAGCACGATGCCGACCACCAGGTACTTGAAGCGGAAGTCGATGCGCGCCAGCGCGTACGCGGTGAATATGCCCACGGCGAGAGCTATAGCGGTAGTGATGCCGCCGATGATCATGCTGTTCACCAGGGCCCGAGGAAAGTTGTTTCCGTTGCTCGTCGACAGCGCGTTCTGGAAGTTCTCGAACGTGACGTGCGTGGGCCACGGGGTGGTGTCGAATGTGTAGGCGGGATCGCGGAAGGCCGTCACCACCATCCAGTAGAACGGCGCCAGCCCCCATACGAGAATGATCGTGACACCGACATAGATGCGGTAATTCTTGAACCAAGCAGGCCGCGGACGGGTCTGCTTCAACGGCGGGGCCGGCGGACTCGTCGCCTCCAGGACGCGGTGGGTCACGACGTCGTCCCCTTTCGCTGGGCTTCCTGAGTTTCGACGGCATTCGCGCCGAGGAATTTCACCAGGACGAACGCCACCGCAAAGATCATGAGGAAGGTGATCGTCGACAACGCGGACGCACTGTTGAAGCCCTGCCGCACCTGGTCGACCACGAGAATCGACACGGTCCTGGTGGCGGGGTTGCCTTCGGTGAGGATTGCGGGAAGGTCGTACATCCGAAGCGCGTCCATCGTGCGGAACAGAATCGCGACCATCAACGCGGGCTTCACCAACGGGAGCGTGATCATTCGGAACCTCTGCCACGCGGAAGCGCCATCCACCTTCGCCGCCTCGTAGACGTCCTGCGGAATCATCTGCAGTCCCGCCAAGATCAGCAGGGCCATGAAGGGGGTGGTCTTCCAGACATCCGAGATGATCACCGCGAATCGCGCGGGCCAGGAGTCCGACGTCCACAGGATCTCGGTACCGAGCAGCCGGTTGGCGATGCCGTCGTACGCGAAGATGAAGTACCAGAGCTTGGCGGTGACCGCCGTCGGGATGGCCCACGGAATCAGGACCGACGCACGCAGCAGAGCCCGGCCTTTGAATGTCTTGCCCATGATGATCGCCATCCACAGGCCGATCGTGACTTCCAGGCTCACTGTCACGACCGTGAAGAACGCGGTGTTCCCGACCGCGGGCCAGAACTGCGAACCCAGGGTTCCCGGCGGGCACGACGTGACAACGCCGCCCGGCGCCGCGCACTGCTGCAGGATCCAATGCGTGTAGTTGGTGATCCCAGCCCAGCCGCCCGGGGTGAACATACCCGTCACCGGGTCGAGGCCGGCGTCCTTCTGCAGCGACATCACCACTGCCCGGACAACCGGGTACCCGATGACAATAGCCAGCACGGACAGCGCGGGAACGATGAGCAGCCATGCACGGCGACTACTCAGCGCCATGCGTCGACTGCTCTCGCTCTTCTCACGCGAACCGCGGCCGGGGTTTGAATCCCCGGCCGCGGCACGTGCTGGCGCTCCACTGGTTGTCCCAGCCGGAACGGCCATCTTTGCTACTCCTGTGTTCGACGAACCAACATTTTACGAACCTGCGGCCTGAATGCCGGACTGCATGTCAGTGATCGCCTGGTCCACCGACTTCTCACCTCTGATCGCAGCGTAGGCGTTGTCCTGCACAGCCTTCGACACGGCCGGGTAGAACGGCGTGACCGGACGCGGGACCGCGTTCTCGATCGACACCTTCAGCGTCGGCATGAACGGGTACTTCGCGACAACGTCCGGGTCGTCGTACAGGTCGGCGCGGACCGGGGGAAGCGAGTCCATCGCCATGATGCGCTGAGCCTGCTCGCTCTGGAGGAACTCGAGGAACTCATGGGCGGTCGCCTTGTTCTCCGAGTACGCGCTGATAGCGGCGTTGTAGCCACCGAGCGTCGATGTGCCGATGCCGTCCTTGCCGGGCAGCGGGGCCACGTCGAAGTTGCCCGCCACCGCGGAAGAATCCTGTCCAGCGGTTGCGTACACGTACGGCCAGTTGCGCAGGAACAGCACCTGACCGTCCTCGAAGGCCTGCTGGCTCTCGGGCTCCTGGAATGTGGTGTCCTGGGCGGGGATGTTGCCATCCTCGAAGTTGTCGACCAGAACCTGCAGACCCTCGCGTGCCTCAGGGCTGTCGATCGTCGGGGTCGTCCCGTCCGCACCGACGAACGATCCGCCGTAGGCGTTGATGACCTCGGCGGTGTTCACCATCAGGCCCTCGTACGGAGCAAACTGACCCGCGTAGCAGTCGATGTTGTTTTCCACGGCGACGGCGCAGTCGGCTTCGAGCTCGTCCCAGGTCGTCGGCGCTTCCTGCAGCAGATCGGTGCGGTAGTAGAGCAGGCCGCCGTTGGTGTTCTTCGGCGCCGCGTACTGGGTGCCGTTGTAGGTGGCGCTTTCAACCGTCGCCGGGATGATGCCGGTGTTGTCCATCGCGAAGTCGCCGGTCAACGGCTGCAGCCAGCCCCTGGCCGCGAACTCTGCCGTCCAGGGGACGTCGAGCGCCATGACGTCATAGTCGGACTGCTGCGCCTGAAGATGCTGAACGAGATCGTCGTGCGCCTGATCGGCGTCGTTCGACTGCTCATGGAACGTCACCTGCTCGTCGGGGTGCTCGGCATTCCATGCGTCGATGATCTGCCGGACCACACCGGTATCGGTGGTATCCCTGCCCTCGACGTAGGTGATGGGGCCGCGACCTTCGAGGTTTTCTGACGTGGAGTCGCTCCCACTGTCACTCGTCGAACAGGCGGTGAGCGTGACTAGCGAAGCGGTGGCAAACACCGCGGTGCGCCGGACCGCTCTCGAAATCTGAACCATGGAGTCTCCTCGTAGGCAATTGGATGAAGCGTGTCAGTGCCGAAAATCACGGAATCCGTGCCGTGTCGGAACATACTTTGGCATGAAACGCCGTGCAAGGGCGGCATCACCCCCGACCTGCATCGGTCAAGGACGCAATCAGACCTTTCGGACTAGGCCAGTCGAACTCCCGTCGAGGCCGAGAACAGATGCACCCGAGCTGGGTCGACATGGAGTTTCACCAGGTCTCCCTTGCGCGGCGGGTCGCGCCAATCGGTGCGAGCAACCAACTGCTGCGTCTCGCCGTTAATTGTGTTCCGGCCGTAGATGTAGGCGTCGGAGCCGAGTTCCTCCACCACCCCGACCTCCATCGGGATCCCAGTGCTCGAGAGCACGAGGTGCTCGGGCCGTATCCCCACCACCACCTCACGCTCGCCGGTAGAGGGGAGGAACTGGCCCGGCAGTGGAATGGTCGCGTCGCCGAGCACAACACCCTCGGGTGTAATCGGGAGCGTGAAGAGGTTCATCGATGGTGAACCCATGAAGCCGGCGACGAACACGTTCGCGGGCGTGTTGTAGAGGTCCTGCGGGGTCGCGCACTGTTGCAAGACTCCCTGATCGAGCACGGCCACTCGATCACCCATGGTCATAGCCTCGACCTGGTCGTGCGTCACGTAGACCATGGTCGTCCCCAGACGACGCTGCAGTTGGGCAATCTGGGTGCGGGTCTGCGTTCGCAGCTTCGCATCGAGGTTCGACAGCGGCTCGTCCATCAGGAACACCTGCGGTTGGCGAACGATCGCACGGCCCATCGCGACCCGCTGCCGCTGGCCGCCGGACAGCGCCTTGGGCTTGCGGTCCAGGTACGGTTCGAGATCCAGGAGTTTCGCGGTCTCCTCGACGCGCGCGCGGATATCGGTCTTCTTCATGCCGGCGAGCTTGAGCGCGAAGCCCATGTTCTCGGCCACTGACATGTGGGGGTAGAGCGCATAGTTCTGGAACACCATCGCGATGTCGCGCTGCTTCGGTTCTTGCATGGTGACGTCGCGGTCGCCGATCAGAATCCGTCCGCTGTGTACCTGCTCGAGTCCGGCCAGCATCCGCAGCGACGTCGACTTTCCGCAGCCAGAGGGGCCGACGAGCACCAGGAACTCACCGTCCTCGATCTGCAAGTCGAGATTCTCGACGGCCGGCTTGTCCGAACCAGGGAACAAGCAGGTGGCACCGTCGTAGGTCACTGTGGCCATGAACTTCGATGTCCCTTCTACCCGGCTCCTCGCTCAGGTGCGTGCGAACTTACCTTTTCACTCACGCTCGCACCCACCCGGGAGAGGAGAACGATCACCGACGGACGGCAACACACCGTGCGCTTACTACCCTCGGGTAGATCGCTGGGCGTAGCCTCTCGGCGTGAATTCGGACAAGATGCTGACCCGGATCGGTGGACTGCTCCGGCAAGCGGAATCGACCGATAACCAGCATGAGGGTGAGGCCTTCATGGCCGCGGCGCAGCGGCTTGCCACAGCCGCGTCGATCGATCTCGCCGTCGCACGCGCACACACAGCGGGCAAGGAGAAGCGCGCCACCCCCACGCAGCGCCTGATCACCATCGGCGAACCGGGCAAGAAAGGGCTCCGCACGTATGCCGAGCTCTTTCTGGTGATTGCCGCCGCCAACGATGTCCAGTGCGACATCGCCCAGACGTCCGCAATCGTCTACGCTTACGGCTTCGCCAATGACATCGACGTGTGCGAAGCCCTTTATGCGAGCCTGCTGATCCAGATGGTCCGGGCGTCCGACGCGTATATCAAGTCGGGCGACTATCGCAGCGAGACCACGGTACGCACCCGGATCGAGAAACGGGGACGACGCCGCGGTGCGGCTGATGGAAATCGCCGTGTCGTGACCGAGGTGCGACGTCCCGTCGCGGGGGTGACCGCACGTCTGAACTTCCAACTCGCCTACGCCGCCCGTATCGGGCAGCGCCTCGCCGATGCAAAGAAGGAAACCGAGAAGGAAGCGGTGTCGGTACCCGAATCGTCGTCGGAGACAGCGATCGTCCTGCGCGACAAGCAGATCGAACTGAGGGACTACTACCGGGAGAACTCGCAGGCACGAGGCACGTGGCGAGGGGTGCGCGCTGTGGCCGGGCACTCGTCGAACGCCAGGCGTGCCGGGGATCGCGCCGCGAGGACCGCGCGGCTGAGCAATGCACCGGAGTTGCCGGCGGCGAGAAAGCGGCTACCGCAATGAGCGGCCCCCGCGACACCCAGCGCGCAGCGGTGTATGACGCAGAGTCATTGGTGCGCACCATGTTCGATCGCGCAGACGAGCGGGGACTGCGCATCGTCGAGGTGATGGGATCGCAGGTAACACTTCCGGTGGAGCGGAAATTCGGGTCCATTGATTCCGTGCAGGATTACGTCGACCGCGTTCTCTCCCTGAACTGGGTCCGGTCCACCTGGACGAGGGCCGCAACCCCGATCCACGTTCGCGCGAGAGCTGGCAACAAGGCATCGCATTACGAGAGTGATTGCGCCACGATGGCAATTCCCGAACATCGGGGAGGGAAGGCCTGGGCAATGCGTGAGCTGGTGGTACTCCACGAGATCGCTCACCACCTCGACCCGTCCCACCCCGGCTTCCCGACGGAAGAGCCGCACGGACCGGGTTTCGTCGATCGCTACCTCACCCTCGTCGACGAAATCATCGGACCCGAAGCCGCGTTCGTCTCGAGGGCGACCCTCATTGCAGGCGGGGTGCGGCTGAACTGACGTCATTCGCCCGTTCGGATGCGACAGCCTCAGCTGCGAGTACGGAACCTGACGAACCGAATCTGCCGGCCGGCCTGACGAAAATCGTCGGCGCTGCCGTCCACCTCGAACCCCATCATCTTGCACAGCCGCACACCCACTTTGGGGTGTTCGGCCCCGTACCGGGTCATGAACTCCCCACCCTCGTCGGGGCTGAGGAACTCGGCGGTCACGGGAAGGCGCTTGCTCCCCACCTGGATCGTTACGTCGTTCTGCGCCAAAAGGTTCCGGTACCAGTCGGTCTTGGGTCCGAAGCCGACCCCGACGACGTACCCTTCCGATACGTCGCTGCTGTTGACCACTTCGAGCACCACCTGGCGGGTCTTGCCCGACTTGCGGCCGATGTGCTCGAGGAGCAGGAACCTGCCACCGAGCAGAAAACCCAGATGCCAGCGATAGAGGTGGATCGGAGCACGGAAGAGTGCTTTGCGTAGACCAGTCGGCGGGTCCGGCCTTTCTGTGACCTTCATACCCTCAGCCTTCCAGATCCACCGCGCAATCTCTGGCGTGATCGAAAGCTCGGCGCGTCCGACCGGTAGCCATCTCGAAATCGTGCGAGCAAGATGGATTCGTAAGACGACCTGCACGAACCAGCCCGGTGCCGTGCCCTCACCAATCGGAGGAGCCCGCATGACTCGCCCAGTTCGCATCGGAATTCAGATTCAGCCTCAGCACGCGCCGGAGTACGGTCTCATCCGCGACGCGGTACTCAGAGCCGAGGATGCCGGCGTCGATATCGTCTTCACCTGGGATCACTTCTACCCACTGTTCGGCGATCCGGACGGTGCGCACTTCGAGTGCTGGACGATGCTCGCGGCGTTCGCCGAGCAGACCGAAAGAGTGGAGATCGGCGCGCTCGTCAGTTCTGCCGGCTACCGGAACCCGGACCTCCTCGCCGATATGGCTCGCACCGTCGATCACATCAGCGGGGGACGGCTCATCCTGGGACTCGGAGCGGGGTGGTTCGAGCGAGACTACGACGAGTACGGGTATGAATTCGGCACCGCCGGATCACGACTGAGGCTGCTCGCCGAGTATCTTCCGCGCGTGACAGCTCGACTCGGCAAGCTCGTACCGCCGCCCACCCGTCACATTCCGGTCCTCATCGGCGGCGGGGGTGAGAAGAAGACGCTTCCGCTGGTCGCGCAGCACGCCGACATCTGGCACAGCTTCGGGGACCTCAAGACGTACTCGCGCAAGGTCGGCATCCTCTCGGAGCGGTGCGCCGACCACGGCCGCAGCCCGGACAGCATTACGCACTCGACGAAGTGGCCGGGCATCGAAGATGCGAAGAAGCATGTCGACGCCGGAGTCACCCTGTTCACCGTCCACGCGGAGGGGCCGAAATTCGATTTCACCGAGCTGAAGAGGGCCATCGCCTGGCGAGACGAGAACACTCCGCCGCCGCTGTCCGGCCTGGCGTAGGGCCTGCGACAACAGTCTGTTGCGTCCGCGTTTGCGGTCGCATTGCTCGGGTACGCGTCACTTGCCCGCTAGTGCAGCCCGGCTCATACTGCGCGCATGGGATCTCCGACTCCGTGGCACTTTCTAGTCATACTGTTCTTCGTCGTGCTCATACTCGCGGTTATCGCCGGCGTTGTGCTTCTGATCGTGAAGGCCGGCAAATCGAGCAACAAGACGCCGTCGGTTCAGGCGGCTGTCCCGGGTTGGTATCCCGACCCGCATGACCCTCGCTTCGTCCGCTGGCACGACGGCAGGCAATGGACCGATCACACACAGCCGCGCGGCACCGACACGCCCGGCGGCTAGTCGGAACAAGACAATTTTGAGCATTTTGCTCTAAGCAGTTGGCTCACTTCTGCCACGTTCCGGGCCATATCCCGTCCCCATTTGTGCTCAACCGACAACACCCCGACCGAACTCGAGTCTCCGAGACCGTTTCGCGCCACATTGCCCGTCGATAGTGTCTGATGTCACACAACAGACGAAGGGGCAGATGAAATCGTGTCGCACATTGGCTATTTCGCTTGGGATCTTGCTTTGGAGCGCGGAGAGGCGCCGTGCCTGCGCGACGACCGCCTCGAACTGAGCTACGAGCAGTTCGCCGAACGGGTCGACGCGTTCGCCGCCCAACTGTCCGAGAGAGGGGTCGATCGCGGCGACGTAGTCGCGATCATGCTGCCCAACCGTGCAGAACTCCTGATCGCCCTGATGGCCTCATGGCGGATCGGCGCGGCCGCGACGCCGGTCAACCCCACGTTCACCGCGAACGAAGCGGATTACCAAATCTTCGACGCGGCAGCGGTTCTCGTCGTCAATGAGGGACCTGACGCACCCTCTGCCGGAAAGCCGACCATCGCAGTCGACGAAATGGCAACCACAACCCCGTCAGGATGGACACCGAACGTCAGTCCCGACGGCGAGGACTTGGCGCTGCTGATCTACACGTCAGGGTCCACCGGACGACCCAAGGGCGTCATGCTCTCCCACGACAACCTGCAGTTCATGAGTTCCTCCATGGCACAACACTTGTCGCTGACCCAGGAGGATCACTGCCTGCTGATCCTCCCGCTGTTCCACGTCAACGCCATCTGTGTCAGCTTTCTGTCCCCGATGCTGGCCGGTGGCCAACTGAGCGTTACGGGACGCTTCTCTCCTGCGCGGTTCTTCGACGACGTCGCCCGACTGCGCCCGACGTACTTCTCTGCCGTCCCGACCATCTACGCGCTACTGACCTCAGAGCCGGACACGGCATCCGACCTTTCCTCGCTGCGTTTCGCCGTCTGTGGGGCCGCGCCGATCTCGAAAGAACTCCTCGACCGCGCCGAGAGGCGCCTCGGTCTGGTGATCGTCGAGGGGTACGGGCTGACCGAGGGTACCTGCGCATCGGCGTGCAACCCTCCGGACGGCATCCGGAAACTCGGCACCGTCGGCCCCGCGCTTCCGGGCCAGACTCTCGCGATCGTCGACCAGGCCGGTTCGCCTTTGCCGACGGGAGCGACCGGCGAGGTGGTGATCCGCGGCGCGAACGTGATGCGGGGATACCTCGGCCGTCCGGATGAAACCGAACGGACCATCGTCGATGGCTGGCTACACACCGGAGACGTCGGAAGACTCGACGAAGACGGCTATCTCACACTCGTCGACCGCATCAAGGACATGATCATCCGTGGCGGGGAGAACATCTACCCGAAGGAGATCGAGAACGCCCTCGCCACTCACGACGGTGTGCTCGAGGCAGCCGTGATCGGCGCCCCGCACGAGGTGTACGGCGAGGTGCCCGTCGCGTACGTCGTCACCTACCCGGACGCTCGAGTCGCCGGCGACGACCTCGCAGAACACCTGGTCGACCGACTCACGAAAGTCAAACTGCCAGTGGCTATCCACGTCGTCGACGCGCTCCCACGCAACCCGGTCGGCAAGATCGACAAACCCGGCCTCCGCAGCCGCCACCCCCAGCCGATGAGCTGACACCACTATCCACCCCAGACCTCGGCCCGCGCCCGAGGCGATATCCTCACTACCTCAAGGAGCCTTGCGATGGGATTCATGACAGGGAACCCCCCTGAAGTCGACCCTGCCACATTTCTCGAGCGCCCGTTCCTCGACCGCATTCGCGTTACGTCGACGCACTGGGTCGAAAACGGTTTCGGATCACCGAAGATGGTGCACACCATCTACATTCTGAAACTGCTCGTCGTCTACATCGGCGCGGGACTGTCCATCGCGACCTTCACCTCCGGCCACAACGTGCTCGACATCGGGGCGTGGTGGAACGAGCCGATCGTGTATCAGAAGCTGATTCTGTGGACGGTGCTGCTCGAATCGATCGGGTTCGCCGGATCGTGGGGCCCGCTGGCCGGCCACTTCAAGCCGATGACCGGCGGCTTCCGGTATTACCTGCGCCCCGGCACAATTCGACTCGCACCGTGGCCGGGGAAGGTGCCGCTGACCTCCGGTGACACCCGGACCGTCTTCGACGTCGCCCTGTATGCAGCACTGCTGGTGAACCTCGTCCTCGCGCTCATCCTGCCGGGAGCGCACACAGCGTCGATCGACGCGGCGATCGCGGATAACTCAGGCCTCGTCCGCCCTGCCGTGTTGTTCCCGATCATTGCGCTGCTGGTCATCATCGGGCTCCGCGACAAGATCATCTTCCTCGCCGCGCGCAGCGAGCAGTACCTGCCCGCGATCGTGTTCTCCGCGACGTTGTCGTTTGTGGACATGATCGTCGCGCTCAAGCTGCTGATCGTGGTGGTGTGGGTCGGCGCGGGCATCTCGAAAATCGGTCACCACTTCTCCATGGTGGTGCCTCCGATGATCAGCAACACGCCGTGGATGCCGTCCAAGGCGGTCAAGCGCGCGCATTACCGCAACTACCCCAACGATCTGCGCCCGTCCAAGGTTGCCGGAGGTGTCGCCCACGTACTCGGCACGATTGTCGAGGTGGCTGCACCCCTGGTGCTGCTGTTCTCCACCAACCGCACGCTGACCCTCGTGACCGTGGCACTGATGGTCGCATTCCACCTGTTCATCCTGTCGACGTTCCCGCTGGCGGTGCCGCTCGAGTGGAATCTGCTGTTCACCTTCGCGACGATATTCTTGTTCGCCGGCTTCCCGGCGTGGGACGGCTACGGCGTCACGGACATGTCGTCGATGTGGCTGCTCGCAGCAATCGTCGCCGGGCTGCTGTTCTTCCCGATTCTGGGCAACCTGCGTCCCGACCTGGTCTCGTTCCTGCCGTCCATGCGCCAGTACGCGGGCAACTGGGCCTCAGCCACCTGGGCTTTCGCGCCGAGCGCCGAGGCGAAACTCGACCAGTTCATCCCCCGTCCCGCCAAGATCACCCGCACCCAACTTCTGGACACCTTCTCGCCGGAGGAGGCGGACGTGGTGATGCACCAACTGCTCGGGTTCCGGTCGATGCACAGTCAGGGACGTGCCCTGTTCTCACTGATGATCAACCACCTCGGAGAGGACATCGACACCTACACGCTGCGTGAAGCCGAATTCAGCTGCAATTCTCTGGTCGCCTTCAACTTCGGTGACGGCCACTTCCACAACGAGCACCTGATCGCCGCTATCCAGAGACGATGCAACTTTGCACCGGGTGAGTTCCTCGTCGCCTGGATCGAATCGCAGCCGATCCACAAGGGCGTTCAGGAATACAAGGTGATCGACGCCGCGCTCGGTGTCATCGAACGGGGAACCTACAAGACGGCCGACGCGATCAACGAGCAGCCGTGGCTACCGAACGGACCCATCCCGTTCGACGTGCAGTGGACACTGGAAGTAGATGCGAATCGGGCACTGACCGACCCGGGCCTGATCGAGGAGCCGAAGATGCACGAGCGCGGTGACAGCAGCGGAGTGCACTCGTGACCACTGCTGTCGTGGTCGGCAGTGGGCCGAACGGGCTCGCTGCCGCCGTCCACCTGGCCACCCACGGGGTCGACGTCGAAGTCCTCGAGGCCGCCGACACCATCGGCGGTGGCACACGATCCGGGGAACTGACGGTGCCCGGGCTGCTTCACGACCACTGCTCGGCATTCCACCCGATGGGGGCGGGATCGCCGTACCTGCAAACACTCGGCCTCGAGAAATACGGGTTGACGTGGAAATGGCCTGAGATCGACTGCGCCCACCCCCTCGACTCCGGCGATGCCGGATTACTTCGTAGGTCGGTCTCCGCGACCGCCGCCGGCCTCGACGAGGACGGCACACGCTGGCGGCGCATGTTCGGGGGTCTCGCGGACGGATTCGACGATCTGGCATCCGACCTGATGCGGCCGATCGCGAACGTACCCCGGCACCCGATCCGGCTCGCGAGCTTCGGGCCTCGCGCATTGCTGCCAGCCACCGTGACGGCCCGCTGGTGGCGCACCGAGAAGGCGCGCGCACTGTTCGGCGGCGTCGCCGCGCACGCCTACTACCGGCTCGATCGCCCCGCGACCTCGGCCGTCGGGTTGATGATCATCGCCGCAGGTCACCGCTACGGCTGGCCCGTCGCCGAGGGGGGATCGCAGGCGATCACCACCGCACTGGCCGCCGCGCTGGCCGATTGCGGCGGCAAGATCACCACGGATTCGCCGGTACGCACCTGGGGAGACATTCCGGCAGCGGACGTGGTTCTGCTGGATGTCGCACCATCGGCTGCACTGGGCATACTCGGGGATCGACTCCCTGACAGGGTCGCGCGTGCGTACCGACGATTCAAGCACGCGCCTGGGGCATTCAAGGTCGACTTCGCCGTCGACGGCGGGGTGCCCTGGAGCGACCCCGCGTGCGGGCGAGCGGGCACCGTGCATCTCGGCGGCACCTTCGCCGAAATCGCGCACGCCGAGCGAGAGGTCACCGCAGGGCGGATGCCGCAGCGGCCGTACGTGCTACTCGGCCAACAATACGTCGCCGATCCCACCCGATCGAAAGGTGACTTGCACCCGTTGTATGCGTACGCACATGTCCCGCATGGCTATACGGGCGACGCGACGGAGGCGATCACCGCGCAGATCGAGCGGTTTGCACCGGGCTTCCGGGATCGGATCGTCGCGACCACCAGCACCGGTCCAGCCGCGCTGGCCGAATTCAACCCCAACCATGTCGGCGGAGACATCATCGGAGGCGCCAACAACGAGACACAGGTGGTGCTCCGACCACGCGTTGCCCTCGACCCCTACAGCACAGGTGTGCCGGGCACGTATCTGTGCTCGGCATCGACTCCGCCCGGTGCAGGCGCACACGGGATGTGCGGGTACAACGCGGCGCAATCCGCACTGCGCTACCTGCGACGGGGCCGAGGGGGTGCGCGGTGAGCGGTGTCGGCGACAGCCAGGTCCGCGCGAAGCGTGCGGTGCCCAAGGTGACCACGGATGCCGAGTCCGAGGTTCTGGATATCGTCGCCGACATCGCTCGAAGACTCGACGCTCGTCAGGTGGAGATCACCCGCGCGATGACTGCGCTGCTCTCGCACGAGATCGATCAACTCGACGAAGACCCTCAACTGGTCGAACTACTCCAGGCCAGCGTGCAGGGCAACATCTCTACCATCATCCACGTCCTGGCCAACGATATTCCCGTCGACCACCTGCACCCGACCACAGCGGCCGTGGAATACGCACTGCGGTTGGCCCAACGAGACGTGTCGTCGAACTCGCTCGTGCGGGCGTACTACATGGGACAGGATGCCCTGAGGAATATCTGCTTCGACGAGGTCGGCTCCTTGGGCCTGCCAGGACCACTGACACTGGCTGTGCTCAAACACATGTCAGAGGTGATGTACAGCTATATCGACTGGATCACGCTCTACGTGTTCGGCGCATACGAGCAGGAACGACGACGGTGGCTCGGCGCCCGCGGCAACGTCCATTCGTCGATCATTCACACCCTCCTGGGTGGGACAGGCAGCGACGGGTCCACTTTCGAGACCGAGACGAACTACCGACTCGACCAGACCCACGTCGCGATGATTCTGTGGTCGAGCGGAGCAGACGACGAGGCGACTCTCAACGCGCTAGACCACCACGTGAGCGGCATTGCGCGCCACCTCACAACGGATTCCGCCCCCATAGTCACCGCCATCGACCGTCAAACCCTTTGGGCCTGGTTACCATTCGGCCGACGGCAACCCGTCATCGACACCACCGGACTGCCCGCGAGCCCGGGGATTCGGATCGCGATCGGGCTACCGTCGACCGGAATCGCCGGGTTCCGGCGCTCGCACGAACAAGCTCGCGCCGCCTACTCGGTCGCCAACGTTCCCAACACACCCGCCCGGCCGATCGTCAGCTTCGGCGACCGCGGAGTCGCCGTCGTGTCGCTACTGGCCGAGAACCTCGAATCCACACGGGCGTGGGTATGGGAAGTACTCGGCCCGCTCGCCGTGAACACCGATCAGGCCGCCACTTTGCGAACCACGCTGAGCAACTACTTCGCAAACGGCGAAAGTCACCTGCGCACCGCCCAGCAAATGAATCTGCACCGCAACACGGTCAAATACCGCATCACCAAAGCACTCGGCGAGCCCGGCACGGGAATCGCCGGACACGGCAAACTCGACCTTGCTCTTGCCCTACAGGTTTGTGAGTTCCTGGGCCCGACGGTCTTGCGCTAGAGCCATGGGCTCGCCGTAGGCGCCTGTAGAACGCTGAAGAACGCTCACCGGGACCTACACCCGCCCGGCGACTGGTCGGCACAAGACAGTGCTGCACACCGCGTTCTAAGCGGTTGCTCAGTTCTGCCACGTTCCGGGGCATGTCCCGTCCCTGTTTGTGCTCAACCGACAACACCCCGCGTGAACTCTAGCCCCCGAGACCGTTTCCTATCACAAATCCCGCCGATAGTGTCTGATGTCACAGAACGGACGAGAGGGCGGACGAAATCGTGTCGCACATTAGCTATTTCGCTTGGATTCTTACTTTGGAGCACGGAGAGTTGCCGTGCCAGCACGACGACCGCCTCGAACTGAGCCCCGAGCAGTTCGCCGAATGGGTCGACACCTTCGCCGATCAACTGTCCGAGAGAGAGATCGGTCCCGGTGACGTCATCGCGATCATGCTGCCCAACCGAGCAGAGATCCTGATCATTCAGATGGCCTCGGAGCCGTCGCCGGAAGCGACCTCGCCGCACACCTGGTCGACCGACTCACGACAGTCACACTGCCGCTGGCTGCCCCTGTCGTCGACGCGCTCTTACGCAACCCGGTCGGCAAGATTGACAAGCCGGGCCTGCGCAGCAGCCGCCGCCAGCAACCGGTGAGCTGACGCCCCCACCACTTCACACCTCGGCCCGGACCCGAGGCGATTCACCCTTTACCTCTAGGAGCCCTGCGATGGGATTCATAACAGGAAATCCTCCCGAGGTCGACGCGGCCACCTTCCTCGAGCGCCCATTCCTCGACCGCGTTCGTGCGACGTCGACGCACTGGGTCGACTACGGGTTCGGAACACCGAAGATGGTGCACACCATCTACATTCTGAAACTGCTCGTCCTCTACATCGGCGCCGGATTGACGATCGCAACCTTCACGTCTAGCCAGAACGTTTTCGACATCGGGACGTGGTGGAACGAGCCGATCGTCTATCAGAAGCTGATTCTGTGGACGGTACTGCTCGAATCGATCGGAATCGCCGGATCGTGGGGTCCGCTGGCCGGTCACTTCAAGCCGATGACCGGCGGCGTCTTGTACTGGCTTCGCCCAGGCACGATTCGGCTGCCACCGTGGCCGGGGAAGGTGCCGCTGACCTCCGGTGACACCCGGACCGTGTTCGACGTCGTCCTATATGCGGCACTTCTGGTGAACCTCGTCCTCGCGCTCACTCTGCCCGGCGTGCACACTTGGCCCGTCGCCGCTGCGAGCGCAAACAATGCGGGCCTCGTCGTCCCCTCGCTGTTGTTTCCGATCATTGCGTTGCTGATCATCATCGGACTACGCGACAAGGTGATCTTCCTCGCCGCGCGCAGCGAGCAGTATCTGCCTGCAATCTTGTTCTTCGCGGCGTTGTCGTTCGTCGACATGATCGTCGCGCTCAAGCTGCTGATCGTGGTGGTGTGGGTCGGGGCAGGCGTCTCGAAGATCGGTCACCATTTCTCCATGGTGGTTCCGCCGATGATCAGCAACACCCCATGGATGCCGTCCAAGGCGATCAAGCGCGCGCTCTACCGCAACTACCCCAACGATCTACGCCCGTCGATCGTTGCCGGCGGCGTCGCCCACATGCTCGGAACGCTTGTCACGGTGGTTACCCCCCTGGTGCTGCTGTTCTCCACCAACCACACGCTCACCCTGGCGGCCGTGGTGCTGATGGTCGCGTTTCACCTGTTCATTGTGTCCACGTTCCCGCTGGCCGTACCTCTCCAGTGGAATCTGCTATTTGCGTTCGCAACGATATTCCTGTTCGCCGGATTCCCGGCATGGGACGGCTACGGCGTCACGGACATGTCGTCGATGTGGCTGCCCGCGGGCATCGTCGCCGCACTCGTCTTCTTCCCGATTCTGGGTAACCTGCGTCCAGACCTGGTGTCGTTCCTGCCGTCCATGCGCCTGTACTCGGGCAACTGGGCCTCAGCCACCTGGGCTTTCGCGCCGGGCGCCGAGGAGAAGCTCGACCTTTTCATCCCCCGTCCCGCCCCGCTCACCCGCACCCAACTACTGGCCACCCACACACCGGAGGAGGCGGACGTGGTGATGCACCAGTTGCTCAGCTTCCGGTCGATGCACAGTCAGGGACGTGCCCTGTTCTCGCTGATGATGCGCCACCTCGGCGAGGACATCGACATCTACTCGGTGCGGGAGGCGGAGTTCAGCTGCAATTCACTAGTGGCGTTCAACTTCGGTGACGGCCACTTCCACAACGAGCACCTGATCACCGCTATCCAGAGACGCTGCAACTTCGCACCCGGCGAGTTCATCATCGCTCAGATCGAATCGCAGCCGCTTCACAAGGGCGTTCAGGAGTACAAGATGATCGACGCCGCCCTCGGCGTGATCGAACGAGGCACCTATCGGGTCGCGGACGCCGTCGCCGAGCAGCCGTGGCTGCCCAACGGACCCATCCCGTTCGACGTCCTGTGGACACTGGACAGTGACGGGGTGGAGGCGAAGATTCGGGAGGCGATGATGCGCGAGGCGATGATGCGGGAGACGATGATGCGGGAGACGGATATGGCAGAAACCTACTTGGTGGCACAGCCATGACCACCGCAACCATCGTCGGCGGAGGTCCGAACGGGCTGGCTGCCGCCGTCCACCTCGCCCGGCACGGCGTCGATGTACAGGTACTCGAGGCCGCCGACACCCTCGGCGGCGGAACCCGCAGCTCGGAGCTCACCGTCCCAGGTCTGCTGCACGACGAATGCTCGGCCTTCCACCCGATGGGTGCCGGGTCGCCGTACCTGCAGACCCTCGATCTCGCCAAGTACGGGCTCACCTGGAAGTGGCCCGACATCGACTGCGCGCATCCCCTCGACACGGGGGAGGCGGGACTGCTGTACCAGTCCGTCCAGGAGACGGCCTCCGGCCTCGGCGCGGACCGGAGCCGCTGGCAGCGGATGTTCGGCGGGCTCACCGACGGATTCGACGACCTTGCCGCCGACCTGATGCGCCCGATCGCGAACGTACCCCGGCACCCGCTCAGACTCGCGAGCTTCGGGCCTCGCGCATTGCTGCCGGCAACCGCGACGGCCCGCTGGTGGCGCACCGAGAAGGCGCGCGCACTGTTCGGCGGCGTCGCCGCGCACGCCTACTATCGACTCGACTGGCCCGCGACGTCGGCTGCCGGTCTGATGATTGTTGCCGCGGGTCATCGCTATGGGTGGCCGGTGGCCGAGGGTGGGTCACAGTCGATCACCACTGCCCTCGCGAACATGCTCACCGACTATGGCGGCAAGATCTCCACCGGAGTCCACGTGCGCAGCCGCAGAGACATCACGCCCGCCGACGTCGTCCTGCTCGACCTCTCCCCGTCAGCCGCACTCGACATTCTCGGGGACGAGGTCCCGTCGCGAGTAGCAAAGGCGTACCGCCGGTTCCGGCACGGACCGGCTGCCTTCAAGGTCGACTTCGCTATCGAGGGTGTGGTGCCGTGGACCAACCCCGACTGCGGTCGGGCCGGAACTGTGCACCTCGGCGGCACTTTCGCCGAGATCTCCACCGCCGAACGGGATATCGCGACGGGCCGGATGCCGACACGGCCGTTCGTCCTCGTCGGACAGCAGTACGTAGCCGACCCCACCCGGTCGAATGGAGACCTACACCCCCTGTACGCGTATGCCCATGTTCCGCACGGATATTCGGGAGATGTGACCGATGCGGTGGTCGCGCAGATCGAGCGGTTCGCGCCGGGATTCCGCGACCGCATCGTCGCCACCGTCGCGAGCGGGCCAACACAATTGGTCGCCCGCAATGCGAACTATATCGGCGGCGACATCATCGGCGGCGCAAACACCGCGACCCGAATGGTGCTGCGGCCGCGGCTCGCCCTCGACCCTTACAGCACCGGAGTTCCTGGAACCTACCTGTGCTCTGCATCAACGCCGCCCGGCGCCGGGGCTCACGGGATGTGCGGGTACAACGCGGCACAATCGGCACTGCGGTATCTGCGCCGGGAAGCAGGTGACGTTCTGTGAACAGCCCAGACGAGCAGAGCACTCCGGGACCGCGTCCACGCCTCGCGCGTGCACCCGCGCCGGCGGAAACGGAAGTCCTCGACATCGTCGCCGGCGTCGCACGCAGGCTCGATTCCCAGCAGGCTGAGATCACCCACGCGATGAGTGCCCTGCTTGCGCGCGAGATCGACGAGCTCAACGAGAATCCGGAACTCTTCGAACTGATGGAAGCGAGCGTACACAGCAACATATCGACCATAATTCACGTTCTTGCCAACGATATTCCGGTCGAACACCTGCAGCCCCCCACTGCGGCAGTCGAATACGTGCTCCGACTGGCTCAACGCGATGTGTCGTCACATGCCGTCGCACGGGCTTACCATATGGGCCAGGACGACCTCATGAAGATCTGTTACGACGAGGTACATGCGCTCGAACTGTCTGCTCCGCTCACACTCGCTGTCCTCAAACATCTTTCGGATGTTGTGTTCAGCTACATCGATTGGATCACGCTGTACGTTTTCGAGGCGCACGAGCAAGAACGCCAACGCTGGATCGGCGCCCAGGGTAACGTCCATTCCTCAACCATCCACGGACTCCTCGAGGACACCGGTAGCGATCCCGGACAATTCGAGGCTGAGACGCAATATCGGCTCGAGCAGAACCATGTCGCCATAATCGCCTGGTCTACCACCCGCGACGACAGTGCGTCCCTGAATTCCCTCTACCGATATGTGCGGGACGTCGCGGCGCACCTCACTACGGATTCGGCCCCTATCGTCACCGCCATCGACCGCAACACCATCTGGGCATGGATGCCGTTCGGATCCAGACGACCTGCGATCGACAGCGCTACCCTGCCCACCGACACGAATGTCCGTGCGGCGATCGGACTCCCCGCGCACGGAATCGCCGGGTTCCGGCGCTCGCACGAACAAGCTCGCGCCGCTTACTCGGTCGCCAACGTTCCCAACACACCCGCCCGGCCGATCGTCAGCTTCGGCGACCGCGGAGTCGCCGTCGTGTCGCTACTGTCCGAGAACCTCGAATCCACACGGGCATGGGTATGGGAGGTCCTCGGCCCGCTCGCCGAGAACACCGATCAGGCCGCCACTTTGCGGACGACGCTGAGCACCTACTTCGCAAACGGCGAGAGTCACCTGCACACCGCCCAGCAAATGAATCTGCACCGCAACACGGTCAAATACCGCATCACCAAAGCACTCGGCGAGCCCGGCACGGGAATCGCCGGACACAGCAAACTCGACCTTGCTCTCGCCCTACAAGTTTGCGAGTTCCTCGGCCCGACGGTCTTACGCTAGACGCCAAGCACCCAACCGCTGGACCCGTGAAACACGCTGAGCTTTGGTCCATTCCGTCAAGTCCAGGCCAGTCACGTCGAGTCGTTCGGGGTTCAACTACGGGACAGTGATGCACGCTGGTACTTGCTCGAGTGCGGCCATCGAGACTGCTCCCGGCGGCTTGACCCAATTCTGCCTGACGGTTAGAGTTCCGCTACTGCCAGAGAGCACCAGGAATACGGGGAGGGCTGGATCATCTGGGAAAAGAAATCTACGCGGGGCGGTGCTTTGCTGCCACCGACGGACCGGTCGATGCGCACAACGGACGGTCAAGGCACACAATGGATGTCCGGAGGGGCGCTCCCAGCGAATCCCGTGGACCGAAGTCGCCCCGCCTGACGTTTCACTGGCTGATTCGGTGGAACCCCACTGGGGTGACATACGCGCGTGGATGAGCGATTCACGCAACACTCCTCGCATTTCGACCTGTATCGAAATTCGTTGCCTGAGTCGATGAGCCCGGGCACACACTGACTACGCGCCGATCACAAGCGCGAAGCCCTGGGAGCTGCGATGTGCGTCGGCCCCCAGGCCGGATGCTTCGGCGAACACACGTCGAATTCGTCCGCCGTTCATTTACCACAACTCGGAGGAAATACGTTGAGAAAGCTCACTGCCGCCGCCACCATCGCCGCCGCAGCGTCAGCCATTACCATTGCGTCAGCGGGTACAGCATCTGCAATGGAGATCGTTCACCACTATTCCGGGTGGGGCGCCGAGTACGCCTGCAATGCGGACAAGAATGTGCTCGGTCCTGTGCCGAACTCCATGACCTTCTGTGAGGATCTGAACAACGGCGTCTACCGGCTGACGATCGTGCCCAACCACGAGATTCCGGCCTACCTTGGAAACATGTTTGTCCGGGGATTCTTCGGATCCTGACCCAACCATCCGATGGCGGCCCGGCCGAATGGACTCGACCGGGCCGCCTTCTGGATTGTCAATCGGGTTACACCATTGAGTCGTCAGATCACCAATTCAGGGATCCTTCTCCGCCAGTGTGGCTTTGGTGGCACACGACGGGCAGCTGTGGATCCGAGGCTAGTCGCCGGAATCGGAACCCATGACAATACCCTGGACGATTGCTGCGGCAAACGGCATGATCGTCGGAAGCATGGCACTACCGACGACGCTGCCGAGGATCGCTGATCCGATGGCGGCTCCTGTGGTATCCGGGGGCGGGAGCAGCTCGCTGATGCGACCACCGAGGTTGCCCTGCCAGGTGAATTGCTGATCGTCGTAACGGAAATTGGTGATTCTCACCGTGAACCTCGCCGGGTCGAGGTTCACGTAGTTCACTCGGAATCCGTATCTGACGGTCGCGCTCGTGTATGGCGCGATGTAACTCGGCTCACTCCCCGCATTGCGGTACGTCCGGTCCGCAACGTAGTTCCTGGTGCCGTACGTAAGTGTCGGTGAGTCGATTTCCCAGCTTTCGAGGCCTTCGAATCCCGCAGTGTAGATGACGTCGATGTAGGTGTAGCAGTCGTAGTCGTCGCAGTTGACCGCGTAGCCGCCGATGGCGACCCGGTCTCCGCGCTGTGGGTCAGTGAGAGCCTGCCCAAAATTGTCGACGGAGTATTGCGAGGCCGCGTTCGCGGTAGGAGTTGCGATCATCGCCGGTACACCGAGAATGGCGAACGCACTAACGGCGACGGCGATCTTGCGGGTGACGCTGCGAATGGACAAGCGGATTCCCCCCAGATAAGTGAATTTCAACGATGCCTCATGGCATCGAGGGAAACATAGCGGGTCGATGCCCGAATTGTCCAAAAATATCTGAGGGCTGGAATGGGTTGTGGCCGAGTCTGTTGTGGTCGATCCAGCCCTGCAACCCTTTGCAGGGCTGCAGGGCGATCCTATTCGTACTCAGGTGTGTCCAGCAACAGCACTCAGGCGGACTTGGTATTCACGACCTAGAGACCATGTGAACCGAGAAGCGCTCTGGCTCAACGAGCTTACTGCGGCGGGAAGGAATCACATTCTCGCGAGAATTTCGGCCTTCTTCTGCGCAAACTCCTCTTCCGTGAGGACACCCGCGTCACGAAGTTGACCTAGCTTGGCAAGCTGCTCCATCGCGTCCGGCTCGTTGGAGACCGCCGGCGCCGCTGGCTCTACCGGGGCCGAGGGAGCGGCATTCGATGAGATATGCCGAGTGTTGGCCACTGTCTGGGCGTTCATGCGTGCTTGATGTGCGACCTGGTTGATCACGTTCACCGCTTCGCGCGGGTTCGGCACATCACTCAAGATCACCTGTTCGACGCCGGACATCCGATGGATGTGCACGATCACGTCGCCCACGCCTCGCGTCTTTTGCGTTAGTGACTGACGCATATCGATATCGAACAGCTGATTAGTAGGTACCTGCTGTGAGTCCGTCGTCAGCGTGCCCCGTTCAAAGAACAGTGTGGTAGCAGTCAGCCGGTACCGCCCACCGCCGATACCGGTCAGTGGCTGACCCTTCGCTGACCAGAGAACGTCGGGTGATTCATCGAGAGCGGATGCTTCCGCCGACGCCCTTGCTGTGAAATCTTGCGCCGCCGAGCGGATGCGATTCGCAAATCCGTTCAGCCCCGCCTCCGGTTGATCGTCGACTACGATCTGCCAGCCTTCGGGTGCGGGCGGCCAGGATGGGTCCGGTGCCCAACCCTGGTGGGGCAGCCACCCCTCGGGTGCTGTGGGCTATCCAGGAGCAGGGTTGAACCTCTTTGCCATGTGTGCCTTCTGTTCGTGTAGTGCGGGATCTTCCCGGTATCAAACCAGACGACCCCGCGAGCCTGAGTTGGTCAGGCTGCAAGTGCAGGTTGGTTGATTGTCTCAAACTGGATCCAGTCGATCGTTCGAGGCGTCGCTGTCGAATCCCCAGACTGTAATGTGCCCACGTGAGGTGGACGGCTCGCTGCCACGAACTTCGCGACCTCGGCACAACATCTTGCGCCCAGTGTGTTCCACCACAAACACAAGCAGCACCGGTTGTCCGCGGAGACTCCACCTGCCATAGTCAATCCGCCGACATGCAGGAGCGACCGTTGCCGCCCGCAAAATCCTCCGTCCTGGGAGAACAGCCGCTAACAGAGTTAGGCTTCTCTTTATGCTGTCTTCCGTCGGAGCGAAGGTCCGGGTATTGGTCGCACTGCTGCTCGCCGCAGTGCTGGCACTGACCCTGGCATCGTGTTCGAGCGACGGAAGTTCACAGGGGGCGGCACCACCGGACCTGTGCGCTCCACCGGGGCCGGGCTCGGCAACTGCCGCACCCACAAATGTGGAAGCCGCCTCGGGGGCGGGCGCCGTAGACAGGTACACCACCGACGACGTCATCCCGCTCGATCAGATCGACACCTCGAGGTTGAATCTGATCACCCCCGGAGTCCTGACCGTCGGCACCCTGACGGACGCACCACCGAGCATCTGCATCAACTCGGACAACCAGTTCACCGGCTACGACAACGAACTCCTGAAGGCCATCGCCGCGAAGCTGGGCCTGCGGGTCGACTTCGTGGGCACCGACTTCGCCGCGCTGCTCGCACAGGTTGCCGCCGACCGCTTCGACGTCGGATCCTCGTCCATCACCACCACGGACGAGCGTCGCGCCACCGTCGGTTTCACCAACGGCTACGACTTCGGCTACTTCTCGTTGGTTGCCGCCACCGACGGGCCGATCCAGGGGTTTGACGACCTGAACGCGTCCACCCGCATCGGCGTCGTCCAGGGAACCGTCCAAGACGACTACGTGGAGAACACCCTCGGACTCAACCCGGTCAAGTTTCCGGATTACGCCACCGCGTACGCGAACCTCGTCTCCGGGCAGATAGACGCCTGGGTTGCGCCGTCGCAGCAGGCCGAAGGGCTCGTCGAACCCGGCGACCCGACCTCCATCGTCCAGAACACGTTCAGCATCAACAACTTCATGGGCTGGGCTGTCGCGAAGGAAAATCAGCCACTGATCGACGCCCTGAACTCCGGACTCGACGCGATAATCGCGGACGGCACATGGGCGCAGCTGTATTCGGACTGGGTCCCACGCCCACTACCCGAAGGCTGGAAACCCGGCAGCAAAGCCGCACCCATGCCCGACCTCCCCGACTTCGAAGCCCTCGCCGCCCTCAACCCCCAACCCACAACGGAAACACCAGCAGCACAACCCAAATCAACACTCCAACAACTACGAGACACCTTCTTCGACTGGGACCTGTACACCCGGGCATTCCCCGACCTCCTCAAAACCGGCCTCCCCAACACCCTCATCCTGGCCTTCGTCTCCGGCGTCGTCGGCACAATCCTCGGCATGCTGCTCGCCATGGCCGGCATCTCCCGCACCCGCTGGCTCCGCTGGCCCGCCCGCGTCTACACCGACATCTTCCGCGGCCTGCCCGCCGTGGTCATCATCCTCATCGTCGGACTCGGCATCGGACCCGTCGTACGCGGGCTGACCGGCAACAACCCCTACTGGCTCGGCGCGCTCGCACTCTCCCTGCTGGCCTCGGCCTACATCGGCGAAATCTTCCGAGCCGGCATCCAAAGCGTCGAACCCGGACAACTCGAAGCCTCACGAGCACTCGGCTTCAGCTACCGCAGATCCATGGCCCTGGTCGTCGTACCCCAAGGAGTCCGCAGGGTCCTACCCGCGCTGATGAACCAGTTCATCTCCCTGATCAAGGACTCGTCCCTGATCTACTTCCTCGGCCTGCTCGTCACCCAACGAGAACTCTTCGCCGTCGGCCGCGACCTCAACGCACAAACCGGCAGCCTCTCACCACTGGTCGCCGCCGGCCTGTTCTACCTCGCCCTGACCATCCCACTGACCCACCTCGTCAACTACATCGACCACCGCCTGCGCACCGGCCGCAAGGACAGGTCTAGAACTCTCGATCCGGTGGAGCAGTCCATCGTCGTGGAAGGAGGATAGGGCGATGGCCTACTCGCTCACTGGCACCAACCTGCATCTGGCATTCGGCAACAACCGGGTGCTGCGAGGCGTGGACCTCCACGTCGACGCCGGGCACACCGTCACGGTGATCGGCCCGTCCGGCTCCGGAAAGTCGACGCTTCTGCGCGTACTCAACCGGCTGCACGAACCCGACCAGGGTGACATCCTCCTCGACGGCAAGTCGGTGCTGAAGGACAATCCAGACAAGCTGCGCCAGCGCATCGGAATGGTGTTCCAGCACTTCAACTTGTTTCCGCACAGGACCGTCGCCGACAACATTGCCCTCGGTCCGCGCAAGCTCAAGGGGATGTCCAAGGACGAGGCGCGATCACTGGCGCTCGAGCAACTCGAACTCGTCGGGCTCGCGAACAAGGCCGATTCACGGCCTGGCAATCTGTCCGGCGGGCAACAGCAGCGAGTCGCCATCGCGCGGGCGCTGGCCATGAAGCCGCAGGTGATGTTCTTCGATGAGGCCACGTCCGCCCTCGACCCCGAACTGGTGAAGGGCGTGCTCTCGCTGATGGCCGACCTCGCCAAGGGCGGCATGACCATGGTTGTGGTCACCCACGAGATGGGTTTCGCCCGTGAGGTATCCGACACGGTGCTGTTCATGGATCACGGTTCGGTAGTGGAGACCGGCAAACCCGATCAGCTCTTCGAGAAGCCGGAAACCGAACGGCTGCAGCAGTTCCTATCACAGGTTCTGTAGCAGTTTCAGCGCACAGCGAGGCCGGCATGTCTTCCGTCGGAGCGAAGGTCCGGGTATTGGTCGCACTGCTGCTCGCCGCAGTGCTGGCACTGACCCTGGCATCGTGTTCGAGCGACGGGAGTACGCAGGGGGCGTCGCGCGATCTGTGTTCCCCTCCCGGACCCGGCTCGGCAACTGCCGCGCCCACAGACGTAGAGCTGGGCGCGGGGGCGACCGTCGACCGATACACCACCGACGACGTCATCCCGCTCGATCAGATCGACACCTCGAGGTTGAATCTGATCACCCCCGGCGTCCTGACCGTCGGCACCATGACAGACGCACCACCGAGCATCTGCATCAACTCGGACAACCAGTTCACCGGCTACGACAACGAACTCCTGAAGGCCATCGCCGCGAAGCTGGGCCTGCGGGTCGACTTCGTGGGCACCGAGTTCACGGGACTACTCGCCCAGGTCGCCGGCCGCCGCTTCGATGTGGGTTCGGCATCCATCGGAACCACGGACGAGCGCCGTGACATTGTCGGCTTCACCAACTCCTACGACTTCGGCTACAACTCGTTGGTCGCTCCCACCGACGGGCCGATCCAGGGGTTTGACGACCT